>JBDUCR010000113.1:0-5340 GCA_040003345.1 bacterium
GAGGTTTTTCTGAACATGCTGCGCAGCAGCGACGTGTTGCTGCAGGGTGAAACAGAGACCTTGCGAGAGGTCCAGCTGACGTTCGCCCAATACAACGTGCTGCGTATCCTGCGCGGGGCGGGCAAAGGCGGAGCTCCGTGCGGCGCGGTCGCCGAACGAATGGTCAATCGCGATCCAGACGTCACGCGTCTGCTCGACCGTCTCGAGGACCGCGGATTAGTGCAGCGAAGTCGGGACAAGCAGGATCGACGCGTGGTCATCGCGGGAATTACGTCTGCCGGCTTGGCGCTCATCAAACCATTGGACGCTGCGATCGCGCAGCTGCATCGCGCGCAACTTCGACACATGAGCCGTGCGCAATTGGAGCAGCTGGCTGAACTACTGGCTCTCGCTCGCACGCCGCCACAATGATACGCTTTGTCGTATAGTCGTTATAAGGAGTATCGTGTAAACAAACAATATGACCAGGCATCGCTATGCATAGAACCATCGTCCCGCCCAGCAATGACGGCGCCCGCGCCGCGCTCGATTTGAAGATCGCACCATATGCCGTGTTTCTGTTACGTGTGGCACTGGGAGCGGTGTTTATCGCGCATGCGTTACTCAAACTGTTCGTATTTACGCTTCCCGGAACGGCGGCATTCTTCGCCGCGCATGGGTTTCCCGGTTGGACTGCTTATCCAGTGTTCCTCGCGGAGCTTGGAGGTGGCTCCGCGCTGATCGTCGGCGTGTATGCGCGGTTGGTGGCAGTCGGACTGATTCCAGTACTACTCGGTGCGCTCACTGTCCACTGGCCGAATGGTTGGGCGTTTACCGCACCCAATGGCGGATGGGAATTCGTCGCCTTCCTGCTGCTCGCGCTGATCGTTCAGATCGGGGTTGGCGACGGTGCGTTCGCGATGCGGCGATCACGCATGCCTCGCCAATTCAGACGATGAAATAGTCGATAGTGACCCGCGAGCTCGTTGACACGGACGTGCGTGCGCCTCACGCACGTGAGAGCACAGCGTGGGCGCGAACCGGAAAGGTGCCCATTCCCGCGACCTTTGGAGGCGTCGCGAAGAAGCGAAATCCGTCGATCGGCAGCCCGCCGAGATTGGTGAGGTGTTCGACGATCGGGATGCCGGCCGCGAGGAGGACGGAATGAACCGGCCGAGCGCCGCCTGAGGTGTCGTCGATGTTCATCGAATCGATACCCACGAGCCGCGCGCCGTGGTCGCGCAGGTAAACAGCAGCGGCCTCGGTGAGGAATGGATGGTTTTCGAAGTACGCGTCGGTACGCCAATTCCTGTCCCAGCCCGAATGAACCAGGACGGCCCGTCCGGCCACATCTGCCGATGCGAACAGCGCCCAATCGATCTCACGTCCGGTCGCTCCAGCGGCGCGCACCACCACGCCGGGTAAGTTCGACGCAAGTGGCAGTGGCAGATCGGCGAGATCGAAGCCATCGGGGTATCGATGGTACGGCGTGTCGAGGTACGTGCCCGTGTTGGCGACCATATCGATGCGACCGATCTGGAACTCGGTCCCCTCGGCATACAATTGGCGCGATTGCAGGCGAGAAATGTGATCGCACACAAGAGGTGCAGGGAGCCCCTTATAGGTGATCATGCCGCTCTCAATCGTATGGCTCAAGTCGACGAACGTCGCGTTGCTGTCGGCGATGGCCGACGGCTGGGTCGTCGTAGCGCGCTTGTGCTGTTCCGCGACGATCTGCTTGTTGAATATCTTGACTCGTCCGACCATCAGCAGACGGAGCTCCTTGATGACATGGGCTGCGAGCGCTTCATCGGCGATGTCGTCTCCGTCGAGATCCAGCCGAAAGCCTTGTCCCTGTAAGCCGCCGTCGTTCGTGAATTCTATCTCGAAGTCGAAGACCACTCTCTTGTCGTTCACGCTGCTCCTTGAATTATCTCCATAATCAGTGACCGCCACGGTGGTCCGAAGGTTCTCGCGTAAAGTAAGCGACCGCCGTTGGTTCAGGGCGGATGCGTTGCCATCGACGTTACACTTGCACACGTCTCTTCACTCCATCGAATTCGCCATGCTTCGTCGCTTTTCTCTGGTCGCGCTCCTCACCATGCTTGGCGGGACTAGTGTCTCGGCCCAACAGGACACCACGCGTCGGCCGACGTCCAAGAAGCCCGACCTCGAGCTCCAACCGGCGCGGAGCGTGAATCTCGACACGGACGAGGGCACGTGGATTTCCCTCGACGTCTCGCCCGATGGCAAGACCATCGTCTTCGATCTCCTCGGCGATCTCTACACCATGCCGATTGCCGGCGGCACTGCCACGGCACTCACCAGCGGGATCGCGTACGACGCGCAGCCACGCTACTCGCCAGATGGAAAGAGCATCGTCTTCACATCCGATCGTGACGGCGGCGACAACGTCTGGCTCATCGATCCGGTAACGAAGCAGACGAAGCTCGTCACCAAGGGAAAGACGAGTCGTTATCGCTCCCCGGAGTGGACTCCCGATGGACAGTATATCGTCGTCTCGCGTGCGGCCGCATCGATCGGCGCGTCGAAGCTGTACATGTACCACAAGGATGGCGGCGGCGGACTGCAACTCATCAAGGACCCCACACCACTCAACGGGGCGACCCAACTCACCACACTCGGCGCCGCGTTCGGAAAGGATGATCGCTACATCTGGTATGCGGCGCGTGGCGGCTCGTGGGAGTACAACGCCGGCATGCCGCAGTACACGCTCTACACACTCGATCGCAAGACGGGCCGACGTGAGCTCCGCGCGAATCAGCAGGCCGGCGCGTTTCGTCCCGCATTGTCTCCGGATGGCAAGTTTCTCGTGTACGGCTCGCGCTACGAGGCCAAGACGGGCCTGCGCATTCGCGACCTCGAAACTGCCGACGAGAAGTGGCTCGCATACCCTGTACAGCGTGATGAGCAGGAGTCGGTCGCATCGCTCGACGTATTGCCCGGCTATTCTTTCACCCCGGATTCCAAAGCCGTGGTCGTGTCGTACGGTGGAAAGATCTGGAGCGTGCCAACGGACGGCAGCGCGGCGAAAAATATTCCTTTCCACGTACAGTCGACGATAGCCGTTGGGCCGAAGGTCGCGTTCACATATCCGGTAGCCGATTCCGCGGAATTCGTACTGCATCAGATTCGCGATGCGGTGCCGAGTCCCGACGAGAAGCGTCTCGCTTTCACGGCGCTCGACAAGCTGTATGTGATGGACTATCCGGGCGGCGCCCCGAAGCGTCTTTCCGACGTCGTAGGCAATGAAGCCGAGCCGGCGTGGTCGCCAGATGGCAAATGGATCGCGTTCGTTACGTGGACGCGTGATGGCGGACAGCTGTACAAAGTTCCGTCGGCGGGCGGCAAAGCTGTGCGTCTCACGAGTGCGAATGCGCTCTGGTCGGAGCCAACGTGGTCGCCGGACGGTGCACGCATCGTTCTTGTACGCAGTCCCGCGCAGACGGTACGCGAGCAGAGCGGATTTCAGGGCGCTGCGGAGTTGGTGTGGGTGCCATCATCGGGCGGCGCGGCGACACTCATCACGCCGACGCAGGGCAGGGGCTCACCGCATTTCGTGAAGGCGGATACTGGTCGCATCTACTTGTATAGCGGTGGCGACGGACTCGTCTCGCTGCGCTGGGACGGCACCGATGTCCGCACGCATCTCAAGGTGACTGGCCTTCGAACGCCAGAAGCGCCACAGCCGACGAACGCGATATCGATTCAGATGGGGCCGTCGGGCGATCAAGCGCTCGTGCAGGTGTCGAACGATCTGTATCTCGTCTCGGTACCAGTCATCGGTGAAACGCCGACGATCAATCTCGCAAGTCTCGAGGCGACCGAGGTGCCGACGAAGAAGGTGACGGATGTTGGCGGACAGTTCCCCGCGTGGAGCGTCGACGGCCACAAGATCCACTACTCCATCGGTCATTCGCATTTCGTCTACGATGTCGATCGCGCGCGACAGATGGATGACTCCATCGAGGCAGCGCGTCGCGCACGCAGCGACTCAACGGCGCAGCCGGATACGACGCAGGGCAGGGGCGGGCCCGCTTCGAATCCGCGTGGATATCAACCGGTCGAGACGCCCATCATCATCAAGGCAAGGCGCGATCTACCGACGGGCACGGCACTCCTGCGCGGTGCACGCATCATCACGATGAAGGGCGACGAGGTGATCGAGCGCGGCGACGTCCTCGTGCGCAACAATCGCATCGTTGGTATTGGCGCAACGGGAACGCTGCAGGCGCCGGCGAGCACGCAGACGATTGACGTCGCCGGAAAGACGATCATGCCGGGCTTCGTCGATACGCATGCGCACCTCGACGTCGAGCGTGGTGAGCATCAGCAACCGTGGACCTACCTCGCCAACCTTGCATATGGTGTCACGACGACGCGAGATCCGCAGACTGGCACAACGGACGTGCTCACGTATGAGGATGCCGTCGAGGCGGGGCTTGCCGTTGGGCCGCGCATCTACTCCACTGGCCCTGGGCTCTTCGGTCCCACGTACTTCCCCGGGCTCGGCGACGACATCAAGGATCTCGATCACGCACGGCGCGTGATGCGGCGTTACAGCCAGTACTACGACACGCACACACTCAAGCAATACATCACCGGCAATCGTCAGCAGCGGCAGTGGGTGATCATGGCGGCGCGCGAACAGAACATCATGCCGACGACCGAGGGTGCACTCGACTTCCGTTACGACATCACGATGGCGCTGGATGGCTATCCGGGGCAGGAGCACGCACTGCCGATCACGCCGTTGTACAAAGATGTGATTCAGCTGTACGCGAATATTGGCATCACGTACACGCCGACATTGCTGGTAGTCTATGGTGGGCCGTGGGGTGAGAACTACTGGTACGAGCGCGAGAACCCGTACAACGACGCGAAGCTGAGACACTTCACGCCCTACGAGGAGCTGGCCTCTAAAGCGCGTCGCAGAGTGCGCGGTCAATTCCCCGGTGAAGGAAACGCCGGCGGCTGGTTCATGGATGACGAATACAATTTTCCAGCAGTCGCGAAGTCAGCGGGCGACATCGTGAAAGCGGGCGGTCGCATCGGCGTTGGCAGTCACGGCCAGCTCAACGGGCTCGGCTACCATTGGGAGATGTGGTCAATCGCGAAGGGGGGCATGGCCCCACACGACGTGCTTCGCGCCGCGACCATCTTTGGTGCAGAGGGAATTGGGCTGCAGCGCGATCTGGGTACGCTGGAGGTAGGCAAGCTGGCCGACCTCGTCGTGCTCGACGCCAATCCGTTGCAAGACATTCGCAACACGAACACGGTCCGCTACGTGATGAAGAACGGGCGTCTGTACGACGGCAGTACGCTTGACGAGATCTATCC
>JBDUCR010000042.1:0-18063 GCA_040003345.1 bacterium
TCGCGCTCGATCTCCGGCATGAGCGCGACTTCATCGCGCTCCATCGCGATCTCGTGCGCGTATACCTCGCGCTCGCTCTGCGCCGCGAGGTAGCCGCTCGACCCCATCGACAGCGCGTCGGCGATGAGTCCAGCGACACCCGCGACGATGACCGCGTGATACTGCGTGCTCGTGGACGCGCCGATGACGCCGGCGACGAGCCCGAAGTTCGCCGTCAATCCATCATTGAAGCCATAGACGACGTTGCGCAGGAAGCCGCCGGCACCCGTTTTGTGCCAAGGCTCGCCCGTGCGTCCGGCGACACCGTTGAGCGTGGTCGCGTGCTCGGCCGATTCCTTGGCGAGCAGCAACGCTTCGTCGCGACCGGCAACACCGCGCTCGGTCGTGCGGTGCATGTCGAGATACGCTTTGACCTCGCGTCCCTCTTCGGCCAGCAGTATCGGGAGCAGGAAACCCGGCCCGAAACGCCGGCCAAGGAACGCCAGCAGACGCGTGCGTGCAGTGGGCTGATGCGGACCGATCGTGCGACCCGCTCTGGAGAGCAAGTCTGCCCAGATCTCGAGATGCCGGTCTTCGACGTCCGCGAGCCGGCGATAGATGTCCTGCTTCGACGGGTCGGGCTCGGACTCGGCCAGCAGGCGATACAGGTATGCTGCGTCGGCCTCGTCTTGCCAGTGGTGCTCGAACGCCTCGAGATCAGGCTTGCTGTGCGGGGACGCCGAGGGAGGGGAGGTCGTGGCCATGGTGGAAATATGGCCGATCCGCTCCGCCGCGTGCACCTACTGCGACGGAGTTTCTACCAAGGAGGCGCGGACGCCTCCGAACTCCTCCGTCGAGTCGAGGTCCTCGTCGTGATCCAGCATCTGCCGGATGGTGTACGAGTGGCCGACGAGGTACGGAACAGCCGTCACCACGACGTTCGGCTTGAACAGAAATGCCGTGCGAATAAAGAGCGCAGTCTTGTTGTGCAGAAGGTGCTCCCACCATTTCCTGGGCACGATCTCCGGAACGACAACCGTCACCAGCTCGCCGGGAGTGACCATGCGCAGGTTGTCCACGTACTCCACCAGCGGCTTCAGAATCGAACGGTACGGAGACTTCACGACCTCGAGCGGAACGCCGATGTCCCAGGCTTCCCACGCGGCGACCATCTTGTCGGTGTCTGCCTTGTCGACCTCGATGCAGACGGCGATCACTTCCTCGGAGATTGTCGTCGCATAGACGAGCGCCGCCGACGTCGCCTTCGTGATGCTGTTGACCGGAACGATCACCGTATGGTGCAGCGGGATGATCGTACTGTGTCCCGTGAACTTGATCTCCTCCGCGAATTCCGTGTAGTGTCGGTGGATCTTGCGAAGCAGCAGGATGATCGCTGGAATGATCAACGCGATGATCCATCCGCCGGTCGTGAACTTCGTCACGAGCTGGATGATGGATACGAGTCCAGTGGCCACAGCACCGATTCCGTTAAGCCAGGCTTTCCAGCGCCAGCCTTCGTCACGCGTCGTTCTCCAGTGCACCACCATACCCGCCTGCGAGAGCGTGAAGCAGACGAAGACGCCAATGGCGTACAGCGGCACAAGGGAATTCGTGTCGCCATGGAAGAGCCACACGAGCAACAGCGCGACGAATGCCAGGCTCACGATGCCGTTCGAGAACGCGAGTCGATCGCCTCTCGCAGCGAGCTGGCGAGGCATGTAGCTGTCGTGCGCGAGAATGCCGGCAAGGCGAGGGAAATCCGCGAACGCCGTGTTGGCGGCCAGCACGAGCACGGCAAACGTGGTGTACTGCAGTCCGTAGTAGAGTGGACCACCGCCGAACACATGATGCCCGAGAATCGAGAGGACCGTCTCGCTCTGCGTCGGCATGACGTGATAGTGCTGCGCCAGAAACGACACGCCGATGAAGAAGGTGGCGAGGATCGCAACCATCCACGCGAGTGTGGTCGCCGCGTTCCTCTGCGCGGGCGACTTGAACGCCATCACTCCGTTGGAGATCGCTTCCGTTCCCGTCATCGCAGCGCATCCCTCGGCGAAGCCGCGCATGAGGAGATACATCAACGCGAATCCGGTGAGCGGCGACATGGTCCCTGCGCGCCGCGCCGAGACCGGATCGACCTTGAGCGCGTCGGTGATCTGCGCGAGCTCGTGTCCGGTGAAGTAGCGGTAGCCTCCAATGCCGATCAGCGTCAGCATCATCGCGATGAAGGCGTACGTCGGCAGTGAGAACGCTGCGCCTGACTCACGTACGCCCCGCAGATTCACGACGGCGAGCAGCAGGATGGAAAGGGCGCAGATGAGCACCGTGTACGGCCGCAGCGCTGGATATGCCGACGTCATCGCCGCGACGCCGCCAGAGATCGACACTGCGACGGTGAGGATGTAGTCCGTGAGCAGTGCAGCCGCAGCCACCAGGCCCGGCATGACGCCGAGGTTCTCCTTCGCCACCGTGTAGGATCCGCCACCATTCGGGTAGGCGAATACAGTCTGGCGATACGACAGCCCGACGAGGACGAGGAGTCCAACGATCACGCCAGAGATCCCGACCACGTAGTTCACCGCGGCCAGCCCGATTGCTCCTCCCAGCACGAAGAGGATTTGGTCGGTGGCGTAAGCCACTGATGAGATCGCGTCCGACGAGAGCACAGCGAGCGCGGTCTTCTTGTTCAACCGCTCGTGCTCGAGCCGCTCGCTCGCGAGCGGGCGTCCGAAGATGACTCTCTTGATGCTGCCGTACGCCGATGCCATCGAAGCCGAAAGGGTGGGGACGGGAGGTGCGAAACACGCCTCTCGAACGCTATCACGGCGGGCTTCGGGCAGGCACAAGGATTCGCTATCCTCGCATAAGGATTTCACAAGGACGGGGCTGGCAGCCGCTGCCAAGGCAGGCAACCGTTCCGGGACCGGTCGTGTCACAGCAGTACGCGTTTCATCGGACCCGAGGACCTACCCAATGCGAGTCACGTATCTTCTTGCCCTAGCGGCGACTTCGGCCGCCACGATCACCGTCGGCGCGCAAGAGCCGCGGCCTTCCACTGAGAGCCGCGTCCGCACCATCGCGCCCAACATGTATTCGTTCGAGAGCGACGGCCATCGCGCTGCACTCGGCATCGGCACCACTGCGACCGGGACACTGCGCGATACCCTCGGCCTCATGGTCACTTCCGTTACACAGGGCAGTCCCGCCGAGAAGGCTGGGATAGAGGAAGGAAATCGCATCGCGGCCATCAATGGGGTCAGCCTTCGCATCAACGCCGCCGATGTCGAAGACGGCGACATGTCAAATGCGCTGACGCGTCGTCTCACGCGCGAGCTCGCGAAGTCCAAGCCGGGTGACGAGGTGGAGCTGCGCGTCTATCGCGACGGACGTACGCAAACGATGAAGATCAAGTCCGCCGATTCGGATGAGCTGTTCAAGAAGGTGAGCTTTACGCGGACGACTAAGTCGGACATGGAGAACAGGCCTGCGCTTGGATTCAGCATTGGCGTCACGGGAAGTCGCCGCGACACGCTCGGTGTGCTCGTGATGAGCGTCGTCGACTCGAGTCCGGCGTCCAAGGCGGGAATCGAGGAAGGCAACCGCATCGCAGCGATCAACGGAGTCAGTTTGCGCGTTTCGCGCGAGGACGCCGGTGATCGATCTCTCAGCAGCACGAAGGCGAACCGGCTGCAGCGTGAAATCTCGCAGCTCAAGCCCGGCGACAACGTCACGCTCAAGGTCTACTCGAACGGCCAGTTCCGCGATGTAGCGATGAAAGTGGCGCGCGCGGGTGATCTACCACGAAGTGGAGGGATGATGTTCATGGGCGGTGACGGCTTTCTGAACGGGATGACGATGCCGGCGATGCCAATGATGCCATCAATGCCGTCAATGCCGCGCATGGCGCCGATGCCGCCAATGGAGGGAATGACGTTTGAGCGGATGCCTGAGCTGGGTCGCGCGATGGAAGGTGTTCGAGTGCAGATGAGAAATATCGAGCCACAGCTCGAGCGCATTACGCCTCGTGTGCAGATGGAGCTCGAGCGGGTTCGTCCGCAGCTCGATCGGCTGCGCATGCAGCTCCCGCGCACGCGCATCCACATGGTGAATGTGATCGTCTGATCCACAAGTAGTTGCACGAAGTAGAGAGCGGTCGCGCGAGTCAAGAGTTCTGCACGCCGCGTTCTTGTAAAACCCTTGTGCGCATTGTGCTGATTCGGAATGCGGCCTTTATGGCTGCGCCAATATCCTGAGGGGCATCGCAGAACCCCAACGAAAAGCACAATGCTCGACGTCCTCTACGTCCTCGGCACCATTGCGTTCTTCGCGCTCATGCTCGCCTACGTGGCTGGCTGCGAGCGTCTTGGACGAATGTCAGACGCCGATGTCGTTACGAAGGAATCGCGGCCATGACTGCCGAATCAATCGTCGCGATGATCGTGTCGCTCGCAGTGCTGGTCTATCTCGTGTACACGTTGATCAGGCCGGAGAAATTCTGACATGACCATCAATGGATGGCTTCAGATTCTGTTCTTCAGCGCCGCTGTCCTCGCGGTCGCCAAGCCGCTCGGGTTGTATCTCGTCGCCGTGTACGACGGACGCGTGCGCTGGCTCGCGCCAATCGAGCGCGGCATCTACACGCTCTCAGGGATCGATCCCGCCGAGGATCAGCACTGGACGCGCTACGCCGGCTCGATGCTGCTCTACAGCCTCGGCACGATGCTGCTCACGTATGTTGTGCTGCGGCTCCAGAGCGTGCTGCCGCTCAATCCGCAAAAGTTGGCAGCGGTGACGGACAGGCAGTCATTCGAAACGGCGGCATCGTTCACGACCAACACCAACTGGCAGTCGTACGGTGGCGAGTCGACGATGTCGTACTTCTCGCAAATGACGCAGCTCGCGTATCACAACTTCGCGTCTGCGGCGGTAGGGATGGGCATCGCCGTGGCGGTAGTTCGCGGACTCGCGCGCAAGTCCGCCGGCAAGCTGGGCAACTTCTGGGCGGATCTCGTGCGTGGCATTCTGTACGTGCTGTTGCCGCTGTCACTCGTCATCTCGCTCGTGCTCGTACAACAAGGCGTGATTCAGAACTTCAAACCGTATCTCGACCTCACAACGCTCGAGGGCGCGAAGCAGACGATCGCGATGGGTCCGGTCGCAAGCCAGGAAGTCATCAAGCAGCTCGGCACCAACGGCGGTGGCTTCTTCAATGCCAACAGCGCGCATCCGTTCGAGAACCCGACGCCGTGGTCCAACTTCTGGCAGATGTTCATGATCTTCGCGATCCCGTCGGCGCTCGTGTGGATGTTCGGCAAGATGGTCGGCAACGTGAAGCATGGCTGGGCGGTGTGGGCGGCGATGTTCCTGCTGTTCTTTGGCGGCGTGAGCGTCGCCTATTGGGCGGAGGCGCGCGGGAATCCGATTCACGTGTCGCGTGGCATCGATGTAACGGCGAGCGCAACGCAATCCGGCGGCAACATGGAAGGGAAGGAGGTGCGCTTCGGTATCGCGAACTCCGCGCTGTTTGCAACGGCGACAACCGATGCGTCGTGTGGTGCCGTGAACGCAATGCACGACTCGTTCACGCCGCTGGGTGGCCTCGTGCCCATCGTGAACATGCAGCTGGGCGAAGTTGTATTTGGCGGCGTCGGAGCAGGCCTCTACGGAATGATCGCGATGATCGTGCTCACCGTATTCATCGCCGGACTGATGGTTGGCAGGACGCCCGAGTATCTCGGCAAGAAGATTCAAGCGCGCGAAGTCCAGATGGTGATGCTGTTCGCGCTGCTGTCGTCGGTGGTCATCCTCGGCATGACAGCGATATCGGTTGTGCTTCCGGATGGACTCAAGGGGCAGAATAACTCGGGACCGCACGGATTCTCCGAGATCCTCTATGCGTTCAGCTCGGCGTTCGCCAACAACGGCAGTGCGTTCGCCGGCCTCACCGGCTCTACCTACTACTACAACACGCTGCTCGGCGTGACGACGCTGTTCGGTCGTTTCGCGCTGATCGTTCCATTGCTCGCTCTCGCGGGCTTCATGTCGGAGAAGCGGGTCGCGCCTGAGTCATCGGGAACATTTCCTGTCACAGGGCCGCTGTTCGTTCTACTCCTCATCGGTGTGATCGTCATCGTGGGCGCGCTCACGTTTTTCCCGGCGCTGGCGCTTGGCCCGATCGTGGAGCATCTGCTCATGGGCGCTGGGAGGATCTTCTAGATGGCTACGCAAAAGAGACCGCTCTTCGACGGTCCGATCGTTCGGCGCGCCGTCGGCGATGCGTTCGTCAAACTCAATCCACGACACATGGTGCGGAATCCCGTGATGTTCGTGGTGCTCATTGGAAGCATCCTGACGACGCTCGTGTTGTTCCGCGACCTCGCGGGGACGCGCACCGATCTCGGCTTCACCTTTCAGATTGCGCTGTGGCTCTGGTTCACGGTGTTGTTCGCCAATTTCGCGGAAGCGATGGCGGAAGGCCGAGGCAAGGCGCAGGCGGATACGCTGCGCAAGTCGCGCACGGAAACGACTGCCCGTCGATTGCTCGCACCGAGTGATCGCTCGAAGACGGAGACAGTATCAGCACCGGTGTTGCGACGCGGTGACCTCGTGCTGTGTCTTCCTGGTGACGTGATTCCCAGCGACGGCGAAGTTGTTGAAGGCGTGGCAAGCGTGGACGAATCGGCGATCACCGGCGAGTCAGCGCCAGTCGTGCGCGAAAGCGGCGGTGATCGTTCGGCTGTGACTGGCGGCACGAAGGTGCTGTCCGACTATCTCGTCATCAGGATCAGCGCAAATCCCGGCGAGACATTTCTCGATCGCATGATCGCACTCGTCGAGGGCGCGTCGCGTCAGAAAACGCCGAACGAAATAGCATTGACGATTCTGCTCTCTGGCCTGACGATCATCTTCCTGCTCGCGGTTGTTACGCTGCAGCCATTCGCGATATACAGCGGTGCTGCTGTCGCGATTCCGGTACTGATCGCGCTGCTCGTCTGTCTCATCCCGACCACCATCGGCGGATTGCTGTCGGCCATCGGCATCGCGGGCATGGATCGCATGATCCAGCAGAACGTGATCGCGATGAGTGGTCGTGCGGTCGAAGCCGCGGGGGACGTCAACACGCTCCTACTTGATAAGACGGGCACTATTACGCTCGGCAATCGCCAGGCGTCCGAGTTCATTCCGGTGAACGGCGTGACGATCGACGACCTCGCTGATCGCGCGCAGCTCTCGTCGCTGCCCGACGAAACTCCGGAAGGACGCAGCATCGTCGTCCTCGCGAAGGAGAAGTTCGGGCTGCGCAGCCGCGATGCGGCGGGCATGGAGTTCGTGCCCTTCAGCGCGATGACGCGCATGAGCGGCGTGAACGCGGCGGACGGCGAAGTGCGCAAAGGTGCCGGCGATGCCGTCGCGAAGTGGGTGAAGGAGAACGGCGGCACGATTCCATCTGACCTCGAGAAGGTCGTGCGACGTGTCGCTGAGGCGGGCGGCACACCGCTCGTAGTGGCGGAACGTCGTGACGGCGGTGCGGCCCGAGTGCTCGGCGTCATCTACCTCAAGGACATCGTGAAGGGCGGCATGCGCGAGCGGTTCGATCGCCTACGCGCAATGGGAATTCGCACGGTGATGATCACCGGCGACAACCCGCTCACCGCGGCGGCCATCGCACAGGAAGCTGGCGTCGATGATTTCCTCGCCGAGGCGACGCCGGAGGACAAGATGGCGTTGATCAGGCGTGAGCAGGCGGGGGGCAAGCTGGTCGCGATGACCGGCGATGGAACGAACGACGCGCCTGCACTTGCTCAGGCGGATGTTGGCGTCGCAATGAACACCGGCACGCAGGCGGCGAAGGAAGCGGGCAACATGATCGATCTCGATTCCAATCCGACGAAACTGATCGAGGTCGTTGAGATCGGAAAGCAACTGCTCATGACGCGTGGCTCGCTGACGACGTTCTCGATTGCGAACGATGTGGCGAAGTATTTCGCGATCATTCCGGCGATGTTCGTCGTGACGTATCCGCCGCTACAGGCGCTGAACATCATGCGGCTGCATTCGTCGCAGTCGGCGATTCTGGCGAGTGTGATCTTCAACGCGCTGATCATCATTGCACTGATTCCGCTGGCCTTGCGGGGTGTGAGATATCGGCCAGCGGCGGCCGCGGTGATTTTGCGCCGCAATCTCTTCGTGTACGGTGTTGGTGGGCTCGTCGTGCCGTTCGTCGGCATCAAGCTGATCGACGTCGTGCTCGTGCTCGCACATCTGGTCTGACGATGTCACCCAGAAGCGCGCGGAGCGAACGAGTGTCGGGATCTACCATCGCTGCGATGATATCCGGTCGCAGGGCTTGCAGCAGATCCGACGCTCGCCGTTGCTCGAACGCGATGACAGCCTCGCGCATCACCTGAGGATAAAAATGATTCGCAAACAACTCCGCCCGGCAATCGTGATGACGGTAGTGCTCTGCGTCATCACCGGGTTGATCTATCCCGGTGTGGTCACTGGTCTCGCGCAAGTGTTGTTCAAGCGCCAGGCGAATGGCTCGCTCGTCGAAGTGAATGGCAAAATCGTGGGCAGCGCGCTGATCGGTCAGACATTTACGCAGCCGTACTACTTCCACTCGCGTCCGTCTGCTGCGGGTTCGGGCTATGACGCAACCGCCTCTGGTGGCACGAACAAGGGGCCGACCGACCGGAAGCTCGCCGACACGCTCATTGCCCAGGCGATCGACAGCGCGGTGAAGAACGATCATGCGACGAAAGGTCAGATTCCTGGCGACATGGTCACGTCGTCAGGCTCTGGACTCGATCCGCACATCAGCCCCGCCAACGCGACGCTGCAAGTCGCGCGCGTCGCAGCGTCGCGCGGAGCACGAGCAGCAGAAGTGCAAGCGCTCGTCGATGCGCATACGGAAGGAAGACAGTTCGGCTTCTTCGGCGAGCCGCGCGTGAATGTCCTTCTTCTCAACATCGCCCTCGATAGCGGTTTTTCCCGGCGCACTGCGCCGACACCATGAAGGTCCTGATCATGACTGGCTTTTCTCTCATCGCGTGCTGCTGTATCGCTCCAGGCGTGCTGTTCGCGCAGGCCACGGCGCCCACCGACACCACGCCGAAGATCACCTTTGGCGGCTTCGTGGACGGCTATTACGCGTACGACTTCAACCGGCCACCAACGTTGGATCGGTCGTTTACGACACAGCCCGCGCGGCACAATGAATTCAACGTGAACCTGGCATACGTGGAAGCGAAGCTCGACGCGCCGCACTACCGCGGGCGCTTTGCGATCCAGACCGGCACGTCGGTACAGTCCAACTACGCGGGCGAGCCGCGCAACGGCAGCGTGAGTGGGCCCGATCTCTCACGCCTCATCCAGGAAGCCGTCGTGGGTGTGAAGATCGCGGACAACTTGTGGGTGGACGGCGGCATTTTCCTCTCGCACATCGGTATGGAGAGTTTCATCTCGCGCGACAATCCGATCTACACGCGCTCTCTCGTTGCGGACTACTCTCCCTATTACGAAAGCGGCGCCAAACTCACCTGGACACCAACGCCGACCGTTGCCGCGCAGCTCGATGTGGTGAATGGATGGCAGATCATCTCCGAGTCCAACGCGAGCAAGTCGGCCGGGATTCGCGTCGACGTCACGCCCTCAGCGACAGCGACGTACAGCTACTTCAACTACCTCGGCGACGAAGCACCTGACTCAGCGACGCGGCATCAGATCCGCTTCTATAACGGCGTGGGAGCAAAGGTCAATCTCACTCCGGCGTTTCAGGTGATGGCGGAAGCCGACTATGGCACGCAGCAACGGGCAACTGGCAGTAGTGCGTCATGGTACGGCGGCATGCTCGTTGGCCGATACCAGATGACGGCGACCGCGGCGCTCATCAGCAGAATTGAAGCATATGAGGACAGGGACCAGGTGATTGTGGTGACAGGATTGCCTGATGGCCTTCGCAGCACTGGCGCATCGATCGGCATCGACGTGGCGCCCGCCCCGCGTGTTGTGTGGCGATCCGAGTTGCGTGGATATCAAGGCCAGCACGCGGTATTTCCGATGAACGCCGGTGGCTTCTCGAAGAACGACGCCTTCGTCGTCACCTCGCTCGGACTGACGTTCTAAGAGGATCGCGCAAGACTATGCCGAGTGCGAAGGCGAGACTTGTGATGCTCGACACCGACTTACGATTCGTGGAGCGCGCTCTCCGACGCATCGCCTTCGGCGGCCGTCCAGCAGACGTCGATGTCTACGAGCAGCCTGTCACGCACCTCTTCACTCATCGCTCCGACGCGGAACACGGCAATCGGAAGGTCCTTCGTCAGCACCGGGACGGCGACGACGCGCGCGGCGCCGATGATGCCGTGAGGATGGACGATGGGACGCTGCGTGACCACGCATCGGTCGGCCTGAAGATATGGCGGAGGAGTCTGCAGCGTGACTGACGAACGTCGGGACACGCAGCCCGCTGTGGGCAGCACCGATCATCCGCGTGAGGATCAACGCGCGCCGATCGGCGAGACGGATTTCGTCGAGCTCGTGCGTCAGCGAGAGCGCGGAAAGCTCAAGCTCTACATCGGTTCCGCCGCCGGCGTCGGCAAGTCGTATCGCATGATCAACGAGGCGCACGATCTCCGAACACGCGGCATCGATGTCGTGATCGGCTTTGTCGAGACGCACAAGCGCGCCGAGACCGAAGCGCAGCTGCGCGACATCGAGATCATGCCGCGCAGGCAGATCGAATACCGCGGCGTAATACTCGAAGAGCTCGACGTCGACGCCGTGATCGCTCGGCGCCCACAGGTCGTCGTGGTCGACGAGCTCGCACACAGCAACGTGCCCGGCGTCCGACATCGCAAACGATGGGAAGACGTCACGCAGCTCCTCGACGAAGGCATCAACGTCATCTCCGCCGTCAACGTGCAGCATCTCGAATCGCTCAACGACGTCGTGGCCTCGATGCTTGGCGTCACCGTGCGAGAAACCGTACCCGACTGGGTCGTTGCGTCGGCCGACCAGGTGGTCAATCTCGACATCTCATCCGAGGATCTTCGCCAGCGTCTCCGCGACGGAAAGATCTACGCACCCGATAAGGTCGAAGCCTCACTTCGCAATTTCTTTACGGACGAGAATCTCACGACGCTTCGCGAGCTCGCGTTGCGTGAGGTCGCGGGTGCTGTTGACAAATCACGCGAGGAGATCGTTCGACGTGAGACCGGCGAACTGCCCTCCGCCGCTCCACGTACAGTCGAGCGAGTTCTCGTCGCGATGTCGAGCAATCCGCCGTACACGGCGGCCCTTCTCCGAAAGGCCAGCCGCATTGCGGGACGCCTCAATTCCGATTGGTACTGCGTCTACGTGCAAACTGCCGACGAACGCGCTGACCGCATCGACAGCACGGTACAGCGCACACTGGTCGACAACATTCAGCGCGCGCAAACCATGGGCGCCGAGGTCGTGAAGCTGGAGGGCGATGACGTGGCCGACGCGCTCTGCCGCTTCGCGGTAAAGAAGGGCGTCACGCTCATCATCATCGGACAAAGCAAGCGATCGCGGTTGCATCATCTCCTGCGTGGCTCGGTCGTCGAGAAGCTGGTCCACAATTCCCAGGGGATCGACGTACTCGTCGTCTCGTTCGATCCGGTGAAGTCGCTGGCAAGTGGAGGGCGGACGTGAGAATCAGCCATCGCCTGTACCTCACCATGCTACCCGCTATCGTCGGCGTACTCCTCATGGTTGCGCTGGCGTACTACGGCCAGTACGCGCACGTGGCTCCGCACCCGGTGTTGCTCGTTGGCGCTTTCGTAGTCGTTGTGTCGGTCGTGCTCACCTGGTCGAACGCGCGTTTCGTTGCGCGACGCATCGAGCGGCTCGCAAGCAAACACCGTGTCGCAGCCTCGGTCGCGGCCGGCGAGACGGACAACACGCCCGATGAGCTGGACCAGATCGCGTCCGTGGTCCATCGCCTGAGCAGCGCCGTCGAGGTAGCCGAGACGGGCCGCGCCGAGCGCGAACGGGCATTCGAGAAGCGCGCGCGCGACTACGCTCGCCTTCTGGTCTCTGTCGCCGACGCATCAACGACGCGGTTGGACGACGTGCGACTGCCGTTGCACATCCTGCTGGAGAATCACTTCGGCGAGCTGAACGAAAATCAGGAAGAGATGCTCGGCGCCGCGCGCACAGCGGCCGAAGCCGCCGACGCAGACATGCACACACTACGACAGATGGCCGAGCTCGACCTCGGCGAGCGCGCGCTGCGGCGCGATCGCATGAAGCCCGCCGATATCATCGCGGCACTCAGGACACAGCTCATGGCAACGGCCGAGATCGCGAAGGTGACGCTCGAATTCGATATCGCACCGTTGTTGCCGGCGCTCACCGGTGACCGCGCGCTCCTCCAGGACGCGCTCACGACGCTCTTTCGCGGAGTCGTCGAAACTTCAAGCGCCGATTCACGGGTGCTGCTGACTGCCGAACGTGGAGAACGACAGGTTCGATTTGTCGTGTCGAGCGACGGCTCGGCGCCCGTCTCCGTCAGTTGGGCAGCGGCAGTGCGCGTCGTGCAGGCGCATGGTGGTACTGTGAATCGTCGCCCGGACGGTTTGTGGATTGAACTTCCGACAGAGGGCGCATAGATGCGTAGCCGATTCACGAAAGAATGCATGGCGGTGCTTCTGTTTGTTGCCGTCGCATGCGGCAGCGGTGCCGAGAAACGCACGCGAGCGCTCGACGATGCGGCGGCGCGCCGGCTCATCGGCGCATGGGACGTGACGCTCTGGCTCGATCGTCCGGTCTCGATGGCCGCCACGTCGCAGCCACTGCCGGTTCGCGTCTCGGGAACCATGGCGTTCGTCGAAAATCACTACGACCAGCCGTCGTTTCCTGAACTCGAGGCGCCGACGCATTCGGGCGTCTACGACGTGAATCTCTCGGTGTTTGGCGTACCACCGCACGATGACGGCGGAGCGACGGTGATTGCGCGCGCTGCGAGGAATACTGTCGGCGGACAACGCGACTCCGTCTTCATCGTGATGAATCCGGGACAGCGTACCGCACTTCTGTTGCGAGGGACGTTCGAGCGTGACAGCGTCGTCGGCGCGTGGACGTCAGAGTCGCTCGTCGGCGGGGGAGGACGGTTCGTTCTCGTGCGGCGCGTCGGCGCCAATCGGGGAACGTAAGTGCAGCTCAGGCAGTTGGAAGATCTGCCGCGGGAAGCGTGATCGTGAAGAGACTGCCACCGCGAGGCTTCGGCGCGTACGTCAACGTTCCGCCTTGCACCTCCGTCAACTGTCGCGCCACCGATAATCCAAGCCCAGTTCCCCTCACACCGTCAGGAATTCCGCGGCCGCGATAAAACGGCTCGAAGATGCGCTGTTCATCGCCCGGTTCGACGCCGCGGCCATCATCACCAACTTCGATCTCGACGAACTCGCCAGTCCGTCGCGCGAGCAGCGTGATCGTCGCATCATCGGGCGAATACTTGAATGCATTCTCGAGCAGATTCGTGAGCGCGCGCATCGCATGCGAAAAGTCGAAGCGGCCGACAAGCATGTCGCCACCGTCGTCCATGCGCGCTTCTATGCGACCCGTTCCATGCGCAGCTTCCACGCGTTGCAGTGCAGCGCCAATCAGGTCGTCGATCGCGTTGATCTCGATACGAAGCCGAACGCCGCCGGCATTGAGTTGCGAGAGTTGCAGAAGATCCTCGACGAGAGCGGCCAGCCGATCCGCCTCGAGCTCGATGACCTGCGCGCGCTCCGAGTCGCCGCCGCGCCAGACTTCGTTCGCAATCGCCTTGATGGCCGTGAGCGGCGTGCGCAGATCATGCGACACCGCGGCCAGCAGCGCGTCCTTGAGCTTGTCCGCGCGACGCAAGCTCTCCGCCTCATCTTCCGCATTCGCGAGACGAACACGCTCGGCCCCAAGCGCGGCGTAATACGACAGCGCGCCGAGCACGCGTCGTTGATCGGCGGACAGGCTGAACGCTTTTTGTGCGCGGAGGCGCAATGCGCCGACAATGCGTCCTCGCACACTCAGTGGAATGCCAAGCGCGCGCAGATCATTCAACCGATCCGACGCAGGCTCGTCTCGCGCCTCGAGCACGTCGCCCAGCAACGTGAGCGTGCCGTCGGCGCGCTCCGCCGCGGCTTCCGAGTGCTCGACGGTGAAGTTGAGCAGCCCACTATCCGCATGCACTTCGGCGTCCGCCGCTTGCGTGGAAAGGGTCAGCGCGCCCGATGGCTCACGCAGATAGATCTCGCAGGAATCCGTCTGCATCGCGCGGCAGATCACGAGCGCGATTGCGTCGAGCGCCTGTTCTGCACGCGGCGCATTGAGCGTCTCCGCGCCGAGTGCTGCAAGGCGGTCGATCTCTTCAGCGCGACGGACGGCGACCGCTGCATCGCGTCGCTGGCGTTCCAACAGCTGCGCCGATACCACGCCTGTGATCAGGAACGACAGCAGTACGAGATAGTCAAGCGGATTCGCGACGACCAGCGTGTTATATGGCGGAAGGAACAGCACGTCGAACGCGAGAAATGCCAGTCCCGCAAGCGAGAGTCCAAGCGCACGTCCGTCCGCTGCGCTTCCGCCAAGAACGACGATCAGGAACGCGAGCGCAATGTGCGCCTTGTCGAGTCGTTCGCGGATGGTGAACATCGCGAACGTGACGGCGATCAGGATCGCGAACCACAGGATCCACTTCCGGACACTGTTGCGCGCCGTGATCTCAGTCATCGAGGTCGAGCCGGTATCCGACACCAGGCTCGGTCTTGATCAGAGTCGGGCGCAGTGGATCGTGCTCGAGTTTGCGTCGAAGCTGGCCCACATAGACGCGCAGATATTGCTGCGCGTCGCCGGACGCGTCATGCCACACGCCTTTGAACAGCTGCGCGTGAGTGAGTGTCTGTCCTGCGTGCGCAATGAACACACGGAGAAGATTCCACTCCGTCGGGGTGAGATGGATCAGGTCATCGCCGGAGCGAACGGAGCGCGCGGCAAGATCGATCGTGAGATGTCCGGCCGTGATGATCGCCTCGCGACGCGGACCGGCCGCGCGTCGCAGAAGCGCGCGCACGCGGGCCTTGAGCTCCACCGTGCTGAATGGCTTTGTGAGATAGTCGTCAGCGCCCGCATCGAGCAGCTTCTCCTTCTCACCAAAGGCCTGACGCGCCGAGAGCACGATAATCGGCGCCGATGTGAAGCTTCGCAGATCCTGGCACACCTCGGCGCCATCGCGATCGGGGAGCCCGAGATCGAGGACGATGAGCGCCGGTTGCGCCGACGCGGCGAGATCGATGCCGGCACCGGCGCTCTCCGCTTCGAGAATGTCTTTCGCGTATTCGGACAGCGCGTTGCGCACGACGCGCCGAATCTGCGGCTCGTCGTCGACGATGAGAATTGCGTCGACAGGCGTGCGATCGGGAAGAGTCACGGTCGAATGAACGCTACGAGACCGGTGGCAACACAATCGACCTCACGGGTGTTAAAACTCGATCTGCGCGCCCAGCTCGACGACCCTGTTTGGCGGGATCTGAAAAAACTCCGTCGCCGAACGCGCGTTGCGCGACATCAGCGCGAACAGGCGCTTCCGCGCGCGCGACATCTTTGCCTTACCCGTCAGCACGAGTCGCTCACGACCGAGGTAGTACGACGTGTCCATCGTCGGCACGGGCACACCTTCCCTCGCCGCATGTGCGAGGACGTCGGGAATGTTCGGCGACTGCATGAAGCCGTACGTCGCGACGACACGATAGAATCCGTGCCCGAGCTTCTCCAGCGAAACGACGTGATCGGCACTCACCTCAGGAATGCCGCGCGTGGTGACGCTGAGAATGATCACCGTCTCATGCAGCATCTTGTTGTGTTTCAGATGATGCATCATCACCACGGGCACGCCATCGGCGGTGGACGTCATGAACACTGCGGTGCCACGCACACGCGGGATCGGTGTTCGCTCCATTCCCGACAAGAAAAGATTCAGCGGCAGCGAGTGCTCGCTCTGGATTTCGTTGAGCTGCAGGCGCCCGCGCTTCCACGTGCTCATCAATGTGTACACGCCAACTGCCATCGCGATGGGCACCCAGCCGCCATGCTCGATCTTCACGACGTTGGCGATGAGGAACGAGAGATCGATGAGCAGGAACGCCGCGGTGAGTGTGACCACGTGCGCGACCGACCAGTTCCACCGCGTACGCGCGACCACCGCGAAGAGGATCGACGTGATCGCCATCGTACCCGTCACCGCAATTCCGTACGCGGCACTCAGGTTGCTCGAGTTCTTGAAGCCGATGACGAGCAACAGGCACCCGACCATCAGTGCCTTGTTTACTTCCGGGATGTAGATCTGGCCGGCCTCGTGCTTCGACGTATGGATGATCTGCATGCGTGGCGAGTAGCCGAGTTGCACGCTTTGCTGCGTGAGCGAGAACGCGCCAGAGATCAGCGCCTGCGATGCCACGACCGCCGCTGCCGTTGCAATGATGAGCAGCGGCCACTGAAACGCGGATGGCGCGAGGAGATAGAACGGATTGCTCGCTGCCGTCGGCTCGCGAAGGAGCAACGCGCCCTGACCGAAATAGTTGAGCAACAGAGCGGGCAGCACGATGACAAACCACGCAAGGCGAATGGGACGCTTTCCGAAATGCCCCATGTCCGCATAGAGCGCCTCGCCCCCGGTCACGCACAGCACCACGGCGCCCAAGGTCAAAAACCCGCCCATGCCATGCTCGCGGAAGAACAACAGACCGTGCCAGGGATTCGCCGCGGCAAGCACTTCCGGCGCCGCGAGAATCGACCGCACGCCGAGCACGGAAATCGTCGCGAACCACACCAGCATGATCGGACCGAATGCCGTCCCCACCCGCGCCGTCCCGAACCGCTGCACCATGAACAGTGCGAAGATGATCGCGAGGCTAATCCACATCACGAACGGCGCAAGGGCAGGAGTATTCACCTCCAATCCTTCCACTGCGCCGAGCACTGAGATTGCTGGTGTGATCACACCGTCGCCGTAGAGGAGCGCGGCGCCGAACAGTCCGAGCGCCACCAGCGCCAGCCGGCGGCCCGTGTCGTCGGCGCGCCGTTTCTGCTGGAGCAAGAGGGCAAGGAGCGCGAGAATGCCCCCTTCGCCGCGGTTGTCGGCGCGCAGGATGAAGACGATGTACTTGATGCTGACGACGAGGATCAGCGACCACAGAATGAGCGACAGCACGCCGATGATGTTGGCCGGCGCGGGGACGATCCCGTATTCCGCCTTGAAACACTCGCGGAGCGCATAGAGCGGGCTCGTGCCGATGTCGCCGTAAACGACGCCGAGGGCCGTGAGTGAAAGCACGGCGAGCCGTTTTCCGCGAGGCTTCACGGGTTCCGGCACCTCGTGCATAGAGGTGTATTGTGCGGTTTCGGCCGACATCGAGTGCGAAAGGACTGAGCGTGGCGCCCACGTGCGAACGGCTGCAAACGGCGCAGGCCGGAGACGCAAGCGCCTCCGGCCTCGTGCAACATACGCACTCGCCGCGCCGTCGGCAGCCGTCCAGTTCGCTCGGCCGCTATTCGGAGACCCTGCGGACTAGCGCGCCAGCGCCTCGATTTCCTTGGCTGCCCGCTCGAGGATCTCCGAGATCTGCTTCAGCAACACCTCATTGTGGACCGCATCCGTCGCTCGGCCATAGGCGGCCTTGCCGACGTGGCGGAAGGCACTGTGCACTTCCGCCATGGGCTCGTCGAGGAAGTGGCCGACGAGTTTGGCGATCCGGTCGAAGATGTTGTCGACCGTTTCGCGATTCTCGGCGAGGTGGGCGCGTCCTTCGTCAGTGATCTCATAGACCTTCTTGCCCTCGGGCCCGGGAACGACCCGGGCGTAGCCGAGGTCTTCCAGTAGCTGCAGCGTGGGGTAGACGGTGCCTGGGCTGGGCGCGTAGGCTCCGCCAAACCGCTCTTCGAGCGCCTTGATGATCTCGTAGCCGTGGCGTGGTTTCTCCTCCAGCAGCCTGAGGACGACGTATCGCAGGTCGCCCTGCTCGAACATGCGTCCGCCGCGCCAGCGGCCCTTGGGGCGCCCCTCGTTGCCGAAGAAGCCGTTCA
>JBDUCR010000259.1:0-1606 GCA_040003345.1 bacterium
CATACAACGAAGCCCCGACCATCGGGCTGCTGCTCTGGCGCCTTCGCAAGGTGTTTCAGGAGCAGCCGCGCGAGTACGAGGTGCTCGTCTATGACGACGGGAGCACCGATGCCACCACTGAAACCCTCGCGCCATACCACAAGGTCATGCCGCTCACGGTGCTCGGTGGCGCGAAGGTGGGCTATGCCACGGCCGTCGACGCCCTCTGCCGCGAAGCATCGCGGCGCACACGATATCCTCGGCGCGATGCAATCGTGTTGCTGCAAGCCGACTTCACCGATCAACCCGAACATCTCCCGGAGTTGATCAAGCGCTTCGACGGAGGGGCCGATGTCGTCGTCGCCGAGCGGCCCATCGATGCGCTGACTGTGCCGCAGCCGGTTCGTACGCTGCGCCGCATGGCGCCATGGGTCGTGCGGCCGTTCGTATCAGTGGTTGGCGTGCGCGATCCCTTTGCAACTCTTCGGCTCTTTCGCGTGTCGGTCATACGTGATCTCATCAAGGAACGCGGCGAGCAGCCTCTCCTCGTCGGCGAAGGCTGGGGCGCGAATGTCGATCTGCTGCTTCGTGCGGCGCCGCTCGCGCGCCGCGTCGAGACGGTGGAGCTTGCGCCGCGCTACGACGTGCGAGCTCGAGAAACTCGCGTTCGCGCCTGGAGCGACGCGATGAGCCTTCTCCGATTCGCCCGCAGCGCCCGCGGTCGGAGCGTCCGCGCCAGTCGCGCATGAATTCTTTTTTCGTCCGCGTACGGCACGTCGTTCTTGCGCTCGCCCTTCCGCTCTTCGCTCCGCGCCTCCATGCCCAGGATTCGCACAGCGAGCGATCCGTCGCGCCATGGGGTGTCGGTGAACGACTCGAATACGAAGTGCGGTTCGGAAAATTGAAGGTCGGCTCCGCGTCCATGGAAGTCGCCGATGTGCAGGACGTGCGTGGTCACGACACGTGGCACACCGTGTTCGAGGTCCACGGTGGATTGAGATTCGTCTACCACGTCGACGACACCTTCGAGAGCTGGATCGACCGGCGCAGTGGAAATTCACTGCGGTTCCGAAAAGATCAGAACGAAGGGCACCGCGACGTCGAGCAGCTCTACGAGATCTACCCGGAGCGCAGCGTCTACGTGCAGGGCACCGATACTGCGAAGACAACGGTGAAAGACCCGCTCGACGACGGATCGTTTCTATATTTCATCCGCACCATTCCACTCACCGTCGGCCAGACGTACTCCTTCGATCGGTACTTCAAGCCCGATCGCAATCCGGTCACGATCAAGGTCGTGCGCAAGGAGCACATCCGCGTGCCTGCCGGCGAGTTCGACGCGATCGTCGTTCAGCCCATCATCAACACACCGGGAATCTTCTCGGAGAACGGCCGCGCCGAAGTCTGGCTTTCGGACGACAAGAATCGCATCATGCTGATGATGAAGTCGGGTCTCTCGTTCGGGTCCATCAACCTCTATCTGACATCGTACCGTCCTCCAACGGCGGCAACGACCGCCCCGACGCCGTAGCAGCCAGCGCCCGCACATACGGCGAAGCAAACCTCGCCGACGTGCGCACGGTGCCCGTCGCCGTTCGACCCAACAAGGTCAGCGCGCGCGACTTCG
>JBDUCR010000017.1:0-18013 GCA_040003345.1 bacterium
GCCAGTGCGGCTGCACGCTCGACGTCTACATCTGCCGCACGACGGACTTCAGCTGTCAGGTGTCGCCAGCCATGCATCGCGACATCATTTCTCTCGTCGAAGGCGGCTATTCGGCGCAGGAGATTCTCGACGCGTTCGTCACCACCTATGGCGAGCGCGCGCTCATGGCGCCGAAGCGTGAGGGGTTCAACCTCGCAGGATATCTCATGCCGTTCGCCGTGCTGGCGGCGGGCTCGGTTGCGCTGACGTTCGTGCTGCGACGCATGCAGACTCGCGTGGCGCACATGCCAGCGAACGCGGTGACGTTGGCGCCGAAGGGCGTGAGCGGAACGGCGGATGAAATGGCGAAGCTCGAGGCGGCCGTGCGCCGCGACGAGTAAGTGCTTCCGCTCGCGATCGGCACGGTGCTCGCGGTTGGCGCGCTCGTCTTCGTTCTCTACCCGCTGTTTGCCGGCGTTGGTCTCACGCCATTTCGCGCACCACAGACGGCGAAGCAATTGTCAGGCGCCGCAGAGCAGGAAGCAGTTGTCGCGCTGCGTGAGATCGAGTTCGATCGCGCGACGGGCAAGCTGTCGGACAGCGACTACGACGAGCTGCGTACCCGTTACACAGAACACGCACTCGATGCGATGCGAAGTGGGGGAGCCGCTGATGTGTCGTCTGCGGATGCCGTCGAGGCAGCAGTGCTCGCGTATCGCGCGCGACTCAAACAGTGTGCGCAATGCGGTCCGCGTCCCGAGCCGGACGCGATCTACTGCTCGAACTGCGGACACTATTTGCCAGGCGCATGCGCCAGTTGTGGCGCAGCGGTCAGCGAGTCAGCGGCGGCATACTGTCATACCTGCGGCCGCCAACTCGCTGCCTGAATCGAGAGCAGCTGATCAGGGCAACGGAGACGCGAGGAACGCCGGATCGATCGTCGTCGAGAGGCCAATGTCCGAGACGACGACCGTTGCCGCCTGCGTCTTGTCGAACAGCAATCGAATTGTCGTGAGCCGGCCGGCGTCGAACTGTGGCGCAACCTTCGCGAAATCGGCGAGCGGCATCACGAATGTCTGCGGTACGAGCTCGTACGTGGAGCTGAAGAGTCGCTCGTCTCGCCCGTCGCGCCGAAAGACTTTCGTGTCGAGCGGCCGGCGGATCGTGCCGAAGCGGCTGAGCGGCAACCGCGCGCTATGGCCGGAGGAGTCCACGAGCTCCACCGTGATCTCGATTGGAATGGCGTCAGGCTCCGCTTTCTTCTGGCGCTCCGCAGCCTTGCGCGTTGAATCGGCGATCGCTGCCGTTCGCGCCTTGCCCGCTTTCGACGTGTCAGTCTTCGTCGAATCCTTTGCTGCCGCGCGCGGACCTGGCTTGTCGTTGGTGGCGGCGAGCGAGAGATAGATCGCGCTGTTGAAGTCGGGCTTGCGCGCTACCCTGAGTGCATTCGAGATCGTGATGGTGTACGATGCCGGCTTTCCGAGCTTGGTGGTGTCCGGCCCCGCGATGCGGTTGTTCCACCCGAGCCACACGGCGTTGTGACGTTGGTCGTCACCGCGGAAGCGATATGGCAGCACATTCTCTTTCCACGTCGCCAGACTGTCGCCGAGTAACTCGACGCCGGCCACTGTGCCCGTAGTGACGTCGATGTCTTCGTCGTATTCGGCGAGCGGTGTGTACCCGCTCTCCTGAAAACGTGTGATGTACATCGTCTTGGGGAGCCAGTGGCCGGCTGTGCGATGATCCTGGAAGAGCGGTAGATATTCCTTCTTTCCGTGCAGCGTCGCTTCGAGAAACGCGGAGATCACCAGCTTGCCGAACTGTCGCTGCTCTTCCGGCGAGATGAGTGCGCGCAGGTCGAGCGAGCGTCCACTGCGCGGTCCGTTGTCCTTGTTCTCCCACACGGTATTCCACTGCCCGTGATTCGCGCGGTACATGTAGATCGCCGATTTGAACCACGGCTGGCCATCGGTGAACTTCAGTCGCTCGAACTGACGGAGACCGTGAAAAGTGGAGACGTCGCCGTCGTGCGACCCGTGAATCACGAGATAGTTCACGTTCTCGAGTGGCGTGAATTGTCCCGCCGCCTTGTACTGTCCGTCAACGGGCGCGATCGACACGATGGACTTGATCGCGAAGTTGAAGCCGAGCTTCTGCTTCGCGTCGTCGGGATAGAACTTGAGCTTGTTGAACGTCGCGGCGAGCGGCGCAGCTTCGCCGCCGCGTGAATGTCCCATCAGCGCAATGCTGCTCATGTCGACGCGATGGTACAGCGGACTGCCGGTGGAATCGTTGAACTTTTTCCACGCCTCGAGATGCTTGAGCAGCAGCCACGCGCGGCCGTCGTTCTCACCCTGCAATCCGTTGATGAAGTTTTCGTCGATGGAAGCGAGAATGAATCCGCGCGACGCGAGCTGCTCGCCGAGATAGCCGTACCCCGGGTCGGAGAAATCTTCCGGGTTGTGGTTGCCGTGCACCACGAGCACGAGCGGATATGGTCCCGGCCCTTCCGGATACCATACCCGCGCATTGAGCGGCACGCTCTTCATGTCGAAGCCCCAGAAATCCTTGCGATCGTTCGCATTGTCGGGCGGCACTGACGCGTACGGTGAGATATCCACCGACTTCGTCTTCATCGTAACCGAATCGCGGAACACGGAGCGCTGTTTGTCAGTGCCGCTGCCGTAGTACAGGCGATTCACCTTCAGCGGACCTGGCTCGCCGGGATTCGGGGCAGTGATCGTCTGATGCGCGAGCACGACGGGCGAATCATCATGCGCGAGTTTGAGCGGCTGCGTGCACGATGCGAGCAGTGCGAGCGCGATCAGCGCGCGAAACAGAGGGCGTCGAGAAGTCATCGTCAGCGCCACCGAAAGGAAATGTGGTGCGCATACCGGCTACCCTCGAAGAACTCGAGCGCGTAGTCGAGCACAACGTGATCCGCATTGAGCGTCCCGCCAATGGATACCGGTCGTTGCGCCGCCGTCTCGGGGCGGTGTGCGCCTGCTCGCAGTGCAGCGGACCAACCTTCGATCCATCCATACCCGGCCTCGATGCCACCTCCCGCGCCGAACCAGTTTCTGCGCATTGACACCTGCGTCGCGAACGCGAGATCGAGTTGGCTCGCCTGCATCTGCCGTCCCCAACCCAGCGTGGTCTGTATCGGCAACGGGAGACGACTCCCGTCGCCAAGATTCTGAACGGCAAGCGCCGCGGTGCCTGACTTGAACGGATGAGATACGCCCAGATCTCCGAGCAGCACTCTCTTCTGGATCGCGGGCGATGCAGTGCTGCTCTCGCCAGCTTCGTCGACGCGATCCTCCGCGTACTTCGCACCCACTCCAGCGCGGAAACCCTTGAAGAGAAAGTTTGCGCCCGCGGCAGCGACGAGACTCTGTGCGTCGCGTGTACCGCGCTGCACGACATCGGCCGGCATGAACGGATACGACGCACTGGAGGGCGCCTTGAACTCGAGCACCTGTACCCCCCATCCCAGTGTGAGCCAGTTGACCGTCACCGCGCTGGCGAGTGTTCCCATGGAGCCGCTCGAGCCGTAGCGAACGAACGTGCCGCCGAAGCCGGTCGTCGGATTGATCTGCGCAGGATTGTAGAAGACAGAAGACTCGTCTCGCGCAACGACCCCCACGTTACCCAAGCCTGCGGCGCGAGTACTCGCGGGCAGCAGCAAGGCGAGCGGGCCGGAAGCAGGAGCTTGCGCGGTCGCACTCGAGGCGAAGGCACAGGCCGAGGCAGCAATCAGAAGAAAAGTTCGCATTTCGTGCAGAAGGGTATGGTCCACTGCGTGCCTCGGGCGAAGCACGCATCACAGGGCATTCGACAGTCTTGTCGAGCATTCGGTTGGAAAATTTTGGCCGCGCGCGTTGTGCTACGACTCGCTGTGCACTCTGCCTTCGCGCAGCACGCGCCACGTCGTTCCGCTGCCGACGAGTTGATAAACCTTCTCCAGTCGTAACGCGTCAGGCTTCTTTCCCGTTGCCGGCCCGAACGTCTCGGCGGAAAGGTTGATCTGCACCGTATCGCCGGCAATGCGAAATGTTGGTGACGCACGCAACACGTAGCCGGTTTGCGGAACAGGGCACCGCGGCGTGTCGCGCACTCCCTCACGACGCGGCTCGCAGCTGCCCTTGATCACACCACGCGTTCGCAGCGCGTGCACCAATGCGGGTGGAATCGAGTCGCCACCGTCGAGTCCCGCGGAGCGTGGCAGAAGTCGTGGATGCGCGAGAAACGTGGTGGTTGGATCCGCGTCGAACATCGCACCCAAGGCAGCCGCGTACACGGCAGCTTCGGCCGCGGGCGCAAGCGCGGCCGGCTTCAAACCATGACCGCGATAATTGCCATCCGCCTTCTCTCCGGAGCACCCGACCACGAGCGCCACCGCGATGAACAACGTGCTGCGCCGCATCAGACCTCGCGTGTGGACGTCTAGCGCTCTACCGCTTCGAGCCGCCGCTTCGCGATCCCGATCGGGATGATCGTCGCCGCGACACACAACAACGCCGCAAGCCCGAAACCCATCACCATCTCACCTGGATATTGTGGCGTGCCGTAGAACTGCGCTGAGAGATAGCCATACACCGGTCGCGCTTCCAGTACGACCACGCCCGCAATCAGCATGACGGACGCGATCATGTACACCAGTCCGCCGAACGACGTGGGAATCTGCGCTGCGTTTTCCGTCTCGAACTGCGGAAAGAGTGTGCCAAAGCCAAGCGCCATTCCGCACAGCGCCAGCGTCATGAGCGTCATGGTCATGACAGACACCGCAAACATGAAGTCGCTCACCTGCAGCAGCGCGTTCGTCACGCCGACGATGCCGAGCGCAAGAATCAGCAGCGGTAGCGTACCGACCCAGAACTTTGCCCACAGCAGATCGTTCACAGGCATTGGGCTCGACTTCAACAGCCACAAGGTACGCCCTTCCAGACTCACCGACGGGAAAATGAATCGCGCCGCGATGGACGCGAGCACGAAGCCGGCAAGCACGAGATTCAGAAATGGAATGACGTTCACCAAAAAGAACGTGATGCCCTCTCCACGCAGCGGGAGATACTTGATGTTGAAGACGTACACGACCACGAGCACCGCGAGCAGAATCAGCTGTGACCACTGCGTGGTATCGCGGAAGAACAGACGCAGTTCCTTGAGCAGCAGCTCACGGCGCAGAATGCTGAGCGGCGAGAAGACCCGATAGCCAACGCGTCGCGTGACGCTGTTGCGCGCCCACCGCTGGCTGCTCTCCTGTGCCTTGCTGAATCCGTCCATGTACAGCGATCGATGCAACAGCGCTCCAAGCACGAATACCGCCGCCGCCGTGCTCCAGAGCAGATAGATGGGCAGAAAATCAGGCCGGTGGTTCAACCAGCCAAGCACAGCGCGCTGCACCCATTCACTCGGAAGAAATGGCGACGTCGGCGTGCGCAGCACGGTCACGAAATCCACGAGCGAACGAAACCCTTCGGGACGCGCCAACCGCTCGGGACGCACGATACGAAACAGCAGCACGATTCCGCCCGCGGCGAGAATCGCAATCACGCTGAGGATGTCGCGCGTACGTCGCGCCGGAAAAATATTCACGAGCAGCAGAGTGATCGCGCTGCCGATCACCGCCGGCACCAGCAGAAAGGGCACGAACACAACCAGCACGAGCAACCCGAATATCGGCCCGCCATGATACGCAAACCCGAACGCCGCGAACATCGGCACGGCCATCAACACGACCATCCAGCTCGACGCGACCGCCGTCTCCAGCAACTTCGCGCCGTAGAGCTTGAGCCAGTCCACCGGAGCCGCCACGAGCAGATCCAGATCCTTCGCGAGGAAAAAGCTCGACAGCGCCGTGATGATGTTCGACAACAATAGAATCGAAAAGAATCCGATCAGAATGATTCCGAGCAGCTTGCCCGCGATGAACGGACCGAGATCCGGCACGTTCCGGAAATACACGAGCAGCTTGTAGAGCACGGTGTAGATGAACGCCCAGAAGAGCAGCCCCATCGTCGCGAGAATTCCGAACCGCGCGCCGCGTCCGCGCTCGTTCGCCATCGTGCGCGCACGGGCCGTCAGCCACTTTGGAAGAAGCAGCAGGCCGAGGGACGGATCCGGCCGGACTTCGACGTCAGGCATCCAGAACCTCGACGAGCTCCCGCGCGGCGTTCTCGCCAGTGAGTCGCAAGAAGATCTGCTCGAGTCCCTGTGAGTCTCCCGTGCTCGCCGCTTCGGCGCGCAACTCGTTCATGGTGCCACACGCGCGAATCTTCCCCTTCGCGATGATTGCCACGCGATCGCAGAGCGTCTCTGCCACCTCGAGCGTGTGTGTGCTCATCATGATCGTGTGTCCACGGCGCGTGTACTCGCGAAACAGATCCTTGAGAATTCTCGCCGCCTTCGGATCGAGGCCAACCATCGGCTCGTCGACGACGATCACCTCGGGGCGATGCACGAATGCGCTCGAAATGATGAGCTTCTGACGCATACCATGGCTGTAGCTCTCGACGAGCTCGTCGCGCCACTCCTCGAGATCGAACAGCGCCAGCAACTCACGCGCACGATGCTCCACCTCGGGGCCATCCTGCTCGTAAAGACCGGCGACGAAGCGTAAAAATTCCGCGCCCGTCAGCTTCTCATAAATGAACGGCCGATCGGGAATGAAACCGAGCCGCATCTTCGCGCCGATCGGATCGACCTTGAGATCGAAGCCCGCAATCGAGATGGAGCCGCCCGATGGCTTCAGAATGCCGGCGATCATACGAAGCGTTGTCGTCTTGCCCGCGCCATTCGGGCCAAGGAAGCCGAACAGCTCTCCGCGCGGCACCTCGAGATCGATCGCATCCACGGCCGTGAAACCGCCGTAGCGCTTGGTGAGCTGGCGCAGACTGATCATGTCAACCGGATTGAAGCTGGTGTGAGCTAACGGGAAGCGAGAACGTCGATCTGCAGCGCCCCCATGAGACGAAGGAGCTCGGCTTGTTTGCCCAGACCGCCGATCGTGAATCGCAGATGCGACGCGTCGGCTGGGAACTGCCCGAACGTCGGATCCACCGCGACCCATCGCTCCAGCCAGATCTCCGGCCAGGCGTGGTAGTAGAACTTGCCATCAAGAAAGGCGAGGCCCGCTGCCACACGTGCGGGAATGCCATCCGCACGCGCTAGAGCGACGAATAACTGCGCGTGCTCGTTACAATCCCCACGCCGATTCCTCAACGTCCCAAGCGCACTTGGCACGCCGACGGTGATTTTCTTCTCCAACGAGTCGTACAGCCACTTGTTGATTCGCTCGGCCACCACACGCGGGTCCGTATCACTGCCGCGCAGGCGATGCGCAAGCGTGACGATCTCCGGATTCTCCACCTCGAGCAACGGCTCGGGATCGAGGAAGACGCTCATGACCGTCGCCTTGGCGCCATTGGGCAGCGCGTACGCCGCCTTGAGCGCCGCCGGCGCTTCGCGCGTGATCGTGAGCGTGTCGCCGCGCAGATGCTGGCGGTATCCCTTTACGTCGAACGTCTCGAGATCCACGCCGGTAAGGCGAAGCTTGAGCTCGGACAGATTTTCTTTGAGTCTCTTGTTCGCACTGATCGCCGTCGTCTCGTAGATGTCGCGATCGGCTGAGACTTCGTTGCCGCGCTTTGCAGCGTCCGCCTTCCAGTTCTCGAATGCAACTTCATAGGGACGCCGCTCCAGCGTGAGGCCAAGTATCTGATTGGCCAGCACGACACGGCCCTGTTCATCCACCCATCCGACGAAGCCGGTGTTCGTGCCGCCATTCTCGCCGGTCACCGTCGCAAGCTTCCAGGCACGGATGGTGTCGGGGAGTGCGCCCTTCCATCGCGCCGACGGATTGTCGAACACGCTGCTGTCATGCAACACGAACACACTCTCGGCCTGCACGGCAATGCGCACGTCCTTCGGCGCCATCGACGCCGGATCGAAGATCGGCAGCGTATAGCTCTTGCCAACCTTTGGCCGCTCGCCCAGCGCGATCGCGAGAGGAACGAGCGTCGGCAGAAGAATCGGCCCGGAGAGCTTCACGCGTTGCGTGTCGGTCGCCTGCCCTGCGATGCCCTTCACGGTGAGCAGCAGCAACGTGTCGCCGAGTACAGTGCCCGTCGCCTTGATCGGCGTGAGGTCGGCGTCGATGTCGATCGAAAAACTGCTGACGCGAAGCGCGCGCGTGAGTCTCACGTTGGTGCGTGCACTCGCGCGATGCAGCTTGCCCGCGATTGGCAGATCGGCGACGAGATAGTCGAGCACCGTAATGCCGCCCTGCGCCGTGTCGATCGTTGTCGACGCGAAGCCGATCTGCTCACCACGCTGCAGCACGGCGAAGTACGTCGCGCCTGGTGTTACGCGAAGGCCGGCCTCGGCAAGCTTCTCGATGTGTGGACGAAAGAGCTCGCGCTGCGTGAGCACGCCCAGTCCCACCAGCCACAGTACGAGCACACCTGCCGCGAGCAGCGACCGTTTGCCGAACCAACGATTCAAGCGATCACCGTCGCTGCGTCTCGCGCGCCCGACGATAGGCCGCCGCCGCTTCCGCCGGACGCCCCAGCCGGTCGAGCACGATACCGATTCCCTTTAACGCGCGCATGTTGGTCGGCTGCAGCATCGACGCCGCTTCGTACGCCGCCAGCGCTGCCGGCAAGTCGTCGATGTGATTGTACGCTTCGCCGAGGTAGTAGTGCGCGTCGCCGTGATTGGGATCGGAGGAGACGGCGGACAACAGCGGCTCGATCGCCTCGCGCCAGCGTGCACGCTTGGAGAAGAGAATACCGAGCTGCACCTGCACCTCGGCACTTCTCGGGCTGACGCGCGCGGCGCGGCGCAGGTCGACCTCGGCAGCATCGTATCGCGCACGTGACGCGAGCAGCAGCGCGCGACCGCAGAGAATGCTGACGTCATCGGGCGTGCTCTCGAGCGCGCGACCCAGTTCGCCAAGCGCACCTTCGACGTCGCCACGCTTCTCGAGCAGGCCTGCGAGTGCGGCGCGCGCGCGTGCATTCGCCGGCTCACGCGCAACGAGCGCGCGTAGCGTGACGAGCGCAGCACTCATCTCTCCGCGAGCGGCGAGATCCGCCACCTGCTCGAGAATATCGGGCTCGCGCTGCGGCACACGCTCGTCGACGGAAGCGAGCGGACGCTCCTGCTCGGGAAGATCGAGGCTCGCCTGCGACGCGACTTCGCCGGCCGACTGTTCGATTGGTTGGTCTGAATGCGGTTGTGGCATGCTGCTTTTTATCTCCGGCTTGTGCGGACTACGCGAGCGCGAGTGTCGTCTCACCATTGATCCATTCCAGGTACTTCGCGTTTCCACCGGTAACCGGAAGGGCGAGCAGTTCCGGCACCTTGTATGGATGCAGCTCGCCGAATGCGAGCTTCAGAGTATCGAGTCGAGCCGAGCGTGTCTTGAGAAGGACGACCACCTCCTGTTCGTCGGCAATCTTTCCCTGCCAGCGATACAAGGAGCGTCCACCCGGTAGAACCGTGCCGCAGGCAATGAGGCGGCGATCGAGCAGCTCGCGAACGAGCTTCACGGCCTCATCAACGGAAGAAAGCGTCGTCATCACCACGATGGCGTCTGTGTGCGGCATGATCTCGAGCTGGGCGCGAAACGCGCGCGTGGAAGGAAGGACCGACGTCGCCGACAGGAATGCATTGGAACGTCTCGGGGTAATCTAATGCGGGTGGCGAGACCGATCTCATGCCGGGATCCCGTGACTTGTCTGCCCACGGTCCTGGAGCGAGCTTTCCCTGGCTATGGCAGAAGACGCACTTATCGTCCGCGGCGCGCGTGAGCACAACCTCCGCAATGTGGACGTCACGATACCCCGCGACCGGCTCACGGTTATTACGGGGCTGTCGGGCTCGGGGAAATCCTCGCTGGCCTTCGACACCATTTACGCAGAAGGCCAGCGACGTTACGTCGAATCGCTGTCCGCGTACGCGCGCCAGTTTCTCGGCCTCATGGAGAAGCCCGACGTCGACGCGATCGAAGGCCTGTCGCCTGCGATTTCCATCGAGCAGAAGAGCGCCGGACACAATCCGCGCTCAACGGTTGGGACTGTCACAGAGATTTACGACTACCTGCGCTTGCTATATGCCCGCGCCGGCACGCCGCATTGTCCGAACTGCGGTCGTCCGGTACAGCGGCAGAGTCCGGCGCAGATCTCCGAGTCCGTTCTCGCATGGCCGCAGGGAACCAAGATTGAAGTGCGCGCTCCGCTCGTACAGGGACGCAAGGGAGAATTTCGCGAGCTCTTCGAGTCCGTGCGGAAGCAGGGATTCATTCGCGCGTACGTTGATGGCGCACTGATCGAAGTCGCTGATCCGCCGAAGCTGAATCGTCGCCAGAATCATGACGTCTCGGTCGTCGTCGATCGGCTCGTCGTTCGCTCCGACGATCGCGGACGTCTCACTGATTCGGTCGAGACGGCGCTCAAGCTCGCCGAAGGTCTCGTCGAAGTCGTGAACGCCGACACCAACGCGATCGAGACGTACTCCGAGAAGTACGGTTGCCCCGTCTGCGGCATCTCGATGCCGGAGCTCGAGCCGCGTCACTTCTCGTTCAACTCCCCCTTCGGCGCCTGCACAAAGTGTGGTGGGCTCGGCACACGTCGTCGCGTCAGCGAAGAGCTCGTACTCGGCGACGCACGCATCTCGATTCTCGAGGGCGTCGTGCTGCCGTGGGGAGAGCCGACCGGCTATCTGCGGAAGGTCGTTTTGCCGACGCTCGCGCGGCAATTCAAGTTCGATCTCAACAAACCGTGGGGCGATCTCACGCAGTCCGTGCGTGATTGCCTGCTGCACGGCGACGGCTCGACGGGCAAGAAGAAGAAGGGCGACACGAGTTGGGAAGGCATCATCGCCAATGTCGAGCGACGCTACGAAGAGAGCGACTCCGACATGGTGCGCATGGAGCTCGAAGCCTACATGCTCGCCGTGCCATGCTCGGCGTGCAACGGGCATCGCCTTAAACCCGAATCACTCGCCGTCACCATCGATAGCCGCAACATCGGCGAGCTCACTGATCTTTCCATCGTCGAAGCGCGCTCCTTCTTCGAGAACGTTCCGATCAAGGACGAGAGCCACGTCATCGGTCTCGATCCGGAGATCGCCGCGCCCATTCTAAAGGAAGTGCGCGAGCGACTTCGCTTTCTCGTGGACGTTGGTCTCGATTACCTCACGCTCGGACGCTCGGCGGAATCGTTGTCTGGCGGTGAGGCACAGCGCATTCGTCTCGCGACGCAGATCGGCTCGCGTCTCGTCGGCGTGTTGTACATCCTCGACGAGCCCTCCATCGGTCTGCATCAGCGCGACAACGCACGTCTGCTCTCCACACTCGAGCAGCTGCGCGACCTCGGCAACACCGTCATTGTCGTCGAGCACGATGAAGAGACGATGCGTGCGGCGGATCATGTCATCGACATGGGGCCAGGCGCGGGCAAGCATGGTGGTGAGGTCATCGCCTCGGGCACCGTTGACGAGATCATTCGCAATCCGCGCTCGATCACCGGACGGTATCTCAGCGGCGAAGCAGAGATTCCGCTACCGGCTGTGCGGCGACAGACAGATCCGAAGAAGACGATTCGCATCCTCAATGCGCGTGAGCACAACCTGCGCAACGTGGACGCGGAGATTCCACTCGGACTGTTCGTCGCGGTCACTGGCGTCTCAGGATCGGGCAAGAGCACGCTGATCGAGGACATTCTGCATCAGTCGCTCGCTCGGCAGTTCTACCGTGCGCGCGTGATTCCTGGTTTGCACGATCGCATCACGGGACTCGAGCACATCGACAAGGTCATCGACATCGACCAGAGTCCGATCGGCCGCACGCCGCGTTCCAATCCGGCCACGTACACGGGACTCTTCACTCCGATTCGCGAGCTCTTCGCTGAGCTGCCCGAGGCGAAGATTCGCGGCTACGGACCCGGGCGCTTTTCATTCAACGTGAAGGGCGGTCGTTGCGAAGCGTGTCAGGGCGACGGCCTCGTGAAGATCGAGATGCATTTTCTTCCCGACGTCTACGTCCCCTGCGAAGTCTGCAAAGGCAAGCGCTACAATCGCGAGACGCTCGAGGTCCGCTTTCGCGGAATGAGCATCGCCGAGGTGCTCGAGATGACAGTGGAGGACGCTGCGACGTTCTTCGAGAATCAGCCGCGCGTCCGGCAGAAACTCGAAACGATGAACGACGTCGGACTCGGCTACATCCATCTCGGCCAGAGTGCGACGACGTTGTCGGGCGGCGAGGCGCAACGCATCAAGCTCGCGACGGAGCTCTCGAAGCGCGACACCGGACGGACGCTGTACATCCTCGACGAGCCGACGACTGGACTTCACTTCGAGGACGTGCGCGTGCTGCTCACGGTTCTTCATCGTCTCGTCGATCGCGGGAACACGGTGCTGGTGATCGAGCATAATCTCGACGTCATCAAGACGGCGGATTGGATCATCGATCTCGGACCCGATGGTGGTACGCGTGGCGGAACTATTGTCGCCGCAGGCACGCCGGAGGACGTGGTGAAGGTCGAGGCGTCGCACACGGGCAGGTACTTGCGACCGATGCTCAAGAAACCCGCACGTCAACGAAAAGCGGGGTGACGCGTGTGGCTGCCCCACCGCCGCCGCTATAATTGGGTGGTACGGACGCAGACGTCTCGCTGGCGGAGAACACAATGGTCTCATTGCTCGACATCATCGGTCCGGTCATGGTTGGCCCCTCGTCGTCGCATACGGCGGGCGCGTGCCGCATCGGACTGCTCGCGCGCTGTCTGGTTGGCGGCACTCCCCAACGCGCGCGTCTCGAGCTGCACGGCTCCTTCGCACGCACGGGTGAAGGACACGGCACCGACAAAGCGCTCGCCGGCGGTCTGATGGGTTTCCGTCCCGACGACGAACGCCTGCGCGACGCACTCGACATCGCCGAGCGTGAGGGACTCGATTACCGCTTTGAGAAGACGACACTCGCCGACGATTCGCATCCCAACACCGTGCGCCTCACCATCGAGCGAGGCGATCGCACGGCAGAGATGATCGGATCGTCGCTCGGCGCAGGACGCGTGCTCGTCACGGAGATCGACGGCTATCCGGTCGAAGTCACCGGCAATTATCACACGATCGTGCTCGTCGCCGAGGATGTGAAGGGCTCGGTCGCGCGCATCGCCACCATTCTTTCAGAACATTCGATCAACATCGCTACGCTCCGACTGACGCGTAAAGAACGTGGCGGCGATGCCTTCATGGTCATCGAGATCGACGACATGCCCGGCGACGAAGTGCGCGATGAGATTCGCGGACTCTCGTGGGTGCGCTGGGCATTTCGTCTCGACAAGGTGAGCGCCTGATGTACAAGTCCCTGGGCGACGCCATTCGCGACGCAGAGGCGCAGAAGATTTCCCTCTCCACGCTCGCGCTGCAAACTGAAGCAAAGGATCAAGGGCGCACTGTCGAGGACATTCGCGCCGCGCTCAAGCGCGCGCTCGACGTGATGCGCAGCGCGGTCGCGCAGGGAATGACCGGCGATCTTTACTCCGCCTCGGGGCTCGTCGGTGGCGACGCCGCGAAGCTGCGCACCGGACCCGATGGTCCGCTCGCCGGCACGCCGTTCCGCGACATCCTCGCGCGCGCGCTCGCTGTGCAGGAAGTCAACGCGGCGATGGGTGTCATCGTCGCAGCACCGACCGCAGGTGGCGCTGGCGTTCTGCCTGCTGTGCTCACTGGCCTCGCAGCCGCGCGCAACATCGACGACGATGCCCTCGTGAGCGCGCTCGCCGTCGCCGGCCTGATCGGCGCTGTCATCGCCGAACGTGCGTCGCTATCGGGAGCCGAAGGTGGATGTCAGGCCGAGACGGGCGCTGCGGCAGCGATGGCAGCGGGTGCGGCGACCGAGATGCTCGGCGGATCACCGTCGCAGGTTGGACACGCAACCGCCCTCGCCATGCAGGGCACGCTCGGCCTCGTCTGCGATCCGCTCGGCGGACTCGTCGAGCTGCCGTGCGTGTTTCGTAACGCAACCGGCTCAGCCATCGCCCTCACGGGAATCGAGCTCGCGATGGCCGGTGTAGAGTTCAAGATCCCCGTCGACGAAGTGATCGACGTGATGGGCGAGATCGGTCGCTCAATGGATGTACGGTACCGAGAGACCGCTGGCGGTGGGCTTGCTGCAACGCCAACCGGACGCCGGCTCGCAAAGGAGCGGTTGGTGCAGATCAAGAGGAAGTAACGTCGGTTCAATCGTCTTCCGCCACGCGAGGTCCGCTCGTAGTTTGCGCGAAAGATGTGCGTCGATATGAAACGCAGCGCGTGCCGAATCCGTAGGCTGAAGCAACCACTGCACACAAGGTGTGCCAATGCTCAATAAAGAAGACATCGAGACCTTTCTGAATAGCTTGAGCGCCTCCGGCGCGACCTACACCGAGGTCGAGCCGGGCTTCTGGATCGTCAAGCCGAGTCCTGAAAGCGATCTCTCACTGGCCGTGAATTTCTCTCCGCCGGTCGTGCTGCTTCGCGTCGATGTCATGGAACTACCGAAGGATCCGGAACAACAAGCCACGCTCACTCGGCGTCTCCTCGAGCTCAACGCCACCGATCTACTGCATGGATCGTATGGCATTCAGGAGGATCACATCGTTCTCACCGAAGCGCTCGAGCTGTCCGCCCTCGACTTCGAAGAATTTCTCGCGAGCTACGAGAGCATGACGCTCGCGCTCGCGTCGCACCTGCGCGAGCTCGGCTCGTACCGCGAGGCACGCTGACCATGGGCATATTCGATCGCTTTTCCGCGCTCCTCAAGAGCAACATCAACGATCTGATCTCGCGGGCCGAAGACCCCGAGAAGATGCTGACGCAGATTCTCGTCGACATGCGCAGCCAGCTCGTGCAAGCCAAGCAGCAGGTGGCGTCCGCCATCGCAGACGAAAAACGCCTGCGCGACCAGGCCGACGCCGAGTTCAAGCAGGCGCAGGATTGGGAGCGTCGCGCGATGCTCGCCATTCAGGAAGGCCGCGACGATCTCGCGAAGCAGGCACTCGTACGTCAGGCCGAGCATGGCTCACATGGCCAGCAGCTCGAGCAGACGTGGGAGTCGCACAAGATGGAGACGGACAAGCTCAAGGGGCAGCTTCGTGAGCTGAACGACAAGATCGAAGAGGCGAAGCGCAAGAAGAATCTTCTCGTCGCCCGTCAACGTCGCGCGCAGGCGCAGGCGCGTATCGCGGAGACGATGTCGTCGCTATCGGAAAAGAGTGCGTTCGAGGCGTTCGCTCGTATGGAAGAGCGCATCGAGACCAACGAGCGTCAGATCAAGGCGCACGCGGAGATCGAGGAGGAGTTTACCGGCGACACCCTTCAGCGCGACTTCAAGGCGCTCGAGAAGGGCAGCGTATCCGTGTCGGTTGACGCACAGCTTCTCGCCATGAAGCAGAAGATGGGACTACTTCCCCCATCGTCCGCGCAGGGCGGGCGTGCACTCGGCGCCGGTCAGCGCGATGAAGAAACGGTGTCTGCGGACATCGAGCATCCGAGTCAGGGCAAGACGTCATGAGTGAGGAAGTCGCGGTGGTGGGCTCACGCTTCCGATTCGGGCCCGCCCTCGCGGCAACTGTCTTCACAGTGCTGATGATCTGGCTCACGGGCCAGGTCGCAGAAGTCTTTCTCCTGCTGTTCCTCGGCATTCTGATATCGCTGTATCTCGGTGCACTCGCCGGCGTGTTGCATCGTCGCGCGAAATTGCCCGAGCGCTTCTCCTTTCTCGTCGCGATTCTGCTTTCGTTCGGCGGGCTGGTGGTGCTGTTCTACGCGCTCGTCCCACCGCTCATCGCGCAGACGCAGGAGCTGGTGAAGGTCCTTCCCGCATACATCAGTGGCTGGGAAGACGCGATCGACCGGCTCGCGGAAAAAGTGCCCGCGCTCAAGTCAGTCTATACGCCCGGCCAGCACAAAATTCTGTTCGCCGTCTACGAGCAGCTATCCGGACAGTTCGGCAGTGTCGTGCCGAAGGTACTCAGCCTGGTCGAGGTGATGGTCAGCCTCTTCTCGGTGATCGTGATGGGGTTGTATCTCGCGCTTCATCCGGCGCTCTATCGCGAGTGGCTCATCGCGCTCTTTCCGCCCATCCATCGCGATCTCGTGCGCGATGTGCTGACCGACTGCGCCGGCTCACTGCGCGCATACATCGTCGGGCTCCTGCTCACGATGACGTTTCTCGGCACGTTGACGACGATCGGACTCTACGCGCTGCACGTTCCGTATGCGCTGACGTTCGGTGTGTTCACTGGACTCGCGACGATCGTTCCATTTTTTGGAACTCTGCTCGCCACGACTCTACCGGCACTGTTCGTCCTCACCGGTCCCGACGGCAGTTCCCGGACCCTATGGGTGATTGGCCTCGGCATTCTCGTGCACCTGATCGAAGGCAATCTCGTCTCACCGTACATCATGCAGAGGCAGGTCGATCTGCCGCCGGTGTTGACCATTGTGTTCGTGCTCATCGTCGGCAAGTTGCTGGGCCCATTGGGCTTGCTCGTTGCGGTGCCCGGGTTGGCGGTGATCATGGTGGTCGTGAAGCGCATCCTTCTCTCGCGTATCTATGAAGGGCAGGGCTTCCGCCGCACCACGCGTGAGCGGATGCTCGTACTGCGGTTGCCGGCGTCCGAAGGTGGCGTGATCATTCCTTCAAGGACGATCGACGTCGTCGGACTCATCGAGCGTCGCACGACGGCGATTCCCGCTTAGATTAGGACGTCGGGTCACTAGGACTCCGCCGTAATCCTGAGCGAAGCGAAGGATCTGCACCTTCGTCGCCGAGCAACCAACTCCACCGCCCACCCACCCGCGCGCCGCAATGTCTCGCGACCTGCGTTACCTCATTTTGGCCGACGGCCTGTTCGGGCCCGAGGAATCCAAGACCGCCAACGCGTGCATTCGCTACACGCCGCAACGTGTCGCCGGTGTGATCGATGCGAGCAAGGCAGGCCTTACCTCACAACAGGTGATCGGATTCGGCGGTGACATTCCCGTCGTTGCGACGTTCGACGAGGGCCTCCTGCTCAAACCGAACGCGCTCCTGATCGGCATCGCGCCAGCAGGTGGCCAGCTGCCGGAGAGCTGGATACGCCTTCTCTCTCGCGCCATCGAGAATGGTCTCGAGATCTGGAGCGGACTCCACACCTTCATAGGTGATGTTCCCGAGCTTGCCGCACTCGCGAAGAAACACAACATCGCCATACACGATTTGCGTCGCCCACCAGCGAAGCTCGGGGTTGCGAATGGGCGCGTGCGCGAGGTGGACGCCACGGTCGTGCTGACTGTCGGCACCGACTGCAACATCGGCAAGATGACGACGCAACTGCAGCTGCTCGACGCAGTACGCGGTCACGGCATTCGCACGAAGTTCGCTGCGACCGGACAGACTGGAATTCTGATCGAAGGTTCGGGCATTGGCGTTGACGCCGTGATTGCCGATTTCATCGCCGGTGCAGCGGAAAAGCTCGTCCTCGATTGCGCAAAGGATGCGGATCTCGTGCTCGTCGAAGGGCAGGGCTCGATCATTCATCCGAGCTACTCGGGCGTTACCTACGGCTTGATTCACGGCTCGCTTCCGCACGCACAGGTGATGTGTGCGCAGCCCACGCGCACCGCGATCAACCGCTGTGAATGGGTGAAGATTCCGCCCCTCGTCGACTTCATCAAAATGAGCGAGGTGGCAACATCGGCTCTCCGTTTTGCACCCGTCATCGGCGTCGCGCTCAACACGTATGATCTGGACGAAGACGAGGCGCGTCGCACGGTCGACCAGGTGCAGCGCGAGACTGGCCTGCCCACAACCGACCCGGTGCGCTTTGGTCCCGAGCCAGTAGCTGGCGCGATCGCGCGCTTTCATCGTGACCGTCCGCGGTGACGACGTAAGTCATCCCGCACGAGCGATGGGGTTGGATGTCATCCCGCACGCGAAGCAAATCGATTGTCATCCCGCAGGAGCGACGCAAATCGATTGTCATCCCGCAGGAGCGAAGCGAGT
>JBDUCR010000254.1:0-1605 GCA_040003345.1 bacterium
GACGGCTGGACGGATGATCTCGACAACTTCGTGCGCACCTTTCCGAAGGTGCTCGCCGAGTGCGAAACGATGTTGACGAAGAACGCGATCTGGGTGGGCCGCACGATCGGCTTGGGTGCGATGTCGGCCGAGGAGGCCGTGAACTGGGGGCTTTCGGGCCCAATGCTTCGCGCGTCGGGCGTGGCGTACGACGTCCGCAAGGATTTCCCGTATCTCGACTACGAGACGTACGATTTCGACATTCCCGTCGGTCAGGCGGGCGACGTGTACGACCGCTATCTCGTGCGCGTCGAAGAACTGCATCAGTCGGTGCGCATTCTCGAGCAGGCGCTCAAGCGTCTGCCCGACGGGCCGGTGAATGTCGACGACCATCGCGTCATCCTGCCGCCCAAGTCCAAGGCGACGAGCGACATGGAAAGCATGATCCATCACTTCAAGCAGGTGATGGAAGGTCCGCGTCCACCGATCGGCGAAGCGTACGTGGCCGTCGAAAGCCCGAAGGGCGAGAAGGGCTACTACATGGTGTCCGACGGAACCTCGAAGCCAGTGCGCTGGCGCATTCGTCCACCCTCGTTCGTGAACCTCTCGGCAATTCCGAAAATGGTGGAAGGCCACCTGCTGTCCGACGTGATCGCAATCAATGCGTCGATCGACATCGTCATGGGAGAAATCGATCGATGAACTGCGACAACGCTGTCATCCCGCAGCAACGAGCGATGCGCGATTCTGTCATCCCGCAGGAGCGAGCAACGCGAGCGAGTGTCGGGATCTATCGTCCATACCCAATAGCCGGCACAACGCGCAGCGAGAGGAGATCCCGACACTCGCTACGCTCCTGCGGGATGACAATTCGATGAGCGCCGCGCATACCGAGACATACGTCCCAGTGTTCACTGGCGCGCGCAAGACAGAGCTCGATGAGCTCCTGACGCGCTATCCCACAAAAATGGCCGCGCTACTGCCCGCGCTCTGGATGATACAGGAAGAGCGCGGCTGGGTGCCCCCGGACGGAATGACGGAAGTCGCCGAGCTGCTCGAGTTGACACCTGCGTACGTGAAGGGTGTGGTGACGTTCTACACCATGTACCACCAGCATCCCGTCGCGAAGCACTTCATCCAGGTCTGCACGACGTCGCCGTGCAATGTGTGCGGCGCCGAGGATGTCGTGAACGCGTTGCTCAAGCACACGGGATGCGAGGAGCTTGGAGTCCAGTCGCCCGACGGCAAGTATCAGGTGATCGAGGTCGAGTGCCTCGGCGCGTGTGGTTTCAACACGCCGCTGATGGTCAATGAGAAGTTCATCGAGTCGGTCACCGTGGAATCGGTGCCTGCGCTCCTCGCATCTTTGGGCTGACATGGGCTTTCCTCACAAGCCGCACGAACGCGAGACGACGGTTCTCTCGAAGCACTTTGGCGAGCAGGAGGCCATTGGTCTCGACGGCTGGCGCAAGCGCGGCGGCTACGTCGCGCTCGAGAAGGCGCTCAGGATGGAGCCGGGCGAGATCGTCCAGGTCGTGAAGGACTCCGGGCTGCGCGGTCGTGGCGGCGCTGGATTCCCGACGGGGCTCAAGTGGAGCTTCATGAAGCCGGGCGACGGCAAGCCGC
>JBDUCR010000146.1:0-5322 GCA_040003345.1 bacterium
ACGGCGAACCTCATCACCACGGGCGGCGGCCTGCCCTGGTACAACGAAGCCATGCGGCAGTGGCTCGTCTGGGCGGCTGTCATCGCGACCATTGCACTCGTTGTCGCGCGATTCGCGCATGCGCGCGTTGAAGCGATGCTCGATCGTGGCGCACGCGTCCTGCTGGCGCCCAACACGCGAGTGTTCACGCTAATCGCCTTTTTCGCGACGCTGATCGTGTCGCTCTACTACGGATGGAAGCTGTTCGGCTGGCAGATGGTCGTCGGCGACGAGTTCTCGCAGCGCTTTCAGGCAGCAGTGCTGGGATCGGGGCGGCTGTACGCGCGATCGCAGCCGCACGCGGAATTCTTTTCGACGGCCGAGACGCTCGATGCAGGTGGTCGCTGGTTCGCGCAGTTTCCAATGGGATGGGCGGCGATGCTCGCCCTCCCGACGCGCGTCGGCACGCCGTGGCTGCTGAATCCGATGCTCGCAGGGCTCGCGGCGGTTGCGGTCTATCAATTCGTGCGGGCGATCTGCGATGAGATCACGGCACGCACGACGACAATTCTGTTTGTGCTCTCGCCATTCGTGATTTTCATGGCGGGCAGCCAGATGAATCACACCGCGACGCTGGCGTGCGTCTGGCTCGCGCTCGCGGCGCTGCCTCGATGGATAGCCGCCGACGATGCACGAAGCGCGAGACTTCCCGCCATCCTCATCGGGCTTGGTGTCGGACTCGCGGCAAGTATTCGTCCCTTCGATGCCGCTGTCGTCGCGCTGATGATCGGTGTGTTTCAGCTACGCCACGCGTTGCAACGCCGCTGGCTCGTGCGCAGCATCATGCTTCAATGCGGCGTCGCCCTGATTCCGGTCGTTCTGGTACTCGCGGCAAATCGAGCGACCACCGGCGCGTTTCTGCCTTTCGCCTATGACGTCTTGAACGGTCCGGAACACCGGCCCGGATTTCATCTCACGCCGCCGGGCTTCGTTCACACGCCGCGACGCGGGCTTTACGTAATCTCCGCGTATCTCATGAAGCTCGACGTCGGGCTTCTTGCGTGGCCCGTGCCGGCGGTACTGGTCGTTGCGGCCACATTTGCGCTGCAACGCCGAGCCAACGCGTGGGACAAGCTGCTGCTCGCGATTCTCGGCGGCGTGCTACTCGGTTACATGACGTATTGGTCGGAGAGCTATTTCGTCGGGCCGCGCTTTCTCAATGCCGTAGCGCCGATTTTTCTGTTGTACACGGCGCGATTGCCATCTGTGCTCCGCGAGCGAACGTCGTCGCCGATGCTGCGCGCTACGGCGGGGCTGCTACTCCCACTCTGGATCATCGTTGCGGTGGCAACGCCGGCGAAGCAAGGCAGGCTGTATGGTGTGCAGGAGCTCGCGCGACTGTACGATATGCGCGGTGCGGCGGGTCCACCGATCGTCGCAGCGGTGAATCGCGCTGGACTCACGAACGCCGTGGTCTTCGTTCCGGATGGATGGCATGCGCGACTCGCCGCGCGACTCCGCGCGCTCGGCATGCGGCCGTTGATCGCCGAGCAGATTGTGTCGCAGGAGGACGCGTGTTCGGTGCAGCAGTTTCTCGATGCGGCAGATCAACTTCCACCGAACGTGTCGCGCGAGGAGCGCGCAAGTGTCGTTGCGCAGGGACTGGACCGCACGCCACCCGCGCGCAAGCTGGCGAATCAGCAGGGATCGGATCAGCTCGCGGTCACTCCAGGACGCGCCTTTAGCGTCGAGTGCTCCCAGGAATTCCAGCTCGCGAGCTCCCTCGGTGTGAGCGTGGCCGAGATGCTGCCGTTCAGCACGATTGGAGCGAATGGTGAGCTGACGGGGGTTGTGTACGCCCGGGACTTCGGCGCGCGTAATGTGCTGCTCCAAGATCAATTTGGAGATCGGCAGTGGTACGTCGCGCGCGTGAGTGGAGCACCGCGCGCGCTCGAGGTGAAGCTCGTAAGGATTCGATGAAAAGATGACACTCAGAATCTCACTGATGCCCGTTCGATGACTCGTGACGCCGGTGGCGTTTGGGTCACGCGTAGCGCAGCGGCTGTTGTCCTCCTGCTCGGCGTGGTGCCGACGGCGAACTTCATCACACATGGCGAAGCTCTTCCGTGGTGGCCCGAAGCGGTCCGCCAGTGGCTCGGATGGACGATTGTCATTTTGATTTTCGGTGCTGCGGTCGTGCGGCTGTTGCACGTTCACGTCGATGCGGTGGTGGCGCGCGGCGCGCGCATGTTGCTGGCGCCGCGTTCACACGTGTTTGCGTTGAGTGCGTGCACTGCGACGATCCTGCTCTCACTCTATTTCGGGTGGCGGTTACTCGGCTGGCAGCCTGCGGTGGGCGACGAGTTCGCACTGCGATGGCAGGCGCTCCTTCTGCGCTCGGGACGGTTGTTCGCGCAATCGGAACTTCACAGCGAGTTCTTCTCGACGACCGAGACACTCGACACAAGTGGACGTTGGTTCTCTCAGTTTCCGATGGGCTGGCCGGCGGTACTCAGCATCGGCGTACGCTTCGGCGTGCCATGGCTGATCAACCCGCTTTTCGCAGGACTCGGCGCCGTTGCTGTGTACCAGTTCGTTCGCGCCGTGGACGACGAGATCACGGCGCGTGTGACCACGCTGCTCTTCGCGCTATCGCCGTTCGTGCTCTTCATGGCGGGGAGTCAGATGACGCATACCGCTGCGTTAGCCCTCCTGTGGATGGCGCTCGCCGCATTGCCTCGCTGGCGGTGCGCCGACACACTCGCCCGCGCAAACTGGACGGCGACTCTCATCGGTCTCGGCGTCGGACTCGCTGCCAGCATCCGTCCCTTCGATGCGATGGTAGTGGCGCTCGTGGTCGGCATCTTTCAGGTGCACATTGCGACAAAGAACCGATGGCTCGTTAGAACCCTCGCACTTCAATGCGCAGTGGGGCTGCTGCCGATCGTGCTGATGCTCGCGGCCAATCGCGTGACGACAGGCGCCACACTCCCGCTCGCGTACGACGTATTGAACGGCCCCGAGCATCGGCCGGGATTTCATCTCACACCGCTCGGTTTCGTTCACACGCCATATCGCGGCTTATACATCGTGTCTTCATATCTGATGAAGCTCGATGTTGGGCTGCTTGGATGGCCGGTGCCGGCGATGCTGCTCGTCGTCATCTCCCTGATGCTCGTTCGCCGCGCAACGGTGTGGGACCGGCTGCTGCTGGCGATCCTTGGCGCGATGCTGGTTGGCTACATGTCGTACTGGTCGGAGAGCAATTTCTTTGGACCCCGCTTCCTCATTACGGTGGCGCCGATTTTCCTGCTGTACATCGCTCGCCTGCCGCACGCACTGCGCGAGCGGATCAAGTCGCCGATGGCGCGCACCACGGTGGCACTCCTTCTCCCGGTCTGGATCATCATCGCGTGGGAAGCGCCGGCCAAGGAGGGTCGTATGTATGGCGTCCAGGAGCTGACCAGTTTGTACAGCGTGCAGGCGCAGGCCGGTCCGCGGATCATCGACGCGGTGGCGCGCGCTGGCATCAACAAGGCGGTGATCTTCATTCCGGAGGGATGGCATGCGCGACTCACTGCGCGCCTTCGCGCGCTCGGCATGCGACCGCTGATCGCCGAGCAGATCGTATCGCAGGAGGACGCCTGCACTCTGCAGCAGTATCTCGACGCGACGGACCAACTGCCGCCATCGGTCTCGCGCGACGAGCGTCAGCGAATCGTCGTTGCCGGGATGGAGCGAGCCACTGCAGGACGCAAGCTCGCGGGCCAGCAGCCGTCGGACCAGCTGTCGCTCGTTCCCGGACGACGGCTCACACCGATCTGCCTCGATGAGCTCGCGCGAGCCACCTCTCTCGGGGTGAGCATCGCCGAGATGCTCCCGCATGAAGAGATAGGACCGAATGGAGTGCTCGTAGGCGTGGTGTACGCGCGCGACTTTGGCGCACGGAACGAGCTGCTGACGAGCCGATTCGGCGATAGGCCCTGGTACGTCGCTAACATGTCTGGCGTGCCGGGTTCGCTCGTGGTGAAGCTGGTTCGGCTTCGCTAGAGGCGATCAGCGCCGGATCAAGGGGCGCTGCTCGAGGCAAAACGCTTCAGGGCGTCGAACGGCTTGCCGCGATCGGATTTGGCGATCGTGATGATAGCCTGGACCGTTCGTCGCAGGTCCCCACCGTTCCTCGCGAGTACGACATCGAACACATCGAGATCGGTGAGATACACGCGTCTCGACATGAGCAGCGCGTTGTCGAGCTTCACGCGCTCGATGGCTCGAAAGCTGATCGTACGCAGCTGAGGACCGATGTCGTGAATCAGCTGCTGCCGCGCATCAGCATAGATCGAATCGCGCATCGCGATGCGCTCGGCCACATCCTTGGGTGCGTCGCCGGGATGAGACTTGAAAGCGGAATCGACCCGCGCGTACAGCGCCGCCCAGAAGCGCCCGAGTATGCGATCGTCCATCCAGCGTGCGACGACTTCGTCGGCAGCTGCTTGCTGTCCGCGCGAGCGAAAGAACATCTCGGCGCCGCGCGAACCGACGAAGTTGGCGAAGCTCTCGTTGAAGACGGCGCCGCCGGGAGCGTAGAAGGTGTTGTGTGTCAGCTCGTGGATGACGGTGTTGGACAGATTGAGCGAGTCGCTGCGCAGGGTTGTCGGGAGCAGCGGATCGTTGAACCAGCCAAGTGTGCTGAACGCCGAGGCGGCGCCGAGCCGTGCGTCGAAGCCGCGTGCGGTAAGTGCGCGTTCCTGACGGCGCGCTTCGTCGAAGTCGAAGTAGCCTTTGTATGGCACGCGACCGACGACGGGAAACCACCATGAGTACGCCTCGAGCTTGTCGCGGTAGGCGCCCGAAAGGACGAGGACGAGTGTGTCGCGATCGAGGGCGCTGAAGGTCGTGAAGCTTTGGCCGATTTCGAGACCCAGAGAGTCGTGGGCAAAGGCGCGTGCGGCGAGCACCAGGTTCAGCTTGGACTTGAGGGGGGCTGGCGTTGCTGGATCGGCGACGAGTTGGGTTATGGGCTTACGTCGCGCGAGGATTTTCCCTTCTTCGTAGCCTGCGCGGAGCAGGTAGCGTCCGGTTGGTGTGAGGACGAGCCAGGCCACGAGGATCAACGCGAGAGCGGCCAGCACGCGGAGCGCCGGCCGTATCCATCTAAGTCGTTTATTTTCAGTCACTTCCACACATCAGTGAACATCTGGCGGCTTTGACGCGAGGGGTCGCGGTCGCTACTCTTTCTAAGATGTCCTTCGTCCATCTCCACTGCCACTCGGAGTATTCGCTCCTCGATGGCGCCAACCGCATCGATGACCTGATCAAGCGGGCGCTCGAATTCGAGCAGCC
>JBDUCR010000311.1:0-17994 GCA_040003345.1 bacterium
ACCTCCTGCGCTTCGAGGATGTACTCACGCGCACGCATGGCGTGGTGCTCGCGACGGGACCAACCGGATCGGGCAAGACGACAACGTTGTATGCGGCGCTGCAGCGACTGCGTACGGGGCGAGAGAAAATTCTCACGGTCGAAGATCCCGTGGAGTATCAGCTCGCCGGCATTCCGCAGGTGCCGGTGAACGAAAAGGTCGGCGTCACCTTTGCCAGTGCGCTAAGAGCGTTGCTACGACAGGATCCCGACGTGATGCTCGTGGGCGAGATCCGCGATGGCGAGACGGCGGAGATAGCGACGCAGGCTGCGCTCACGGGGCATCTCGTGTTGTCGACGCTTCACACGAACGATGCGGCTGGTGCGCTTACGCGGCTCGTCGATCTGGGAGTGGCGCCGTTTCTCGTGTCGGCGACTGTTGAAGCTGTACTCGCGCAGCGGCTCGTACGCACTGTGTGCACGATGTGTGTCGCACGCGTGCCCGCGACAGATGCGGAGCGCGCGATGCTCGGCACTCCTGCATTGAGTCACGTATCGCGCGGAGTTGGGTGCGATGCGTGTCGGGGGAGCGGATACTCGGGACGGACGGGGGTGTACGAGTTGCTCGTACTCGACGACGCGATGCGTTCGGCGATCACGTCGGGTGACGGTGCGGCAACGGTGCGGAGTATCGCGCGTGACCGGCGAGTTCCCGAGCTCAAGGACGATGGGGCCAGACTTGTGCTCGAAGGTGTTACGACGCCCGAAGAGGTGCTGCGCGTCTGTCGAGCTTGAGCAAACGAAGTTTACGCCTATGGAGCATGCCCGATTGATGCCGCGTGAACACATGACAGACTATTGATACAAGTTCCCAAAACGTGCGGATGTTAGACGCATTGCAAAGCCACTGGACGGCATCCCGATCACGATTGATTGTTCTGATGATCGTCGCCTCGCGGCAATGCAACTTCGCCCGATTTGTTACTGTCACGTCCCATTATCGTGTGGATAAATGCGGCTGGCTCGCGTCTAACAGCTCGAATGATGTATTGGCGCAAATACCCGGATTGTTGGCACAATAAAGGGGTGTTTCGCGCTAAACAAATGCGTTAGCGTGTGTACGGGCAGTCGACTTCGTCTGTCTTGCAGTGTGATGCGCCTTCGGGTCGTCTCTTCACTGCGGCTTGAATCGGTCGTCATAACGCGCGGCACCGTACATCAGTGCGTGGCGCGGCGATCGTTCGAACGGCCATCCCACCTGCGCTAGAACCCCCACAATGTCGGTTGAACCATCGGTGCCAACACGCCGCGTGTCGCGGCGTGCCGCGACGCTCATTGTCGTGTGTGTCACGAGCATTGCACTCATTGTGGGGTCCGGTGTCGTCGAGGCGCGCGGAGCGCCGAACTGGATGACACGCTTGATCCGCGCTGTCGCGCGGCGTGCGGAGCAACCGGTGGCGCAAACGCCGCCGCCCGACACCGTGGTTGTGTTCGGCCCTAAGACCTTCGCCACCGGAAGCGGTTCATCCGGCAACTTTGTGGAGGCGTTCACGCTGCCGTCGCCCGACAGCGCTGGGTATGTGTTGCGGGTAACGAACGGCGTGAACGGCGCCGCACGCGCGACCGATGGCGCCGTTCGTCTCAATGGCCGCGTCGTCGCAGGTGGTCAACAACTGGCGCAGATTGCGGCCGGCGCCACGCGAGACTTCGCCGTGACCGTTGCGACAGTCGACACCATCGCCGTCAATCTATCCGCGGCCAACACGGCAATCCGAGTCTCGCTGGTCTCGCTGCCCGATCCCACCTTCAGAGTCTTTGGACCCAAGACATATACCCGCAGCGACCATACTGCGGCCATCGTGGACACGTTCACGGTGCCGGTGGGCGCCGTGGCGCCAGCCTATCTGTGCGTTCGTAACGGTGATGCCGATGGAACCCATCGCAATGCGGGCTTCAAAGTCACGCTGAACGGAACGCAACTCCTGGCGGGGACTGAGCTCACCGCCAACGTACCAGGATTTCTCATCCCGGTTACGTTGATCGCGAGCAATGTGCTCTCGGTGCAACGGGTTGCCGGTGGCGTCGCAGGCGCACGGCTCACCCTCTGCGCGACCGCAACGGACGCGATCCGTCCCGCCGTGACCATCAGCGCACCGGCCCCTTCGTTCATCACGAAGCTGGCGCAGGTCGTCGTCGCTGGCATGGTGAAGGAGCAAACAGCGGTGCGCATCACGCTGAGCGGGCAGGCGGCGACCGTCGTGCCGGATACAGGCGGGCGGACGAACTTCACTGGCAGCGTGCCGCTCGCGACAGAAGGCGCGAACGTGATCACCGTGAGTGCAGTAGATGCAAACGGGAATCGCACCGATTCCACGCGCACCGTCATTCGCGACACGCAGGCGCCGGTCGTCACGCTGAACGGATTGCCAGCCACGCCAAGTTTCCGCAGTGATACGACGCTCACGGTGACCGGCACGATCACCGATGCGACGGCGGTGACCGCGAACATCAACGGACTGCCGCTCGTGATCGACTCGGTCACGCACGCGTATAGCAAGACGCTCGCGCTGCAGCGCGGGTCGAACTTCGTGACACTCCTGGCGACGGACGCCGCGGGGAATGCGACGACCATTGTGCGGCAGGTGACGACCGACGTCGTGCCGCCAACGCTCACGGTTCCGACGCCAGTTGCCGGCACGGTCACGAAGCTGCTTGTCTCGCACGTGACAGGCACGGCCACCGGAGCGACTGCGGTTCTCGTCACGGTGAACGGAGTGCCGGCGCCGCTCGGCACAGGTGGTACCTTCGCGACGGATGTGACGCTCGTCGAGGGAAGCAATACGATCGTGATCGTCGCAACGAATGCAGCGGGGCTCACGACGACGATCGCGCGCACTGTGATTCGAGATACCACGGCGCCGACGCTGAGCGTCACGACACCTGCCAACGGATCCACGACGACCAGCGCGCAGACGACCGTTGCAGGCACCGTGATCGACGCGACGGCTGTGCACGTGACGGTCAACGGTGTGTCAGCGCCGCTCACGAGTGGCGCATTCAGTGTTACCGTCGCGTTGGCAAACGGTCCGAACACCATCACCGTGATTGCAACGGACAGCGCCAGCAATGTGTCGACGGTAACGACGGTGGTGACACGCACTGGCGGCGCAACGGGCTTCGCCGAAACGTTGGGGATTGATAGTTCCGTGCATGCGCCGAAGCTCGACCCTACCGTGATGGTACCCATCACCGCCGCGTCGACATTCCTCTACACGGGTCCCTCGGCGCCACAACAAGGAGTTTCCGCGGGGACGATTCAACTCGCGCAAGCCGGCATTCTCCGCGGCCGCGTCCTCGATCGTGGAGGAATACCGCTCGGCGGCGTCACGGTGCGCGTCCTGAATCATCCAGAGTACGGGGCGGTGCAATCGCGCGCGAACGGATTGTACGAGCTGGTCGTGAATGCCGGTGGAACGATCACGCTGGACTATCAGAAGACCGGCGTCATTCCGGCGCAGCGCACCGTCGTAAGTGAACAGCAGGATTTCACCGTGGTGCCTGAAGTGGCACTGGTGACGCTGGATCCGGCGTCGACCGTCGTGAGCTTTGCAGCGCCAATCGAAGTGGCGCGCGGATCGGCGGTCACGGATCGGAACGGCACGCGGCAGGCGACGATGCTCTTTGCGCAGGGCACTGTCGCGACGGCGACGCAGCCCAACGGTACGTCGCGCGTGCTGCCGTCGCTCACGGTGCGCGCGACGGAATACACCGTGGGTCCGAACGGAAAGATGGCCATGCCGGCGGCACTGCCGCCGACGAGCGAGTACACGTATGCAGTGGAGCTGAGCGCGGACGAAGTGCCGCTTAGTGGAACGGAAGCACTGACCTTCTCGACGCCGGTCGCGTTCTACGTGGAGAACAATCGCAAATTCCCAGTCGGCATGGCGGTGCCGATGGGCTATTACGACCGCCAGCGTGGTGTCTGGATTCCCGAAAATAACGGGCGGGTTGTGCGCGTGCTCTCCGTCTCCGCTGGAAGCGCCGTGTTAGATGTGGTGGGGGACAGCACGCCCGCGGCGCAAACTGCGCTCGACAGCTTGGGCGTCACCTCGAGTGAGCTCAATCAGGTGGGACAACTGTACACACCAGGCCAGACGCTGTGGCGCGCGTCGATCACGCACTTCAGTTCGCACGACCAAAACTGGAACAAGGCGTTCATCGATTCAATTGCCAAGATCCCGCCGCCAGGTGGGGATGGCCACAAGCCTTGTGTAAAGAAGCAATCCGGTTCGATCATCGAATGCGAGAATCAGGTACTCGGTGAAGAAATTCCACTTGCGGGCATGGATATGACGCTCGCTTATCGTAGCAGCACTATCCCCGGCCGTGAGCGGTACTCGACGCTGCGCATTCCGCTCCTCGACAGTATCGTCCCGACGTTCCTGCACGATGTAAGAGTAGAGATCGTGATTGGCGGACGCTCCTTCATCCAAACGTACAGTCCGCAGGCAAACACTACCACCAACTTCCATTGGGACGGTGTGGACGCGTTCGGACGGCGTGCCGTCGGTGCGGAGCGATATACCGTGTCGGTCCAGTATCGCTACCCCAAATCGTACGGCTTTCCCGCAAACGATCCCAAAGCGTTCGGACTTCGTTGTCTTCCCCAGGCTACGACGACGATGAGCTTCTGCTTCATTCCGGGAGTGAGCGATCTAGAGGACAGTCTGACGGTGTCTGCGCGCGACTTTCATGGTACGCTTGGTGCGTGGACAGGCGCGGCGGCGCAGGGCTTCGGGGGCTGGACGTTGAGTGCACAGCACGTTTACGATCCGTTCAGTCAGATACTTTATTTGGGTTCCGGCTATCAGGTGACTGGTCGCGAAGCTATCAAGCCCGATCGCCGCGCGCTCTCGGGCGAAGGCAACTTCGCGGCAATCGACGGTCGGTATGATGGCTTTGCGGCCACGTCGATGCTTCACGGTACGCCTTCCGCCGTGACTGTTTCTCCGTCGGGCGACGTGTTGTTCGCCGATTCGACGAACAACCTGATCTTGGCGATTCACGCCAATGGGACCATGACCGTGGTCGCCGGCGCGACGGTATTTAATAGCGGCGGCGGAAGCAATCCGTCATCGCCGCAGCTGGGATTCCGAGCACGCAACACGCAGCTCTCCCAGCCTCGCGGTGTCGCCCTCGGCACGGATGGCAGCGTGTACATCGCCGAAAGCCAGATGCATCGCGTGTTGCGCGTGCGGCCGGACTCGATTGTGGTGCTGTTGGCCGGGACCGGCGCCGCCGGATTCTCCGGTGACGGAGGGTTGGCCACCGCGGCTGGGCTCAACGCACCGTCACGCGTGGTGACATCACCGGACGGCAGCCTGTACGTACTCGACGAGGGCAACGCACGCGTGCGTGTCATCACACCGGCGGGCACCATCTCGACCGTTGCCGGTGGCGGTACGTCCGCCCAGTGCGCCGCGGAAGGCACTGTCGCGTCCGCGTCGTGCCTCAATGCACCGGCCGATATCGCCATCGCACCGAACGGCACGTTGTATATCGTGGAAGCGGGCCGCGTTCGTGCGATTGGCGCCAATGGTCTGATCAATACTATTGCGGGACAGAGCGGCTCCAGTTGCTCGTTCGCTGCCTACGACGGGCCGGCTATCGGGTTCCAATTCTGCCCTAGAGGAATCGCTTTGGATCGCGATAGCCGGCTGTTCATCTTCGACGGCGCATTCGTCCGTCGCGTCGATTCCGATGGACGGATGATTACAACGCGTTCATGCGGGACCGGTGGGCCGCAAGCCTCGATGTTGATGGTGCCCGTACGAACCGTGGCGAGCACGATGCGCGGCGGTCCGGTGGCTGATAATGAAGAGATTGCCGATGATTTCCTGATGTACGGTCGCGAAGTCATTTCCTGCTCAACCGGTGCCGTTGGACCCGATCGCGCGCTGTACATCGGTGAAGAGCCGGGACTTGTGTCAAAGCTGTCGCTCCCGAATCCGGGCTATGAGGCTACCGACTTCGTGATCGCGTCGCCAGACGGATCCGAGTTTTACGAATTCGACGTCAGCCTGCGTCATGTTGGTACGAGCTCCGTGGCCGATGGGCGACGGATCGTCAGCTTTGGCTACGATACGACGGGCAGGCTCATCAACATTATCGATCGCGTGGGACAGCAGATCGTCGTCAACCGCGCGAGCAACGGAGCGGCGACGTCGATACGGATGCCGTTCGGGCAGACGACCGCCTTCCAGTACGATGCAAACGGTTGGTTGAGTAGCGCGACGTATCCAGACGGATCGACACGGGCGCTGACCTACGCGACGGGTGGTTTGTTGGCATCGTTCACCAACCCGGTCGGGACGCGAACGGATTTTACCTACGACTCACTTGGCCGCTTCACCAGCGAGGATGGACCACTCGGCTACCATCAATCGCTCGCAGTGGGCGTCGACAGCCTTACGGGCCTGCAGGCCGTGTTCTTCACCAACCTCGCCGGATTGACCACGACGCATGCCGTCGACGACGGTCGCGGCGGCAATCTGATTCGCGCCTCGGTGACGACGGACGGTGGGCAGAGTCGGAGCACGACACAGGCTGATGGCAGGAACGATACGGCAAGCCCAAACGGCACGACGACGCAGACGCAGTACACGGAAGATCCCGTGTTCGGAACGCAGGTGCAGCGATTGCAGACGTCTTCGATGCGTATCCGCGGACTCGGTACTGTGACGAGCGCCATGCAGCATACCGTACAACTGGGGGCTGCCGGCGATCCACGAACGGTTCAGCGGATCATGGATTCGGTTACCGTGAATGGACGCCTGACGGTGACGTCGTTTGATGTCGCGGCTCGGCTCGCGGTTGATACGCATCCTGATGGCCGGGTCGACAGCACGCGCGTGGACAGCCTCGGGAACGTGACACGCGTGAAATCGACGGGGCTCGCAGCAATGCTGTTCACGTACGACTCGTTCGGTCGTCCTACCAGCGCTCAGGTCGCTGGTCGTACCGCGACGACTCAGTACGGACTGGATGGCCTCATGAGCGCCACTATCGATCCGCTGAACCGACGGACCGCGTACCAGCGAGATCTCATGGGCCGCGTGACAGGACTCCTTCGCCCAGACAGCCAGCTCGTCCAGTCCGTCTTTGACGTTGCTGGACGCATGACGAGCTTCACGCCCGCAGGGCGGAGTGCGACGCTGTTCGCGTACGACGCACGCGGACGAGTGACTTCGATCACGCAGCCCGCTACCAGCACCGCACCCGTCGCGGTGACGCAATACGCGTACGACGCGGCTCGCCTGACGGCAATCACGCACCCGGACAATCAGACGCTGACACACGCGTACGACGGCCTTGGGCACCTCGCCCGTGACACTGGACTCGGGATAGATCGTGTGTACTCGTACACGCCATCCTCAGGACTACTGGCGTCGATCTCGAGCATCGACGGCGATACGCTGACCTTTACGTACGTCGGTGGGCTGGTGAACAGCATGACGTGGTCAGGGCGGGAAAACGGGTCGGTCAATACTGACTACACCACCGACCTCCTGCCCTCGAGGGTGAGTGTCAGCGGAGGGCAATCGATCTACTACAACTACGGCAGCGACGGAAAGCTTCAGTCGGTTGGCGACTTGAGCCTGACGTATGATCTGCTCAACGGACTGCCTACTGGGACGAGCTTAGGCACGGTCACGAGTCAATCACTAATAGACTCTTTGGGGCAGGTGCTCAGTGTTACCCACTCGTTCGGATCGACTCAACTTCTGGCGCAGTCGTTCTCCTACGATCTCATCGGCCGCACGGACAGCCTCACCGAGGTGCAAAGCAATGGCACGGTGGGGACGGCCTATCAGTACGATGCGCTCGGTCGGCTCGTCCTCGTCAGGAGCAACGGAACAGCCGTGGCAATCTACCAGTACGATGCGAACGGGAACCGCGTTCGAGAAACGACGCCCCTCGGCGTGGTGACCGCGACGTACGACCAGCGGGACCAGCTCCTGACCTACGGCACGACGCAATACACGTACACGCCGAATGGCGAGCGCCTGTCCAAAATCGCGGGCAGTGCGACCACGGGATATCACTTCGACGTACTGGGCCAGCTCACCGGGGTGGACTTACCGGGGGCCCATGCGGTGACGTACGAGTACGATCCGGCCGGCCATCGAGTAGGTCGTCGACTCGACGGACGACTGACGCAGCGCTTCGTCTATCAGAGCATGCTTGCACCGGCCGCAGAATACGATTCGACGGGCAATCTCGTAGCGCAATATGTCTACGCGTCCCATGCGAACGTGCCCGATTACATGATTCGGGCCGACGGAACAGAATTTCGGTTTGTGCTGGACGATCGCGGTAGCGTGCGACTGGTGGTCGATGTGGCCACTGGTGCGATTGCCCAGCAAGTCGACTACGACGCGTGGGGGCGCGTCACCCTTAATACCAATGCCGGATTTCAGCCTTTCGGGTATGCGGGCGGGCTGCTAGACAGTGCTACGGCCCTCGTTCACTTCGGCGCGCGCGAGTACGACCCCGAGGTTGGGCAATGGATCTCGGCGGATCCGCGCGGCTTGGACGGCGGGAGTGCCAACCTCTACGCGTACGCGGTCAACGACCCGATCCAAAATAAGGATGTGCTTGGGCTGTGGTCGGAGAAAACACACCGCGCTCTTATCACGGCGGCGCTGCCAGACCATCAGGGAGACGTTAAGGCAATCGCCGACGCCAGCGCGCTGTTTGATGAGCCATTCGGCAGCGGAGATCCCGGATACGGCAACTCGCAAGGAACCGAAGACTCGTACATGCACTCGATGCGCGCCCCAAATGAAGATCCAATGCAGGCTGTCCTTGATCGCGACGCATTCATCACAAAAGAACTAGCGACGGCACGTATGTTCGCAGAGCAGTGCAATTTCGCGGAGGCACTGCACCACCTCGGGATCGGAATCCATCCCCTCATGGACATGACAAGTCCGTTCCATGTGCGAGGCGGCATACCACAAGTCTGGAATGGCATGATGAGTGTTAGGGCCGGATGGCAGCATCATGAAGACGAAGATCGTGAGGCCGCAAAGCATCACCCAGGCGATTCACTTTTCCGGCTGAACGGTCAGCTCATTCTCGGCGCCTATAACTACGTCTTTCACGATATCATCCGCTAACCATAAAAATGATCGCATCAGTGCGCGGCCATGGTCAGATCAATTCCACGAGGACTCATGGACACAGCCATCTTCAGCCTATTCGAACTAGCAATGTTCGGCGCACCAGCTGCGCTTCTCGCGGCGCTGGTGCTTTGTGTACGACCGGCCTACCGGTCACTTGGGCTCGGGATGCTTCGCAGCGGCCTGTGGGTGGCAATCGCCGGAGTGGCGCTAAGTCTCACTGTGGCGGCAGTCAGCAATACGTGGTCCCAGCCTTGGTTGATCGTGATTCCAGCCGCCCTGGCATTCTTCATCGGAAGCGTTGGTGGATTGCTCTTGCGCGGGCTCTCGTCGCGCGTCGTCGTCACCCCTCGTCTGAAGTGGGGGCTACTACTCGGCGGCGCCATCATCGCCATCTTCGCGTGGGTGCCGTTCAATTCCGTAGTCGCGCCGGCTGTGCAGCTTGTCCTCGTCGATTCGAGTGGAGCGCGCGTACCAGGCGCATGCGCACTGGAATCGTGGGAGCACTATTCCGTGGAGCGGACGGCACACGATGACGAGCGGCGCGCAGACGGCCGCGGCATCGTGGCATTTCCAACGCGGATGATTCGAGCGTCGATCGCACAGAGAGTTGCTCGCCCATTGGAATTCGTCGCCCTTGGGATGGTGCCGATCCATGCAAGCTTTGGCCCTTCCTCGACCGTAACTGTCTGGGCTACTGGGCTCAAAGGAGGAGCCGGTCCCCTACAACCAGGTACGACACGCGTTGTAATGTCGCGCGAATGGCAGCAACCCAATTCGCGTACCGTGGAGACATGCGGCGTTCCATCGTCGTCGTAATGGGCGGCCCGGCGCCTGGCTCGTGCTCGAAGGTGTTACGACGCCCGAAGAGGTGCTGCGCGTGTGTCGAGGCCAGGTCCGCGAATCTCGCGAGACGTCATGTCGACTGATACTCGACCAGTCAACGCGAAACGATTTCATCAGCACGAGGAGCAGTCGGAGGCGGATGTATCAGTACTCTGCCATCACGATATAGCCTCCGGCTCGAGCACCTTCTCCACCACTTTGCCGCCATCGACGCTCACGTAGTAGCACTTCGAGCCAGCGTGCGCCGACACCACACGCTTCACCACATTGTCCTCGAAGTAGATGCCGGCGTCGTTGTCACACGCATAGCCCGGCTTCATCTCACCCGAGCCAATCAGCTTCTGATACAGCGGCCGCCGCTTGGCCTCGGCGTCATAGTGCGGACAGTGGCTTCCCTTTAGAAAGCCGAGGCACTTCACGATCGACAGCTCCTTCGGACGCGAATCCGTGGTCCCCTCCTCGAACCAACACAGCGAGCCGGCACTCGCACCTCCGAGCACGATTCCGCGATCCCATGCTTCGCGGAGCACGACGTCGATGCCCTGCGCCTTCCAGATCGCCTGCTGATTCAACGTGTTGCCGCCCGAGACGACAATGCCGTCCATCGAGAGGAACACTTCGTCCCACCCCTTGGTCTGTCTGTCACTCGCGATGAAGCTCTCCTGCACGAACGGCTCGACGTTGAGCGGCGCACAGCTCCGGAACCAGGCGATGCTCCCGCCTGGACTGTCGGCGGACGCGGTGGGGAGATAGCAGAGCCGCGGTCGTGACTTGCCGGTGAGCGACGCCATGTACTTGATGAAGGGCACACCATAGTTGCCGCCGGCAATCAGAATCCTCCGTGTCGCAGCGCCCGGCGTGGCGCTGGATTCCATCTCTTCGCGCAACGGTGCCGCTTCCGCGGATGACAGCCCTATTGCGGCAAGACTGACGGACGACAGCGCGGAGGAAACGAGGAATTCGCGACGCTTCATGATGTGTTCCGTGTTGATGAGTACATCGTCTTCAACTGGTCGCGAACAACGTACGAGCCATCGCGACATCGGGCCAGCCAACACCTGGCAGCTCGATGGGCGGACGGTACGCGCGTAACGTTGATGGCTGTGGTTACCACCAGTGCAGATCGCTATGGTCGGGGTCAGAAGCGCATCACGATACCGCAAACAATGACAAAGTCCTCTCCGTTCGCGGCATGGCTCAGCATCAAGATGCCGAGTATGCGCGTCACCGCGCGCGACCTTCCGCATATCGCGATTGTGACGCTTGCTGGATGGTCGTCGCGGCAACAGCGCGCGCGGGCCGAGCGGGACGCCTTCCTCCGTGAATGGCTGGTGAAGGCTGCCGTCATCTTTCTACGGACACCCGAGGCGGAGGACTTCCAGCTCGCCACTGTAGCGGACGTTCTCAATCGAGACTCTAACGAAGGTCTTTGGGACGTACTGCTGCGCCGGACGCCGGACAAATCCCTTCCCCCAACACTCGAGTACTCGGACATCTCGACGGATCGGCCGCGCTGGTGGGGTTCGTCGCCATCCGACAAGGATGTCGATGCATTTCGGTGTGGATACCGAGCCGACGCTTCGATTTACTCTGAGCCCGACGACATTGACTGGATCGTCTGCTTAGACCCGGTCTGGCTTGCCGAGCTGATGATGTGAGCAGGCTTTCGGCGAGGCCCTCGCGGCTAGCCCAAGCAGCCTGGCTCCCTATCGGCGGACTGGAGTCGAAGGTTGCGCAATTAGTCACCACCTTGCGTGGCGAGCGCATCGCTCCTTGTAAGGCCCGCGGCAATGTTTGATGTGCGAGTCATCACCCATAGAAGCTCACCACCTTACTGGCGAGCGCAACTCGCACATCCACTCTGACGAGGAGCATCGCCATGCGCTAGAAACTCCTGATCTTCTCCGCCGCCGGCCGATGACACTACGTTCTCCATTCGGTGTATGGCTAAGCGCCAAGAGGCCAAGCATCCGCGTCACGACGCGCGACCTACCGAATGTCGCACTGCTGACGCTTGCCGGTTGGCCAGTTCGTGAACGCGAGCACACGCGGAGCGTGACGCCTTTCTCCGCGAATGGCTCGTAAACGCTGCAGTTGCCGCTCGCATCGTCTTTGGCCAGACTCAGTCACCTGACTATCGTGCGATGGAGGATGAGAGCGTGTATCGCATCGCGGCGCCCAGTGCCAAGTGACAAGGTTCGCCATAGAAGCCAACGCTGTTCGGCGGCTCCGAGAGCGGCGAATAGCGCCCACCGGCTACTCCTGCTGCATGGCCTCCATTGGATCGACACTGGCGGCACGGCGTGCAGGCAACAGCGTGGCCAACGCAGCTACTGTGATGAACAGGACAACTACGACGACGTAAGTCTGCGGATCGGTTGGTGCGACTCCGTATAACAGTGCTTTTACGAATTGCGAGAGAGCAAGCGCTCCCACTATACCGGCCACGACGCCCGTTCCCGCAAGCATCAGTCCGCGCTGCATGATCATCAACATCACGCGGCGACCTCGCGCACCCAACGCCAGTCGCAAGCCAATTTCGCGGCGACGCTGTGCGACAAGAAACGCCAGCACTCCGTAAATACCGAGTGCACCAAGCACGATGCCGATTGTGCCGAATGCACCGAACAACACCGTGATCATGCGCGGCCGGGCAAGCGCTTCATTCATGATATCGTCAAATGTGAAGATGGATGTAATGCCTTGGTCGCGATCGACCGACCAGATTGCATCACGAACCCTGGTGGTCATCGTGAGTGGGTCGCCGATGGTGCGCGCAACGAGCGTCACCTTCACGCGTCCATTCTGCAGATTGCTGATGTACATGAGCGGTTGCACGTCGTCGGCAATGCTCGATTGACGAATGTCCCCCACGACTCCAACAATCGTGGCCGGAGCTCGACCACCCAATGTAATTTGCTTGCCTACAGCATCTTCGCCGGGAAGATATTTTTTGGCGAACGTCTCATTGACTATGAGAACAACCGGCGCGCCGCTGCGATCGAGCGGAAGGAATTCGCGGCCATGCAGTATGGGTGTTCCAATCGTGCGAAAATATCCATCGCTGATTCGCTGCGTTGGCACCTGCGGCATTTCTTCGCCGGCCTTCACCACAAATCCAAGTGGGAGAAATGCATTGCGTTCACCCATGCCGCGGAACGGCGCGTACTGTGCTGCACCTGCCTGCACGACGCCCGGAACGGCACGCACATGCTCGATGACATCGCTGTAGTAGCGCTGCCACGTCGTGTCACCATGGCGATCGGTGCTGATCGTAAAGTTCACGGCCAGCAGATGATCCGGCTTGAATCCCGTCTTCACTTCAAGCAATTGATTGAAGCTGCGCGTCATGAGTCCCGAGCCAACGGACAATACCACAGCGAACGCAACCTGCATCACGACCAGCACATTTCGAAACTTGCCGGATGCTCCTGTTGACGTTCGTCCACTGGCGCGCAGCATTCCGTGCAAATTGACAGATGTTGCGCGAAGTGCTGGGGCCAGTCCAAACAACAACCCTGAAAGCAGTGACACGCCCAGTACAAACAGGAACACAGTGGAATCAACGCGAACTTCCTCGCTGCGCGGCAATTGTCCAGCGCTCAGTTGAACAAGTGCTCGCGTACCCAACAAGGCCACGGCGTAACCTGCCAGGCCACCCGCCAGTGAAAGCACAGCACTCTCCGTAAGCAGTTGCCGGAGCAGCCTTCCGCTCGTAGCACCAACGGAAACGCGAATAGCCAGTTCACGCTCCCGTGAGGCGGCACGCGCGAGCAACAGGCTCGCCACGTTTACGCAGGCCATCAACAGCACAAACGTCACCGCGCCGAGCAGCACGAAGAGGGCGTTCTGCACCGATCCGGTAATGGCCTCCTGCAGCGGCACCAAGGTCGCGCCACCCCAGGCCGCATCGTCGGGATACTGCGCGGCCAGGCGTCTGGTGATGACGCTCATTTCTGCTCGCGCTTGTTCAATCGAAACGCCCGGCTTGAGTCGCGCGACAACTTCCAGGATACGTACCGGTCGGATACGTGGTGTGGCGTGATCGGGAATCGTGGAGAAGGGAACGTACGCTTCAACAGTTGTGGCCGGAAATGCAAAACTCGCGGGCATTACGCCGAGCACGCGGTACGGCTCACCGCCAAGTGTGATCGTACTGTCAACAATGTTTGTCGCACCAGCAAAATTGCGCTGCCAGAAGCCATGAGACAGCACGACAACGCGATCGTCCCCACCGCGAACCATTTCATCTTCACGAGGAAGCCGTCCAACCGCGGCGCCGGTCTCGAGTGTCAAGAAGAAACCCGGCGATACAAACGCGGTGGACACACGCTGAGGTGAGCCCTTCCCCGTCAGATCGAGACCGCTAGTGCCCTCGCTGTACCACCACCCGCCAAAGTCCTCAATTTGTTGACGCTGTGCACGCCAGTCGTCGAGATCAACAGCCGACACCGACGCCTTCAAGAAATCCGCAGATGCATTGGCCGACCAAACCTTCACCAGTCGCTCGGCGTGCGGAAACGGCAGCGGTCGCTGCAGCACGCTGTGCACGACCGAGAAGATTGCCGTGTTCGCACCGATTCCAAGAGCGAGCGTGAGAATGGCGACAATCGTAAATGCCGGCGTAGTGCGCAGCGATCGAATCGCGTAACGCAAATCCTGCAACAAGTCGTTCATATAGTCTTTTCGGCGACGATGGTTTTCAATGTCGTTGTCGATGGAGCGCATGAAGCGCCGAGCATCATCGACGTCACCAAACTCCTGAAGCGCCTGTTGATGCGCGGCGTCGAATGACAAACCCTCCTTCATCAACGACTGCTCGCGCGACTCGATGTGGAATTGCACTTCCTCATCCACCTCGTGGCGAATGTCGCCGCGCGTACGCCACGGAAACTGAAAGATTCGACGGCTCATGCGGGCTCGAGCACCTTGAACACCGCGCTCGCATATCGGCGCCACGCGGCCTCCTCGGCCCTGAGATGCTTTCGCCCGGCGGGCGTCAACCGATAAAACCGTGCACGACGGTTGTTCTCCGACAGCCCCCACTCGGCCGTGACAAATTCCGCTTTTTCGAGGCGGTGCAGCGCTTTGTACAGCGGTGCGTCTTCGATCTGGATGGTGTCGGCTGTGCGCTCACGTATCCATCGTGACACCGCATAGCCGTGCATGGTACCCCAGGCCAAGGTGCGGAGAATCAGCACGTCAAGCGTTCCTTGCAGCAGGTCCATCGGTTCTCTGGCCATGGCTCTCCCCTTCCCAAGTAAGGGGAAGAGTGATGTATTACCATGAGTGCGTCAAGTGGAGGGGACTCGTCTCCTATGCAACGACAGACGGCTTTATGACAAAGGTCTGGGTGGGAGCCCTTGTCGGCATCGCCAACGCCCTCATCGCAACAACAAGTGTATTTCTCGCGATGTCACTGGGCGTGTGATCGGACAATGGAGGAGCGGCTTTAGAGTCGTCAGCCGAAGTCAGGGACCGAGCAGTGCCGCTGGTATGACTGCCACTCCATCCGGTCGTCGGTATGCTCGTGTCCCGGTCGTGATGATCACTAAATCGAGTACATCCGCGCCGAGCTGCTCCTCGAGCCATAGCAGGTGTCGCACGTCATCGTCATCGACCGTGGCGCTCAACTTCACCTCGAGCGCAAGTACTCGCTGATCCGAACGCTCGACGATCAGGTCGATCTCTTGCCGCCCGTCATGTGTACGCAAGTGCCGCGTGTTCGCTTCCGCGCTCTGCGCGTACACACGCACTGAGAGCGTCACCAGCGACTCGAACAGGTTGCCGAAGAGCGTGCCATCGCGCGGGATCGTCCGAATTGCAGTCGCGCCGGTTAGCAACGCAGTCTCGTCGATGCCAAGCAAACGTGCTGCGAGAGCGGGATCGGCGAGATGATGCTTAGGCGCCTGTGCAACCCTGGAGAGCGGGTTGCGTGATGGAACCCATCCCGGCACGGGGTCGACTATCCAGAGTTGCTGCAACACGTCTCGATAGCTCAGCATCTGTACCTTGCTCGGCACATCGCCATCGCCGATCGTTGCGGCGTTTCGGATCTTCTCGAGCGATGTTGTCGTCGCCGTCGCGGCTGCGTAAGCGGCCATCCATCGACGGAGAACATCGGGCCGTCGCACATTGTAGCCCTGTTCGCGAATATCCCGTTCCACGATGCGAGCCACGTACCCGTCCAGTTGCGCGCGAAGCGCTCGGCCGGTGAGGCGGCGAATAGCGGGAAATCCGGAGTTCACGATCTCGCGGGCGTAGTCTGCGAGGGTGACGGATGTATGTCCGCCGATAGCGGGACGCGTGCCCGCGAGCAGATCGCGCAAGCTGACGGTTGGCGATCCAAGATCGCGCTCGGCCAGCGTGAGTGGACGCATGCGGAGGCTGACGATGCGGCCGGCACCCGAATGCGTGGGTGCTTCGGTGGGCGTCGCGGATCCCGCCAGAAGAAAGCGATTCGGCGACTGGTCGTCATCGACCGCACGGCGAACGGCGTCCCAGATCGCAGGCACGTGCTGCCACTCGTCAATGAAGATTGGCGGCGCTGCGCTGAAGAGGACAGACGAATCTGCCTTGGCAATTTCCCGTTGCGCTGGATCGTCGAGCCGGAACGTCGTACCTGCCCGGCGACTCAAGGTCGCCGTCTTCCCGACACCTTTCGGCCCCTCAATGGCCAGAGCGGGCAGCTGCCCGAGAAGCTCATCCAGTTCAGCGTCGAGGACGCGGGGCGTATAGAGAGACAATGGCAGCTTTCGGCCTCATGATGGGCGGTACCATCCAACCAATATATATAGTACCATTCAACCAATATTTATTGTAGCGTCCAACCAGTAGAAAAGCTACCACCCAACCCGCCCGGTTACGATGTCATCCAGTCACCGATGCCTTTCTTCGATCAACAGTATGCCGCCGGGCGGGCGATCACTTCGGCCGGCTCTATCTCCATACGTGCTCACGATGGCTGCCACCGATTCGATTGATAGACGGGAACGGGGCAACGTTCCGACATCCTCTTAACGTCCGACGTCCTCTTAACGCGCGATGATCATCAAGGCGGCGTTGAGCAACAACACGGTATCTCGGAGCAACATGCGCGCGATCTGGCCACGCAGTATCAACATGGTCTAACGCCGGCGCCGCGCGCGATCTTCTCGAGTAACCACGCGCAGTAAATCATTCACACCACGTCGTGGTTACCTAACGAGGTGACACAAGTCACTTACGCGGACAACCAACGATGGTCTGTTCGCGCAGTGATCGGTGTTCTGCCGCCGCATCGCTTTGATGTAGTCCACCCCCCAGTAGAGCCCACCACACAATGTCAGCTCCGCATTCGGCGTCCACCCGCCGTATGTCGCGGCGTGCCGCGATACTTGCCGCCGTGCTCACCGCGAGCCTCGCGCTCGTCGTCACCACTGGCATGGTCGAGGCGCGAACGGCGCCGAGTTGGTTGAGTCGCATTGCGCGCGTGGTGGGGTGGAGGCGCGAGCAACAACCGCTGCTCACACCGTCCGACACCGTCGCCGTCTTCGGGCCTAAGACGATGTCACTCGGCGCTGCCACGAGCGGGACATTCGTCGAGAAGTTCACGGTCGTGAGTCCGACGAGCGGCGGCTATCTGCTGCGCGTCACAAACGGCCCCGCCGGCGTTGCCCGCGTGACGGGCGGCACCGTAAACCTCAACGGCGCGGTGGTCTTTGCGACGGCGGATCTCGCTGGACTCGCGGCAGGAGCGACGCGCGACATCCCCGTCATTGCCGCCGCCGCGGATACGATCGTCGCCACGCTGACCGGCCCGGCCAATTCGGCCATCAGCGTCTCGTTGCTCACGCTGCCCGATCCGACATTCACCGTGTTCGGGCCGATGCAGTTCGAGCGCGACAACGGCAAGCCAATCACGGTCACGGAAAACTTCACACTCCCGGCAGGCGCGAAGTCGCCCGCCTTCTTGTGCATTCGCAACGGTGAGCTCGACGGCTCGC
>JBDUCR010000541.1:0-17988 GCA_040003345.1 bacterium
TGCATGCGAAGACCGGAACCACTGATGTCGTCGTCGGGCTTGGTGGCTACGTGACAGCGAAGGATGGTGAGATCATCGCGTTCTCGTTCATTTACAACGGTGGCGACAAGTGGAACGCGAAGGCAACGATGGATGCGATGGGCGCGACGCTGGCGAACTTCGTTCGCGAGTAGCCGACCACACTACGGTCTGTCTTTCCCGAAGCGCGCGACGATCCAATCGGTGATCAGCTCCATTGCTGTCGGAGAGAATGTTTCGGGAATGGTGTCATACTCCGCCAGCGCGCCGCTCTTGGCCGGTTGGAACATGTGATTGAGGCCGGGCAATTCACGCACGGTGACGTCGGGTTTGCCCGCGAGAATCACGCGCATCGCAGCGAGATTCTCGGCCGATGGCACCTGCCGGTCAAGCGAGCCGTTCAACGCCAGCACCGGAACTCCGACGCGTTTCAGAACTACCGACGGCTCATACTTCAGGAAGTAGCGCATCCACGCACTGGAATATTGGCTGACCAACGCGTCGCGCTGCGTACTCGTCGCGCCGAGGGCCTGTAGTGTTTCGTCAGTGAGGAGCGCGCGAAGTTGTGTCACTGCGCTCGATGAATCTGGCGCGTCGCGAACGAGGTGAAGGATGCTGCGCAGTGCCGGCTCTCCAGCGGCCAGCTGTTCGCTTGACGCTCCCTGTGTCGCGCCCATCGCTCGTCGCTGCGACACAAGCAATTGATCAATGCTCGTTCCGGGACCTGCGAGGAGCACGAGGAAGCCGACACGATTGTTCTCGACGGCGGCGAGAGGTCCGATCATCCCGCCTTCGCTGTGCCCGATGAATCCCATGGCCTTGTGATCGACGTCCCGTCGAGTGAGGAGGTAGAGAATGGCGGCGTTGGCATCTGTGGCAAAGTCGGCCGACGTCGCGCGCGAGTGATCGCCCGTCGATGCTGCGAAGCCGCGATCATCGTAGCGGAGCACGGCGATGCCATGGCGCGACAGATGATCCGCAAGCACGGCGAATGGCTTGTGGCCGAACAGGGATTCGTCGCGATCCTGTGGACCTGATCCCGAGATCAGCACGGCGGCCGGAAAGGGACCAGGCCCATTCGGAATAGTGATCGTGCCTGCGAGCGTCACGTCGCGCGCGCGCGGGTTGGCGAACTTCACGTCTTCAGCGTGATAGCCTTCTGCCGTGATGGGCCACTGCGTGCGGATGCGCGCCGTCGGCCCAGCAGTATCGCGTTCGAACGTCACCTGTGCGTCTGGCGAATTCACTCGCGACCAGCGGCCGTAGAATGCGCGCTGTCCTTCTCGCATCATGCCCACGAACTCCACTTGCGCGATTGGCACGCGGAAGCGCACGGTGTCTCGCACGCGCTCGAACTGCTGAACGGCGAGACCCATCGCGCCGACATCGGGTGAGTCGAGCGTGACGTTGGTGCCGCGTGTCGTCGTGCGAATGTGAAGCACGAGTCGGAGAGTCGTCGTGTCGCGCTTGAGCGATCCGCGCCATGTACCGTCGACTCCATCGATGCGTGCGCTCGACGGTGGTGCGCCGCGCTTGAGTGTCAGCGGCAGCGCCATGCCTTGTCGAAACACGCCGGACCAGAGCTGTTCTGCTTCATTCCACTGTGCGTCGTACGTCGCGCCGATGGATGGGATCGAGAACGTGAGGCTTGTTGCGGAGGCGCTGATCTTTGACAGCGGCATTCGTTGTCCAGGAGCTTGATCGATGCTCTCGAGATCGCCGCTGAGACTCGTACCCGCACTATCGCGAACCCGGATGAGAAGCGTGAGCTGTTGGCCGGTGGGTATGGCAAGCACGCCATGCCATTCGCCGAGCGCGCGGCTCTGTGCGTCGAGCTGGGTTGTTCCAAGGGTGATCAGAGTGGCGACGCTGACGATTTTCGCGATGATACTCATGAGCGGGCTCTTCTCGTCATGGTAAAGAGGAGTCGTGCGACGACGATGAGCAGGGTGATGGCAAGCAGGCTGGCGGAAAGCGCGTTCGCGATTGGCAGTGGTGCGATCATCCACGTGACGACGTAGGCCAGTGCGCCGAGCGAGAGCGTCCATCCCGTGAAGCGGCGAGTGGCCTGTTCGACGACCGGGTCGCAGCGCATCTGGATCAGCGGCGAGAGCGTCTTCGGCACTGCGTTCGCGTAGATGAGCGCGATGGTGCCGATCATGACGCCCAGCACGCGTTGTGTGATATCGGAGCTCAGATATTCGGGGGTGAGCAGCCGAATGGTGCGAGAAGCAGCCAGGAATGCGGCGCCGATGATCAGTGCGCGCACGATGTGACCGCGCGGTGATCGCGACGTGTTGGTGGTCATGACTTTTTCCTCGTCGGAGCTTTCGCCGGGGTGATCTGGAGTCCGAATCCTTGCGCGAATCCGAGAAGTGCTTCTTCGAGCACGGACATCTTGAGACGGTACATGATGGTGCGGCCTTGTTTGTCGGCTTGAATGAGGTCCGCGTTCATCAACACGGCGAAGTGCGCTGACATCGTCGGTTTGGTGACGTCGAAGTATTCGGCGAGCTCGCCGGCGCTCATGGGTCCTTTCTGGAGGAGTTGCAGGACGGCGCGTCTGGTCGGATCGGCGAGTGCTTTGAATACGTTGCCCATATTCGATAATTAGCCAAATATCTAAATGTTGTCAAGCACGCTTCACCGCAGCCTCTCAGCGCGGGAGGTCATGAGGGCGTTCAGAATCCCTTGACGGGCGTGTCATGGTGCTGTATCATGAATCATGACACGCAAGCATGTCAAGGGGCGAGTCGGCGAGCCCGTGCAGGTGTTCCTCGCAACGCCCGATCGAGAGCGCTTACTCGAACTGGCGGAGCAACTCGGTGCGTCGAAGTCCGACATCATTCGTAAAGCGCTCGTGGCGCTCGAGCGTGAGCTAATGAATCCCGTGACACACCCTCTGTTGAGCCTGATCGGACTCGTGGAAGGCGATGATGGAATGACCGACGATGGCCGCGACGTTGCTCGCGAGCATGACGCGATTCTCGCGGAGCAGCACGAATACCCTCGGCGGCATGCGACGCGTCGCAAAGAGCGGTAGTCGCGAGCTGTTCGTCGACACGAGCGCGTGGTACCCTTTGCTGCTGAAGGGACATCCAGACCATTCACGAGTCGCAACGGTACTTCGAACGACGGTCGCGACGGGCGAGCGGGCGGTCACCACAAACCTCATCCTCGCCGAGACATATGCATTGCTGCTTTCTCGGGGACACCGCTCGGTCGCATTACAGTTTCTCGATAGAGTGCGAAATGCCCCGAATGTCGTGGTCACAAGCACTGAGGAACTGGAACGGCGCGCCTTCACTGAATGGCTCGAAGCGTACGACGATCAACGCTTCTCTCTCGCTGATGCCGTAAGCTTCGTCGTCATGCAGGAACGAGCGATATCCCGCGCCGTCACGTTCGACGCCCATTTCGCAACGGCGGGTTTTGAAATGCTGCCGGGCACGGGATGACGACCGTCCGCGACAGGGCGCAATCGAGTCTAGCTCTCCTTCAAATCCATCCCGCGGACTCGCAGTGCAGCGATGTACGCCGCAGCGGGCATGCACTCGTCGGGTGTCCAGACTCCAGGCGGGCCAACTTCCTTGCGCGCCTGCATCTGTCCGGTGATCGAGAGTGAATAGCCTGTCGTCCGCATCATCGCGCTGATGCCATGCACTTCATCGTACTTGTCGATGAGATCGAACTGGCGCGACGCCGGCTTCCCGTTCTTCGTGCCTGCAACCGTAACGCGCAACGCCAGCAGATCCTTTCCTTGCGGCTTGTTGAGCTTTGGTCCGACGACACTCACGAACACATCGCGCGGGACGACCTTGACTCCCTTCACGTCGACCGGATCGAGATCGAGCAGACCAAGCGCACGAATCGTCTCCATCATCTCGGCGTGGCCGGGATAGCGGAGCGTCTTGTATTCCATCGTCGGGATCTTGCCCTCGTAGCGCTGCGCCATCGTCGACAATCCGCCCGCCGTATGGAACGCCTCGAGCGAACCGGCTGGCTTGTCGAACTGCACGATCTCGCGCTCGGACAGCGCGGTGACCTGCATGCGCTTGCCGTCTCGCACCACCCACGACAGCGTCGTGTAGTAATCGAGCACGCCTTCGAGTGAGTACACGATCTGGTAATTGAGCGGCGGCTCTGGATTCTGCGGCAACCCGCCAACGTAGATGCGGACGGAATCAACGGAGTCGAGCTGCGAGATGCCGTGCTGCGCGAGGATGTTCACCATGCCTGGCGCGACGCCGCAGTCCGGAACGACGGTCACTCCTTTCGCGGCCGCACGATCGGCGAGCGCTTTCTGCTGCAGCACGATCTCGGTGTTGCCGCCAAGATCGCAGAAGTGCACGCCGGCCTCGACGGCACATTCGGCCAACTGCAGATTGAAATAGTATGGAATGGCGCTCATCACCGCGTCGCTCTCGCGCATGAGGGCGAGAACCGCCTCGCGATCGCGCACGTCGAGCGGAGTTGGAATCAACCGCGGCCCCGACAGCGGCTTGAGGAATGGCGGAAGGTGGTCGAAGTGCAGATCGGCAAGCCGAACCTGCGTGACTTCGGGATTCTGCAGCAGATCATAGGCGCACGCCGAGCCTTGCAGTCCGGCGCCGAGAACGAGCATTCGCATCGGTGGGTCTCCGTGGTCAAACTCAGTACAGCCTTCAAATCTACGCGGAGATCAGTCCGCAGGCTATTGCTCCGCCTGCGCGCACGATCCTCGCGATTCCAGAGCACATGACCAGCTCAAGACACGACGGTTCGGCGGCGACCGACTGGCGCGCGCACCTCATCGAGGACGCAGCCGGGATCAGGAGTCTCCTCGAGCGCGCGCATCGCATTGCGGTGCTCGGCATCAAGACCGAGGACGACAACTTCGAGCCGGCGCACTACGTGCCGGCCTACGCGAAAAAGGCTGGATACGAGATCGTGCCCGTGCCCGTCTACTATCCGGACGTTGTCGAGATTCTTGGTCAGCCGGTCTACCGGTCGGTTGCGGAAGTTCCAGGCCCGATCGATATCGTCAACGTCTTTCGGCGGTCGGAGAAGATCGACGCACACGTGGACGACATTCTCGCCGCGAGCCCCAGCTCGGTGTGGTTTCAGCTCGGCATCCGCAACGATCGCGCGGCGGCGATTTTCGCGCGTGCTGGCATCGATGTCGTTCAGGACCGCTGCTTGCTCGTCGAGCTGAAGGCGATCGGGCGGTGAAAGTCGCTTGGTCATCCCGTAGTAGTGAGCGAAGCGAACGCGTGTCGGGAGGGCAGACACTGAACCCGTGTCATCCCGCAGGAGTGAGCGAAGCGAACGAGTGTCGGGATCTACTATCGCGCCGATTATACCTGGCCACGCGCGCAGCGACGGTAGATCCCGACACTCGCTGCGCTCCTGCGGGATGACAGCGCTCGCTATCGCTCCTGCGGGATGACAGCGCCGCCTACCGCACTACCAACAACCCATGCAACAGATCCAACTGCCACCAGCTCGGCGACAACTCGCGTAGTGCGTCGACGAGCGGCAGCACGCGGCGGTCGCCGACCAGCACGCGCACTTCGGTTGTCGAGCGCAGGACCTGATAACGCTTTCCCGTCGCGGAAAGCGCAGAGCGCGGGTTTGCGTGCAAGGTGAGCTGGTGTGTCTTCATGTTGACTGATGGTACCAGCGCTTCGATGACTTCGATGCCGATAGGACCGCCCTTCGTCGATACGCTGTCCAACCCGATCGTGCGATCGACGATATCGTGCCAGACAACCTCCATCACCGCACCAGGCTCGACGATCGGACGACCATCGGCGTCGGCGCGCGGCACCGGCATCTGAAAGATGACGTTTCCGTCCGACGGCACACGCACGGTGAGCGTCGAGTCCTTTTTCAGTTCGGCAGCAGCAGCACGCCAATCAAGAATCGCGCGTAGCGGTGAGGTGAGCTCACGCGCGGTCTCGATGTCGAGACCGAACTGACGCGCCTCGTCGATGAGTACGAGACCAGGACGCACAGCGCCCTTCATCGCGACGAATCGGCCGAGCGCGGCGCGTGCTGCCGGATCGCGCGATGACCGCTCGGACTGCGCGTAGAACAGCGCCTCTGCTTCTGACCAGCGGCCTTCGTCGAGAAGTGCATCTGCGCGCGTCACTGCGAGCGGTGAGCGCTCCTGCGCGTGCGAGGCTGTCGCGGTGCACATGAGAGCGGCGAGTGCGATCGCCGCACAAGTCCAGCGACGATGCGTCACAGTCTGGTGATGCGCGCGAGCAGACGCTCGTCGGGATCAAACGTGAGTGAGCGCGGCTTGCTCGCGAATCGTCCAGGCAATGCAATCGTCGCCGCTGCTTCAGCGGGGACGTCGAGCATGACGCGCGTCGTCACACCAGCAGCATCCGTGATGACGACGGGAATGCTGAGTGCATAGGCGCCTCGCGTGCTCGTCTGCATGACGCGTACAGACACGGTGCCCGCTGACGCGTCATGCGCCCACCCGATCGCCGGCTCAGCGACGCCAGGCCGGCGGAGCCATTGATCGAAGAACTGGCCTAACGACTGCTTCGACGTCTTCTCGAACTCACGACGAAGATCGTCACTGAGCGCGGTGCCGTGACGATACGTCGCGTAGTACGACTTGAGCGCGCCGAAAAACGCGCTGTCCCCGATCTGCTGATGCAACATGTAAAGAACGTAGCCGCCTTTCTGATAGCTGTTCGTGTTCAAGAGTGCGAGATACTCGGTCTGCTCCGTGTCGATGACGGGCCGCGCCTCGACCACTTTGTCGTTCATCACCTGCTTGCGAATCGACGCCAGCTCGGCGTGGTATGCAGGTTCTCCGCGAATGAACTGCGTCCAGAGCGCGGCGAAGTACGTCGCGAATCCTTCGCTCAGCCACAGATGTCCCCACTCGCGCTCGGTAACTGCGTCGCCAAACCATTGGTGCGCAGTCTCGTGTGCGATGAGTCCGTCAGAGACCTTCTCGCCGGGAAAAAGTTTCCCGTCGTAGAAGATTGCACTAGCGTTTTCCATGCCGCCGAATCGCGTCGATGACTCGAGGTGCGCAAGCTTCTCATATGGAAACGGACCGACGAGTCCTTCGAACAACGACACGATCGGGCCCGCGGCGCGGAAGACGCCAGGCGTCCATTTCCTGTTTTCCGGCATGACGTACACCATCTGCCGCACGCATTGCCCCTGATCGCCGTAGTGACAATCGGGCTCGCGGATGTCGACTTTCTCGAGCGGGCCGGCGGCGATCACCATCAGGTAGGTCGCAATGGGGCGCGATTCACGCCAGCGCGTTTCGCGCATCTTCGCGCCGCGTACGGCGAAGGTGCGAGTGCCAACGAACGCACCATTCGCCACCACGGTTCGCTCGGCGGGTGCCACGACTTTCCAGGACACTGTCGCCTTGTCGCTGGGATGATCGACCGTCGGCAGCCACTGTCGAGCGCGATCGGGCCAGTTGTCGCCGAACCAGGTCCATCGTCCCTTCGTGTCCTTTCGTACCACGAGGCCATCGCTCACGGTGCCGTCGTATACGACCCGCACGCGAAGACTGTCGCCGGTGACGTCGAGCGGGATGTCGAGCTTTCCGTTTGCGTGCGGTGCGGCGACGACATTGCCGCCGACCTCGACGCGGCGCACGGTGATCGCGTCGATGAGATCGAGCTTGAGATGCGACACACCTGCGCTGCGACGAAAAGTGACCATGACGTCGCCGCGAATGAACGTGCCCGTATCAGGCAGCTCGAGCGTGACGTCGTAATCGAGAACGTCGATGCCCGGCTGATACGTTGGTGGCGCGGCTGGGTGCGGTGCCTGTGCGTTCGTCGTTGTCGCGATGAACAGAGTGCCGAGTGCGACGGCGAACTTTTTCAACGTGTCACCCGATAGATCGCGCCGGCCTCGTCATCCGATACGAGCACACTGCCATCCGGCGCAACGACGACGTCAACCGGGCGTCCCCATCTGCTTCCGTTCGACTGCTGCCATCCGGTGATGAAATCCTCGATGCCTGTCGGCTGTCCGTTGGTGACGTGCACGCGCACGACCTTGGCGCCCGTCGGTGTATTGCGATCCCACGAACCGTGGAACGCGACGAGCAGATCGTTCTTGTAGTCAGCCGGAAACATCGTTGCCTTTGCGAGAAAGCTGATGCCGAGGGGTGCGGAGTGCGCCTGCATCTTGAGTGCGGGCGCGACGGTGTTCGCGCATCGCGCCGTGTCGTGATACTCGGGATTGGGAATGCGGTCGCCGTAGCAGTAGGGCCAGCCGTAGTCGGCTCCATCCGCGATGATATTGATTTCTTCCGGCGGGAGGTCCTCGTGGTTGGGCGGAAGATCATCGCGCTCGTTCTGCGATACCCACAGTGCGCCTGTTTCGGGATTTACCGCGAGGCCAACTGCATTGCGAAGTCCGGTTGCATACACGCGCTTGCCTGATCCGTCTTCGTTGAATCTCAGCACTGCGGCTCGCTCCGGCGTCTGTTCGACGCAGAGATTGCACGTCGATCCCACGGTGACGTACATCGCGCTGTCGGCGCCGAAGACGATCGTTCGCGTCCAGTGGCCACCGCCACTCGGATATGCATTCACCGATACTGGCGCGCCCGTCGCTACACCATTCGCACCGAGTGTGAGTCGCACGACGCCGTTCGTGTTGGCGACGTACAGGAACCCTTTGTGGAAGGCGAGTCCGTGCGGCTGGTTCAGTCCTGTCGCGACGACGACGACGCTGTCGGCCTTGCCGTCGTGGTTCGCATCCGGAAGACGCACGATGCGTCCGCCTCCTGGTTGACTCGCGTACACGGCGCCGTCGGGCGACACGGCCATGAAGCGCACACCGGCGACGTTCTGCGCGAAGTACGCGACTTTGAAGCCCGTGGGCACACGCAGCTTGCCATCAAGTGCCGTTGTTGTGCCTGTGGTGTCGGTCGTTGTGTGTGTCGTTGTCGTGGTCGAGGCGTCGCTGGTGCTACCGGAGCAACTCAACAGCGAGAGACCAGCGAGGCTGGAAACGAGGATGAGATTCATGGGGCACGCTCGTGGAGGAAGCTTCCACGAAACATCCTCGCTGGCTCGCGTGGATGGAAGAGGACGAATTGTCATCCCGCAGGAGCGAGCGGAGCTCGCGAGTGTCGGGATCTACGTTGCGCCGCTGAGTGGCCGGGTATAATCGCCGCGAAGGTAGATCCCGACACTCGCTTCGCTCCTGCGGGATGACAGCGCCGTTCCCACAACGCCGTTCCCACAACGCCGTTCCCACAACGCCGCTCCCACACGTCGTTCCAACTCGCCGTTACCACTCGTGCCGCGCACCGGTCAGCGACCGAACAACCGTCCCAGCGCCCCGCGCTCTCCCGATTTTATTCCCGCGCTCGCATTCGCCAATTCCTTCGCGAACTCCGGTGCCGAGCTGTACCGATCATCCGGGTTTCGTTGCATCGCCTTCGCGAGCACCTTCTCAACGCTCTCCGGAAGCTCCAGGTCGGGCCGCGCCTGACGCAGTGGCGTCGGCTCATTGCGCAGACGAGCGATCATCATCTCCTGCTGCGTGCGACCCGTGAATGGCAGCTTGCCCGTGAGCATCTCGTACGTCATCAGCGCGAGCGAATACACATCGGTGCGTGGGTCGAGCGGCTTGCCACGCAGCTGCTCGGGACTCATGAACTCCGGTGTGCCGAGGATGATGCCAGTCGCTGTCAGCTTCTGCAGCTCGGCGTCAGCGCGACGTTCCTTCGCGAGACCAAAGTCCATCACGACCGCGCGTTCGGTGCCGTCCTCCGACTTGCAGATCATGATGTTCTCGGGCTTGAGATCGCGATGCACGATCTTGAGCTCGTGCGCGACCTGCAATCCCGCTGCGATCTCAGTGACATACTTCGTCACCTCGGCGAGTGGCAGCGTGCCCTTACGGTTGTTGCGGTCCGAAAGAATTTCTCCTTCGACGAACGGCATCACGACATAGACGAGACCATCCTGCGTCTCGCCCATGCGAATGATGTGGCAGACGTTCGGATGCGCGAGCCGCATGCCCAGGCTCGCTTCGCGCTTGAGGCGCTGCATGGCATTCTGGTCGCTGGACAGCGCCGCGGACAACACCTTGATCGCGTAGCGATCCTTCGTGGCCGTGTCGTTCGCGAGGTACACGAACGACATCCCGCCTTCACCAACCTTGCGCACGATCCTGTAGCGTCCGTCGAGCACCTGATCGACCAGATTCATCGGCGAGACGGGCGGCGCCTGCTCCGCGCGCCCCATCGCCGTACCCCGCATGCCTGCAGCGCCGAGCGCGGCGCCGGGAGCCGACGAACCCGGCATCGGGATCAGCTTCGAGCCGTCCTTGGTGCAGAAACGTGCTTCGTCGGCGTACTGCGTGCCGCAGGCAGGACAGCGATTCATGTCTGCATTTCCGAGAGGAGTGGGACGAGCCCGTCCCACTCGATGTTGCCACCGCTGAGCACCGCGACCGTCTTTCCCACCGGCTTCACGACTCCATGCATGAGTGCAGCAAGCGTGATCGCGCCGCTTGGTTCCGCGACGAGCTTCATGCGATCGAGCAGCAGTCGCATCGCGCTTCGCAGCGCGCCATCGTCGACCTGCACCACGTCGTCGACGTATTGCTGATGATGCGCAAAGGTGATTCCGCCAACCTCTACCGCGAGCAACCCGTCGGCAAGACCGTGCGTCGAGGGAATGCGAACGGGCTTGCCCGCTGCGCGGGCCATGGAGAGCTTCGGCGCATTCGCTGGCTCGACTCCGATCACGCGCGCGCCTGGTGCGCGCAGCTTGATCGCCGTCGCCACACCGGCACTCAATCCACCGCCGCCAACGGGCACCAACACCGTGCCGACGTCCGGCATGTCATCGGCGATCTCGAGCCCTGACGTGCCCTGCCCCGCGATGATCCACGGATGATCGTAGGGCGGAACCATCGAAAAGCCTTCTGCTTCCACCAGCTCCAGCGCACGCTCGTAGCGATCCTGCGTCGTCGTGCCTGCGAGCTCGACGCGCGCGCCAAGCCGCTCCGCGCCACCTCGCTTCGCCTGCGTGACGGTGGTCGGCATGACGACGACTGCCTTGCAGCCGAACATCTTCGCTGCGAGCGCGACCGCTTGCGCGTGATTGCCTGACGACGGCGCAACGACGCCTCGTGCGCGCTCGTGCGGCGTGAGCTGGGCGAGGAAGTTGTATGCGCCACGAAACTTGAACGCACCACCGCGCTGCAGCATCTCGGGCTTGATCCAGACCTCCGCACCGATCTGCTCGGACACCGGATCGCAGGGAAGCAGTGGAGTACGAACGGCAACGGGCGCGATGCGCGCCGCAGCAGCCGTCAGGTCATACAGAGAGATGAGATCAGTCACGGACTCGTATCAGGCAAAGATTCTGTTTCGGCCACCGGTTTTCGCCTTGTACAGCGACCGATCGGCCTCCTGCAACAACATCTCGGGTGAGATGGGATCCGTTCCACGCGCGAGCGCCACGCCAACGGAAATCGTGATGCGCATCGGCGTCTCACTTACCGCGAATTCGAAGTCGTCCACTTTACGACGCAGGCGCTCGGCAAACGTGAGCGCGCCCTGCCATCCGGTATCTGGCAGGACAATGACGAACTCGTCGCCACCGACGCGTGCAACCGCATCGGTGTCGCGAGCCGTCGCCTTCATGATGTCGGCGAGCTCGCGAAGCACGACGTCACCGAAGGGATGCCCGTGCGTGTCGTTGATATCCTTGAAATGATCGAGATCGATCGCGAGCACTGCCACCGTCGAGCTGCGACGTTTTGCCGAACGCCACTCGGTACGGAGGCGCGTCTCGAGCGCGCGACGGTTGAGACATCCCGTAAGTGGGTCGGTGCCGATCTGCTCCGCTAGCCGCGAGCGCATTGCCTCGAAGCTGCGCGCGAGCAGCGTGAGATCGTCGGGCCGCTTGTCGACGCCAAGCGCGAACGACGGCGTCAGGTCGCCTTCTTCGACGAGCTTGCAGAAGAGGCGGAGCCGGTTCATGCGCTCGCGAAAATTTCCGTACGCGGTGATGAGCACCGCGCTCACGAGCCCGAACACGCCGACGCTGAACATCAATTGCGACAGCGAGAGATCACCGCCGACGCCTGACGACGGTGCGACGCGTGTGGTCAGCAGATACGCGAGTGTCGCGAGAAAGGCCGCGTAGCTGCCGAGCAACCGTCCGAAGTAGAAGACCGCGAGCTGCACGACGAGGGTGGCGCCCATGAGGATGAGCCCCATCTCGGCAGGCGTGCCGCTCAGCCAGATCAGAATCGACAGTGCAGCGACGTCGGCGGTGACGAGCAGTGTTGGCAGGCGGTGCTCGTGTACGATTTCTGCGCGGCGGATCATTTCCGCGGTGAGCGCGACGATGAGCACATAGCCGAGCGCGACAAGCGCGAGCGGAAGCAGCATTGCCTCCCGCGGTCTGCCGCCGAAGGCGAGCGCGAGCGCCACCACCGCAGCCAACGCGATGTAGCGTACCCAGCGCTGCCACAGCAGTGCTTCTCTCACGAGCACTTCGCGGTCGTGACGAAGCGCCTCCACGAGCTCGGGCGTCGACGATGGAAGCTCGAGCGTCGTGCCGATCAGCGTGGTGGTGAGCAGCGATTCCTGTTGCTCGGCAGGCCAGCTCACGTTCTCGATAACAGCCGGGGTTTGAGGAGTCGCTAAGGTAGCGCGGAACAATAGCGACGGAAAGACAATCCTAGCTCTCGCTCTCCTCGCTGCCGTTGCCCTCGGCCTCGATATCCGCGTCGCCTTCCTCGCCTTCTTCCTCGGGCACCACGCGCGCGACTGCCATCACGAGATCCTTCTCATCGAGATTCACGAGCTTTACGCCCTGGGTGTTGCGACCGGCGACGCGAATGCCCTTGACCGGCATGCGAATCAGGATGCCCTGCTTGGTCATGAGCATCAGCTCGTCTTCCGGCAGCACTTCCATGATCGATACGGCGTCACCGGTTTTCTCGGTGCGGTGAATCGTGATGATGCCCTTGCCGCCGCGCTTCTGCACGCGGTAGTCGTCGATGGGTGAGCACTTGCCGATGCCACGTTCGGCAACGACGAGCAATGTTGCTTCGCGCTTGATGACGACCATGCCGATGACCACATCACGTGCGCCGAGCTCGATGCCCTTTACGCCGGTGGTGTCGCGTCCCATTTCGCGGACGTCCGCTTCGTGGAAGCGAATGGACAGACCGTGCCGCGTGGCGAGCACGATGTCGTTCGTGCCGCTCGTGATCTGCACGTCCATCAACTCGTCGCCCTCTTCGATCTTGATGGCCTTGATGCCATTCGAGCGAGGATTGGCGTACGCAGAGAGCGCCGTCTTCTTCACCGTGCCCTTCTTGGTGGAGAAGAGGAGGAACTGGTCGTCACGGAACTCACGCACCGGCACGATGGACTGGACCTTGGTGTCCGGCGTGACGTTGATGAGGTTGACGACCGGCTTGCCCTTCGCGGCGCGACCGGCTTGCGGGATCTCGTGCACCCTGAGCCAGAAGCAGCGCCCATCGTCTGTAAAGACGAGCAGGTACTCGTGCGTGCTGGCAATGAAGAGATGCTCGATGAAGTCTTCGTCCTTTACGGTCTGGCCACTCAGGCCGCGCCCGCCGCGCCGCTGCTTCTTGTACGTGGAGACGGAGGTGCGCTTGATGTAGCCGGTGTGCGAGATGGTGACGACCATCTCCTCGTCGGCGATCAGGTCTTCGATGGTGAACTCGCCTTCGTCGCTCGTGATCTCGCTGCGACGCTCGTCGCCATACTTGGCGCCGATGGCGATGAGCTCCGTCTTGAGCAGCGTCATGCGACGTTCTTTGGACGCGAGCAGTCCGCGCATGTCGGCGATGAAGGCCTGCACCTCCTTGAGCTCTTCCTCGAGCTTCTCGATCTCGAGACCGGTGAGCTTGGCGAGGCGCATGTTGAGGATCGCCTCGGTCTGGCGATCGCTCAGCTTGAAGCGTGTCTGCAGCTGCTCGTTCGCGGTCGGCGTGTCGGCCGCGCCGCGAATGATCTTGATCACCTCGTCGATGTTGTCGACGGCGATCTTGAGTCCTTCGAGGATGTGCTCGCGATCGAGCGCCTTGTCGAGCTCGAACTGCGCGCGCCGCACGATGACTTCGTGACGATGCGTGATGTAGTGCTGCAGCACTTCCTTGAGCGGCATGATCTTCGGCACGAGGCGACGCGTGGTCGGATCGGGCACGAGCGCGAGCATGATGACGCCGAAGGTGGATTGCAGCTGCGTGTGCTTGTAGAGCTGGTTGAGCACGACGCGCGGAATGGCGTCGCGTTTGAGCTCGATGACCATGCGCAATCCGTCGCGATCGCTCTCGTTGCGGAGGTCCGAGATGCCCTCGAGCTTCTTGTCGCGCACGAGGTCCGCGATGTTCTCGAGCAGACGCGCGCTGTTGACCTGATACGGAATTTCGGTGACGACGATCTGCGACTTGTTCGAGCTCTCCTTCTCTTCGATCACGGCGCGTGCGCGCATGACGATGCGTCCACGACCCGTCTCCTGATAATCCTTGATGCCTTCGCGGCCGTAGATGTAGCCACCCGTGGGGAAATCGGGACCCTTGATGAACTTCCGGAGTTCGGCGTGGTCCATCTCCGGATTGTCGATCAAGTGGATGATCGCGTCGATCGTCTCGCGCAGGTTGTGCGGCGGGATATTCGTCGCCATGCCGACGGCGATTCCCGACGAGCCATTGACGACGAGATTCGGCATGCCGGCCGGCATGACGCTTGGCTCTTCGAGGCGATCGTCGAAGTTGGGACCGTAATCGACGGTGTTCTTGTCGATGTCCGAGAGCAGCTCCATCGCGATGGGCGAGAGCTTGGCTTCGGTGTAACGATACGCGGCTGCCGGATCACCTTCGACGGAACCGAAGTTTCCCTGGCCGTCGACGAGTGGATAGCGCAGCGAGAAATCCTGCACCATGCGCACGAGCGCGTCGTACACGCTCTGGTCGCCGTGCGGGTGATATTTGCCGAGCACGTCGCCGACGACGGTCGCGCATTTCTTGAATGGCCGGCCGGGCACGAGACCAAGCTCGTTCATCGCGTAGAGCACGCGGCGGTGCACCGGCTTGAGTCCGTCGCGCACATCGGGCAGCGCTCGGGAGACGATCACGCTCATCGAATAGTTGATGAACGACTCGCGAATCTCGTCGTCGATCAGGCGCGGAAGGATGCGTTCGCGGTTGTTCGGAGCAGTCATGAACGGCGTTTGGGTGACGCGTTTGAGGCGGGAACTACAGACTGCGGAAAATAGCTGTTTTCGCGGGGAAAATCAAGGGATGGACGTAGGCGTATCTCATTGATTCGCAACGCTTTGCGGCTGTCCGCCCCGGTCTGGCGACTGACGTCGCCTTGCTTTTCCGCTATTCCGCCCGCATCGGCGCTGACGCGCCTCGCTCTTCCGCCCGCATCGGCGCTCCGCGCCTCGCTCTTCCGCTATCCGCTGCATTAACCGGAAGAGCGAGCGCCGAAGGCGCGATGCGGGCGGAAGAGCGAGCCGCCAAGGGCGGCGATGCGGGCGGAAAGCGAGCGCAAGCGAGCGAGCGGAGAGCGGACCGCGGACCGCGGACCGCGGACCGCGGACCTCCGTTACTCCCTCCCCTCAGCCTCCGTCGGAGCCGACTCGGGATACTCCGTCTCCATCTCCCGATCCTCCTTCTCCTCGATCTCACGCTCCCGACGAAGCGCCTCGTCACGCTCCGAGCGATACTGCTCATACCACTCGCGCGTTACCTGGCCGGCGAGCTCACGATTCCCAAGCCCGAACGCCAACGCCATCGCCAGCGCAATCGCGCCGAACAGAATCGCGAACGCCGTCGTCACGATATCCGTCGCGATGCCGAGCTCCTGCAGCGCCATGAAGATCGCGAGGAGAATCACACCGCCGCGTCCAACACGCGCGAGCGCTCGACCGCCGTGCAGCGCGCCCGCTGACGCCGAGATCAACCCGCCGACGAATCCACCGAGCACGATGCCGACGAGGATGATCACGATCGCCGCGATCACGCTCGGGATGTAGCTGACCAGCTCGGAGAAAACGCTCGCGAGCGACTCGAGCCCCAACGCGTTCGCCGCGACCAGAATAACGGCGAACATCACGAGCCAGAACACGAGGTTCGACAGCACGCGAATCGGATTCAGGTGCGAGCCCGACCGCTCGACCGCCTGCATCACACCACCACGCTCGAGCATCCGATTGAGGCGGATGCGGCGCAGAAAACGCTCGACCAGCCGCTCGAGCACCTTGGCCAGCAGATAGCCGGCAAAGAGAATGACGAGTGCGCCAAGAAGTGCCGGCACAATGTCGCCGAAGACCTGCGTGAAACTGGCCTGCAGGCGGTCCCCGAAGTTCACGCTTTCCCTGTGTGGCTGGTGATACTGGTCACTGACATTGAAAAGCTAGTGGACGTGTGCATCCGCGCCAGTCGGAACCGTAGCGAGAGCTCCACACATTCAGACTCAATTTCGCGTCCCACGCTTGAGGTCGAAGATCAGACTGCGTCGACATTGCGGACAGATGAGCCACTCACGCCGGCGCGAGTAGCCGAGCCCGAATGATCCGCCACCGATGGACCGCTTCGTCATCGGCGTGCCGTCGCGCGGACAGACGGCACGCTCGCCCGCGGCAATCTGTGCAAGAATCGCCTTCTGCTCCTCTGGCTCGAATTGCGCGTGCTCGTCGGCCATTTCAGCGTCCGCGAAACACTGCTGGACGCTTCGCAAGGAACGCACTCACGCCCTCGACACGATCCTCGCTCGCGAAGCACCGCTCGAACAGTGCGACCTCGAGCTCGCGTCCTTCCTCGAATGGAAGATCGAGCGCGATGCGCGTCGCTTCCTTCGCCGCGCGTGCAGCCATCGGCGCCTTCGACGCAATCTGTGTCGCCACCGCGAGTGCACGACCGCGTAGCTCGGCCGCGGGAACGACTTCGTTCACCAAACCGATGCGCAACGCCTCCGCAGCATCGATGATGTCGCCAGTGAGAACAAGCCTGAGCGCGTTGCCCATCCCAACGACGCGTGGCAGCATCTGCGTTCCGCCACCGCCAGGAATGAGCCCGATGTTCACCTCGGGCTGTCCGAACCGCGCATGCGACGCGGCGATACGCAGATCGCACGAGAGCGCGAGCTCGAGTCCGCCGCCGAGGCAGATGCCGTTGATCGCAGCGATGACTGGCGTTTTTACGCGACGCACCGCGCCGAACACACTGCCATTCGCCATCACGCGGCACTGCTCATCGAGCGAACGCTGTGCGAGCTCGTTGATGTCGCCACCAGCGGCAAACGACTTTTCGCCGGCGCCGGTGAGCACGATCGCGCGCACCGCGGCATCATCGTCGGCCACCTGCATCGCGTCAGCGAGCGCGGCTCGCATCGACTCACTCAGCGCGTTCTGACGCTCGGCGTTGTCGATGAGAATGAGCGCAACCGCGTCGATGCGCTCGGTGTTGATGCGTCCACTCATTCGGGCAGCACCGCCGTTGCTTCGATCTCGACCTTTGCGCGCTCTTCGATGAGGCCAGTCACGATCACAATGGACATTGGCGGATAGTTGCGGCCCATCAGCTCCCGATAGGCGATGCCGATGTCGCGCTGCGCGGAGACGTATGCCGAGCGATCGGTGATGAACCAGGTGAGTCGGACGAGATGACGCGGCTCGGCGCCAGCTTCACGCAGCAGCATGACGATGTTCTCGAGTGCCTGTCGTACCTGCGCGACGAAGTCGTCCGTCTCGAATGTTGCCGAGGTGGGATTCCATCCGATCTGGCCGGCGAGCGTGATGATGCGTCCGGTCGCGATGACGCCGTTGGCGTAGCCGCGCGGCGGCGCCCAACTCGCTGGCGAGATGTCGCGCGCTGAATCCTGGTGCTCGCTCATGGTGTCTCTCGCAGGCGGAATCGCTGCAGCTTGCCGGTGGTCGTGCGCGGCAGTGCCGACACGAGATCGATTGCTCGTGG
>JBDUCR010000034.1:0-17953 GCA_040003345.1 bacterium
AGAACGTTCGTGGCGACGAGAATCTTTCGCGCACGAACGTCACCAACGCCGACATACGCTGGGAAATGTATCCCAACGCCGGCGAGATCCTGAGTGTGGGCCTCTTCGCGAAGAAATTCACGCTTCCGATCGAGCGCGTGTATGGATCAGGCAGCGGCGGTACGAGCTCCGTGTTCTTCACGAACGCGAAGAGCGCGGACAACTACGGCGTCGAGCTCGAACTGCGAAAGGAGCTTGCGGGACTCGGCACGCCATTCGAGCCGCTCACACTATTCAGCAACGTGACGGTGATGCAGAGCCAGATCCATCTGTCCGACAGCACCGAAGCGTCGTCGACGAATCTGAATCGGCGCATGGTAGGGCAAGCGCCGTATGTGCTGAATGCAGGACTCACCTACACAGGGAGAAGCGGCGGATCGACAGCCACGCTGCTCTTCAATCGTGTCGGTGAACGGATCGTCGCTGCAGGCAGCAGTCCACTTCCCGACGTGATCGAGCAGCCGAGGAATGTGCTGGACTTCTCGCTGCGTCGTGTGATTACGCCAGTTGTCACACTGCGTCTCGACACCAAAAATCTGTTCGACGCGCCGTACGAGGTGCTGCAGGGCACCGTGACGCGCGAGTTCTATCGCACAGGTCGCACCGTGAATCTCAGCTTTCAATGGAAGCCGTGATGCGCGTGTGTAAGACGGAACAGAATCGCGAAGCACTGGTGACCTGATCGTGACTCCGATGTTGTGGCGCGCGGACATCAGCTGGCTTGATTCGGCGTGTTGCAACTATTGATGCCCCCCACCTATCTCCTTTCGAGGAATTGCATGAAGCTCACGCGTCGAGCACTGGCCGCCGCTGCGGTCGTGATCACTCTCGCTTCACTCGCTTGTGGCAGCAGTGACAGTCCTGCAGGTCCCAGCGCGCCGAATCCGGTCGTCGGCGTGGTCGCGACACCCAAAGGCGCTACCAGCGTCCAAATCAGCTTCAACGCCACCGCCGGTGACGCGAGCTACGACATCGAGCGCGCAGAAGGCGCCACAGGGACGTTCGCCAATGTCACTAATGTTCCGGCGCCGAGCGCTGGCGGCAGTGTGACGTGGACCGACGCGTCGCTCAAGGCAAACACCATGTATCGCTACCGCATCTTCGCCAATAGGGGATCACTCAAGAGCAGCGCATCAGGCGAGGCGGTCGCGACGACGCTTCCCTTCGGCAATGTGACCACCATCATCAGCACCGACATCCTTGCCAGCCGCACGTTGTACGCGGACACGGCGTATACGCTCAGTGGCTTCATTCACGTCGGCAATGGCGCGACGCTCACGATCCAGCCGGGGACGGTAATCAAGGGCGACTACAACACGCTTGGATCGTCGTTGATGATTCTCAAGGGCGCGAAGATCATCGCCGTCGGGACGGCCGACGCGCCGATCGTCTTCACATCATCGCGCGCGCCGGGCGTGCGGCAGCCTGGTGATTGGGGTGGCTTGCTCCTCGTTGGCAATGGCGTGAACAATCGCAGCGGTGCCGTCGCGGTCGAAGGCACCGGCACTGATGGTACCGCAGTCGTTGGCGGCAAGAACTACACGGTCGTGTACAACGGCGGCAATATTCCCACCGACAACTCAGGCACGCTGGCGTATGTGCGCGTCGAGTTCGGCGGCTTCGCGCCGGTGCAGGATCAGGAGTTCAACTCGTTCACCTTCTGCGCGGTGGGCTCCGGCACACGTGCCTCGTATCTCGAGTCGCTCGACGGCCTAGATGACTCGTACGAGTTCTTCGGCGGCGGCTTCGATCTCGATCACCTGATCGCGTTCGAAACGGCCGACGACATGTTCGACATGTCCGAGGGATGGTCCGGTCGCATGCAATACCTCATCGGCATCAACACCGTGCAGCTCACGCCACGCACCGGCGCCGGATTCTACTCGGTGGATCTCGAGGGAATCGAAAATGACGGCTGCAATGGCCCAGGCTGCGACCTCGGCCACAACTCGGCGCCGTTCACCATTCCGCTCGTTGCGAACTTCACGCTCATTGGGTGCGGACAGCAGTCGTGCATGGGCGCAAGCGGCGGTCACGGCATGATGTTGCGTCGCGGCACCGGCGGCTACTACGTGAACGGCGTGATTGCACGCTGGTCTGCTGACGGTATCTCGATGCGCGACTCGGCGACGTGGGTTCGTGCCGGCTCGACACGGACGCCAGCCGCAACGGCGGATCTCCAGATCCGCAACATTCTTTTCGCGGAGACAAACGGGAAGGTCTTCCAGACGCCCGTGAACCAGGCGAGCAATCCGCAGTCCGATCTGGACCTGACCGCGAACAACCTCACGCTCAGCACCGCGACGGCATCGTCACTCTTCGCGGCGATTCCCGCTGTGGCCGCGACGCCCGCTGACATCGCGGCGTTCGACTTCTCGCCAGCCGCAGGCTCTCCGATTGCGACGGGCGGTCTCTCGGCCTTTACGGGCGCAATCCAGACGAAGGCTGGAACGGTCGTAACAGCCACTGCGTACCAAGGCGCCGTTGCTCCAGGCGGCACCAAGTGGTGGCAGGGCTGGACCACGTATGTGCGCAACTAGCATCACGTGTATGCGAAGGCCGGCGCTTCAGGTGGCGTCGGCCATTCGCATTCCCCTCGCAGGCACCGATACACCAGCATGCTGAAAGCATTCATCATCTCGACATTGATCGCGAGCACGCTCGTCGCCGGTTGCGACCGTCGCGAGAAGAATTTCGCTGTTCGCGCGCCTGCCGACTCGGCGCGCGCCGACTCGATCGCCCGCGCCCGTCAGGACTCGATCAACCGCACGCTTCCCGGCTACGTGATCGACTCGATTCTTCCAATCGAGGAAGAGCTTCGTCGCTTCCGCGCTGCGCTTCCTGGTGACAGCGCAACGACGTTCAAGGGCGCGAGTCCGTCGCGCGATGCGCTCGTACGTCGCTTCGTGCACGCGCTCGTCGCGAATGACACCGCTGATCTCCAGTCGATGGCTGTGCATGGACGCGAGTTTGCCGACTTGTACTATCCCGAATCGCCCTACACCCACGCGCCGTATCGGCAATCGCCAGCGCTCGCATGGAGCTTGATTCAGAATCCGAGCACGTCAGGCCTCACGCGCCTCGTACGTCGGCTGGGCGGCAAGCCCATGACCTACGTTGGACACAAGTGCGATCCCAAGGTGCTTCACGAGGGCCACAACACGCGCTACGCCGGGTGTCTGCTCACTATCGCGGACGCGGGTGGAGTCACCGTCACCAAGCGCTATTTCGGATCCATCATCGAGCGCGACGGAAAGTACAAGTTCATGAGCTACACGAACCAGTTCTGATGCAGCGCGAACGTGTGTCAACCTTGCTGAGCGAGCGTCGACGCTGTCACCCTAGCTGAGCGCGAGCCAAGCGAGTCGAAGGATCCGCACCCACGTCGTTCGTCGCACTGTCGACAACCCCACGACTCAGTCGCGCCAGCGCAGTTGAAACGGACCAATGCTCCGCGTTCTGGGATAGCGCGTCCTCAACTGCGCGTACATCTCCTGCGTCACGCCGTGAGAGAAGTACGGCGTCCGGTTAATGACCACTGCAGTCACGCCGCGCGCGTCGAGCGCGTCGAGCGTCCGCCGTTGATAGCCGGTCGAATCCTCGAAGAACTCGAACAGCGAGCGCGTCGGATTCCTGAGGCCCGCAAGGAAATAGATCTCCGGCGTGTCGGGTGACGCCCATGTGTAGCCGCCGCGTGCGTGTGCCTCGAGCAGCGGAATGAGCTCGCCGTACGCCGTCGCCTGCACGGATGGCACCTCGATACCGCCGCGCTCGAGCGCTAACGTCGTCATCGGAAACGGCGGTTGGTACGCCACACCCATGCGGTACAACGGCGTGCCATTGGAACGAAAGACGGCGAACGCAATGAGGAAGCCGATCACCAACCCAAGCGAAGCACCTCGCGTTGGCCGCAGATAGCTGTGCAGTGCAAGCGCCGACAGCGCGACGAGCGGCGCGATGTAACAGAAGTAGTTGGCCGCCGCGAACGGGAACTGCACGAGGCTGCACAGAGCGGTCACCGCGATCAGAATCATCGTGCGCGCGCGGAGCAGCGGATCGCGCGCGTCAGCATGCCGTTCCCGCAACAGCACTGCGACGCCAATGAGTACGAGCACCGGCAACAGGTTGCGCGCCGCGTTCCACACCAACCGATACGTCGCGATATTGATGTTGCTGATCGCCAGCACCAGAGACAGTACAATTGAGAAGAGAATCGCCAGAAGTCGTCGCCGCTCGACGCGTTGCACTGCGAGCACGATCAACGCGAACGGGACCAGCGCGAACATCGTGACGAGCGGCAGCGCGGGCAGGTTCGCGGTGTCGAACCGGCGCATCGGCAACACGAACACACCGTTCACGAATGCGCCGAGCGAACCGCTGAGCGCGTACGGAATCAGGAACACCGCGACAGGCAGCGCGACGCCCGCGAGAAACGGCACCAGCAATCGCGCAAGCATCTCGAAGCGCGCTCGACTCGCGCCCGCCGGGAGCGTCCACTCGTTTCGCACGAGGAGCAGCGCGATCAACATACCTGGGACAACGAACTGCACCACCTCGGGCGCATGGAGCTGACGACGTATCACCGACCAGAGCGCGGCGACGAACAACAACAGCGAGAGCGTGACGAACGCCGCGTACACGCGCCCACGCTGCGGCTCGACCGCCGCCGTCATACGCGAGCGAGCATGCACGTGAAAGACCAGAAAGAGCAGCACGCCCGCTACGTCATACAGCCCAACCACCTTGACGAGAAACGAGAGTCCGCCCGCAATGCCAGCGACGACCAGCCACCACGCACGCTCGACCTCGAGATACCGGAAGAGCGCAGCGACGCCAAATGTCGCGAGAAAGAGATTGTACCAGGAGGGCAGTGCCGCCGAGTAGTTCGGCAGTGACCACACAACTGCGAGCAACGTGACGGCACCTGCCACAACTGGTCGTGCCAATCGCGAGGCGATGTAGAACACCGCCGGCACCCACGCTACGAACACCGCGAACAGCACGACCCGCAACGTCCACAAGGACGTGCCGAGCAGACGAAAGGCCGTCGCGTTCAGAACGGTCAAACCGCCGGTGTAGATCTCGTCGAAGTCACGATGCGGAAGCTGGCCCTGTATCAGACGCTCCGCGCTCTGCGCCAGCGCACCGTCGTCGAACGGCATCCAGCCTCGCCCGAGGTGCCAGAATACGTACGCACTGCTCGCGAGCCAGACCACGAGTAGCACGAGCCGCCAGTCCGCCGCGAGCGAAGCGGGCGTGCTGTCCGCCACGGGCGCGGACTTCTGTGCATCGGAAAGAAGCACACCGGAAATGGCGGAGCCTGACAACGAATCCTCGTGAGAAAGAGCTCTGCAGCGCGTGTTGAAAGACGCCCAACGCCGCGCCGCTGTAACGCCATCACGCGCCCGAAACGTCAGGCGAAATGATTCAACGGACCGTGTCCGGCTCCGAGCGACGGCGCGCTCGCAATCGCGCGATGCACGAAGTCGAGCGCGCGCTCGACAGCGTCCTCGAGTGTGTTGCCCGTTGCGAGCAACGCAGCGATCGCCGACGACAGTGTACAGCCGGTGCCGTGCGTACTGGTCGTGCCAACCCTCGGGCGGGAGAAGCGGCGCAGAATCGCTCCATCGTACAGTACGTCGACCACTGCGTCGCCGTCGAGATGCCCGCCCTTCACGAGCGCAGCCGCTGCGCCGAGCTGCTCGACGCACCTTCTCGCAGCACGCTCCATCGAGTCCACATCGCGAACCGTCTCGCCCACAAGCAGTGATGCCTCGTCGAGATTCGGAGTCACGAGCGTCGCAAGTGGAAACAGCTTCGACACAATCCCGCGCACGGCGTCCGGCTCGAGCAACAGGTCGCCCGACGTTGCGACCATCACAGGATCGAGCACATACGGCGCCAGCCGATGCGCACGAATTCCCGCCGCCACGGCGCTCACCACTTCTGCGTCTCCCAGCATTCCGCTCTTGATCGCCGCCGGCCGAAGATCCTCGGCCACTGCGTCGATCTGCAAGCGCACGAGGTCAGGCGACACACGCTCCCAACCGCGAACGCCGAGTGTGTTCTGAGCCGTTACCGCGGTGATGACGGATGTGCCGAACACGCCGAAGCGCATGAACGTCTTGAGATCCGCCTGTATGCCCGCGCCGCCGCCGGAATCGGAGCCGGCGATCGTGAGCGCAATTGTCTGCGACCTGTTGTCCATCAACGAAAGATGCGCCGTGCGTATGCACGGCGCATCTCACAACTCACGTCGAGCAAAGGGCTACTGCGCCCGCGGCGTCGGCGACGGCGGCAATGAGTGAACGCGCGCCTTGAACGTCTGATAGTTCTTCGAGTCCGTCGAGAGTGAGCGAATGATGGCGGGATCGTACGTCGCGATCAGTGACTTGGTCGCCGCGATGCGATCCTCCTCGAGCGGATGGGTGGCGAAGAACCCTTCCACCGCAGAGGGATTCGAGGTCCGCTCATTGATGAGAATCTGGAACATCTCGGGCACGCCGTTCGGGCTGATGCCAGCGCGCACCGTGTTGCGAATGCCCTCCTCATCCGCTTCCGCTTCGTCCTGCCGGCTGAAGCGCGCGAACAACGCGGTACCGCCGACCTGAATTGCCGCTTGACCTGCTTGGTTGTTGCACACGCTCGTGAGCACGCACGCCAGTGTGACGCCAAGGTTCGCGCCCTGCTGTTGCTGCATCTGCTTGATGGAGTGCCGTCGCACGACGTGGCCGATCTCGTGACCGAGCACGCCCGCAAGCTGGTCCATCCGCTGCGTGCGCTCGATCAGGCCGCGATTGACATATACGTAGCCGCCGGGAACGGCGAAGGCGTTGACTTCCTTGCTGTCGACGATGTAGAAATGCCAGCCGTTCGCCTCCGTGATGTCGGTACGCGACGTGAGCCGCGCGATTGAATCACCGAGGACGTTGATGTAGCGATTGAGCTCCGGATCGCCGACGATCGGCAGCTGGGCATTGATCTGCTGCGCGTACTGCGCGCCCATCTCTACTTCTTGTTGCGTGGAGACGCCGCAGGCCGTCAAGCTTACCGCGAGCGCTACAGCCAGGATTCGTTTCATTGCACTCTCTGAAGAAGCGGTGGTCGGCTACAGTCGCAAGTAGCATTCCCGCTGAACGTAAATCATAACATCTTGAAGCTGCTTACTTTAGCACGCGACCTCCGGCGCCGCAGAGCGCGCGAGCGCCAGCGGCTGTTCACCGCCGAAGGCGTCAGAGCCGTCGAAGAGCTCGTCAGATCGGGTCTACCCGTGCGCGGCGTTCTTGTTGCGCCCCAGCTCGCCGACGCTCCCCGCGGCACCGCCTTGATAGGCAGTCTTCGGACCGCAGGCGTGGAAATCGTCGAGATTGGGCCACTCGACTTCGCCAGTGCCGCCGAGACGGAGTCCCCGCAAGGAGTCCTCGCCGTCGCCGAGATTCCCGAGCGCACGCTCGAAACGCTCGTCATCCCAGAGCGAGCCCGCATCGTCGTGCTCGACGCTGTCCAGGATCCGGGAAACGTCGGCACAATTTTGCGGACGTCCGCCGCCTTGGGCGCCGCCGCAGCTGTCGCGCTGCCCGGAACCGTTGACCTATGGAACGCCAAGGTCGTCCGTAGTGCGATGGGTGCGAGCTTTCACTTTCCGGTGCTATCCACGACCTGGGTCGAGCTCGACCTCTTCCGCCAACAAAACGCCGTCGCCCTCTGGGGCGCTGACGCAGCCGGTGCTCCACTCGACACGCTTCATCCGCCCGCCCGACTCGCACTCGTCGTCGGCAACGAAGGCGCCGGACTCTCGCAGGACGCACGACAACGTATCGATACACTCGCGGCGCTTCCCATCGGTTCGGTGGTCGAGTCGCTCAACGTCGCCGTGGCGACGGGCATCTTTCTCTATCAGCTCCGCCAGTGAATCTCTCCACTTTCGCCACCGTCTACGCGTTCGTCGTCGGACTGTGCGTCGGATCGTTTCTCAACGTCTGCATCGCGCGCTGGCCGCGTGAGCTGAGCGTCATCCGTCCGCGCTCTCGCTGTCCGTCGTGCGGACACCAGCTCGCTTGGTTCGAGAACATCCCGCTTGCAAGCTGGCTCGTACTGCGCGCGCGCTGCCGCTGCTGCGACGAGCCCATCTCGATCATCTATCCACTCGCCGAGCTCGGTGTCGGAATCCTGTGGGCGTTGTGCGTGGCGCACTACGGTCCAACGTTCACGGCCGTGCGCCTCGCCGTCTTCCTCACGATTCTCGTGGGCGTCGCCGTCACCGATCTCAAACATTATCTGATTCCCGACGGCTTCACGGTCTCCGGTCTGCTCATTACGCTCGCTGCCGCGCTCGCGGCTCCCTTCCTCGGTGACAGCCCGCTGTTTGCCGGCCCACTCGACGCACTCGTCGGCGCGTGCGCCGGCGCAGGCCTCATCGCGATCATCGGATGGCTTGGCGAAGCGGCACTCAAGCGCGAAGCGATGGGAATGGGCGACATGACGCTTATGGCGTTCGTGGGAGCCGCGCTCGGACCCTCCCGAGCGATCGCCACTGTGTTCCTCGGTGCAACGCTTGGGGCCGTCGGCTTTCTGGCGATCGTCTACCCAATCGCATTGCTGCGACGTGGCCGTGTCGCGACACAAACAGAGCTTGCACTTGGAGGGCAGGCCGGCGCACCAATGGAGATGCCGCTTGTGCCCTTTGGAGTGTTCCTCGCCCCCGCCGCGGTGATCATGCTGATCTGGGGCGACCAAATCCTCGGGAAGGTCTTTCCGTCGTTTTGATTCTCGAATTTCTTCAGGATCGAGAGGCTGAAATCGACTGCTCTGGCGGGATGACGCCGTGAGCCCCAGCCAAGTCGATCCGCTGGTTCCCTGTAAATCCGCCGTTCCCGTGCATTCAGTTTCGCAAGTTGGCGAACGCACAGCTCCATCACTGCCACCGCTGTCCCCGTGCTGACCGCCGAGTAGTTTTCGCAGTAATGGAAGACACTCGCCACGAGACTCCCGCCCTCAATCGCTTCACCCGCGACCTCACCGCCGACGCACGCGCCGGTCGGCTCGAGGTCGTTCGCTGTCGCGACGAGGAGATCGCGCGCACGATCGACATTCTCCTGCGCCAGGGAAAGAACAATCCGGCGCTCGTCGGACAGGCCGGCGTCGGCAAGACGGCGATCGCCGAAGGGCTCGCCATGCGCATCGCCGAAGGGAAAGTGCCGATCGCAATGCGTGATCTGCGTCTGCTTTCGCTCGACGCCGTCGGCATGGTTGCCGGCACGACGTATCGCGGACAATACGAGGAGCGGCTCCGAGCGCTCGTCGCCGAAACGAGTGCGGCGGGCGATGTGCTGCTTTTCGTCGACGAGATGCACAATCTGATCGGGCAGGGAAGCGCGAACGGTTCGGCGATGGACGCGGCCAACATGCTCAAGCCCGCGCTCGCGCGTGGCGAGTTCCGTCTGCTTGGCGCCACCACCGACGAAGAGTACGAGCGCTGGATCCTCGGCGACCCCGCGCTCGAGCGTCGCTTCCAGAAGATTGCGGTACGCGAGTTGTCGCCGGCAGAGACGCTCGAGATTTTGCGCACACGTATTCCGTCGCTGGCACGGCATCACAACGTCGTCATTACGGATGCTGCCGTGCGTGCGTCGATCGAGCTCACGGATCTCTGGGTTCCCGAGCGTCGGCGTCCCGACAAGGCCATCGATGCACTCGACGAGGCGTGCGCTCACACGCAGGCGACCGCGTCATATTCCCCGATTGCGGAAGGCCTGATCTCGCGTCGCCGCGCGTGGCAGCTCGAGGCGCAACGCAAGGCGGTAAACACACGCACGAGCCCAGAGCACATGGACGGAGAGCCGATCAATCGCATGGCGCGCGGTGGCATCGCCGCACTGGAGCGGTTCGGCGCGGAGCTCGAGGCTGCGTTCGTTCGCCCACCGGCGCCGGCTGAATCGACCGCTCCCGCCGTGCCGCAAGCGAGTGGCGCTGACCGCGCCAAACTCGATGTCGATCTGGAGCGACAGCTGCTCGATGATGGCATCGTTGTGCGCGGCCACGATGTCGCACGCGTCGTGGGACTCATGACGGGACGGAGAGTGGAATGGGAAGAGTGAACTTCCGCGTCGCAGCGGTCGTGATCGTGGTCGCCATCGCGGCGGCACTTGCGTTCGGCCGCCCGCGCGAGACTGGTACCGGTCCATATGCGCACGAAGTCGCAGACGCGATTCCTCGCATCGAGAAATCGACGGGACTCAAGTTCAAGCGGCCACCGCGCGTCGAAGTGCGCAGCAAGGAACAGGTGCGCGACTTTCTGCTGAAGAAATTCAACGAGGACACGCCGACCGAAGAGCTGCAGGGCGAAGAGGCAGCGTACAAGCTGCTCGGCCTGCTCCCCGACTCGCTCGATCTCCGCAAGTTCCTGCTCGCCGTGCTGACAGAGCAGGTCATCGGCTACTACGATCCGGCGGCGAAGGTGCTCTACGTCGTGAATGGCGCCGACGAGAAGGTCGTCGCCATCACGATCACGCACGAGCTCGTGCATGCGCTGCAAGACCAATACATCAGTCTCGACTCGTTGCAGAAGGCGACGACCGACAACGACAGGCTCACCGCAGCACAGGCGGTGATCGAAGGACAGGCGCAGTTCGAGCAGATCTCCATCATGTCAGGCGGGTCCAACAACATCGCGCTGCGCGTCGGCGGCCGTGAGCGTATGCGCGAGATCATTCGCGAAGGCCAGAGCGCGATGCCGGTGTTCGCCACGGCGCCCATGATGATCCAGGAGTCGCTGCTCTTTCCATATCTCAGCGGCGCCGATTTCGTCGAGCGGTTCAAGGAGCGGAATGGCAAGGCGAGTCCGCTCGCGAACATTCCACGTTCGACCGAACAAGTGTTGCATACGAACGCGTACTTCAACACTCCGCCCGATGAGCCGAGCATCGTGACGTTGCCGGCGCCGCGCGGCGCGACGAAGATGTACGAAGACGACATGGGAGAATTCGGCACGCGTCTCTTCATCTATCAGCATCTGAAGGACGAACAGATTGCTGCGCGCGCCGCGATGGGCTGGGACGGCGATCGCTACGTCGTCGTGAAGAGTGCGTCGGGAAAGGGAATCGTCTGGGCCAGCGTCTGGGACTCGACGGTCGAAGCCGCCGAATTTTCCGACGCCGTGATCCGCGCGACGACGAAACGAACGGGCATGGCCGAGCGAAGCGAGGCGGGTGGTGGTGCGACCATTCGCCCGAAGGGTCGCACCATCACGATCTTTCCGCGCATCATCAATGGCCGAGCGGTGGTGATCTACACCGATCTGCCGGACGGCATGTCAGGCATTATCGATCCCGGCGCCATCAAGGTCGATCAACACTGACCGTCCGTCTGACGCGTCTTACGGCGTCACTGAGAAATCGAATGCGTTGGTGAGATTCGCAGCATTCTTGTCGCGGCTCGTGAGCGGCGTGAGGTGATAGCGCGCTTCGATGAATGCGAGGATCGAGACCGTCTCGTATTGCGTGTGATCGATGAAGCCCTTCTTCGCGAACGGCGAGATGATGAGCGCCGGCACGCGCGCGCCCGGACCCCAGCGATCGATCACCGGCGGCGCGACGTGATCCCAGAAACCGCCGTGCTCGTCGTACGTGATGATGATCGCGGCGTCTTTCCAGTTCGGGCCGTTTCGTACAGCGTTGATGAGCGCCAGCGTGTGCTGCTCACCACTCATGAGATCCGTGTAGCCGGGATGCTCGTTGTTCGCGCCAAGTGGCTTGATGAACGACACCGCGGGTAGCGTGCCTGCTGCTGCGGCGGCCATGAAGTCCGTCTCGTCCTTGAGATGCTGCGCTTTCGCTGCCGTTCCGTCGGCGTACTTGGTGAAATACGCGAACGGCTGGTGATGAAATTGAAACAGCGGATCGGCGTGGCCGGCAAGGGCATCGTTCCAGCCACCTGAATACCAGGTCCAGCTGATGTTCGCTTCATCCATGCGATCGCCGATCGTCGGGATCGTCTGATTCGGTACCAGAGAAGCTGGAGCCGCGGCCGCGGGATGTGGCTGGTTCACGGTGAACGACGTGTTCACTGCGAATCCATCGGGCGTGACGGCACCATCGGTGACGAGATTGCCGCTCCCATCGACGACCGCCGTGATGCTGGCCGGAGCGCCTTGAAAGACCGGCGGCGCGGCGGCGATGAAGAAGATGTGATTCAGAAACGATCCGCCGAACGCACTGTGATAGAAGTGGTCGGCGAGCGTGTACTTGGCCGCCTCCGCTGCGAGCGGTAGCGACGCCGTGTGATAGTAGCCGAGGCTCAGACCCTGGGCATCGCTCACGGCTGCGAACTTGTCCATCTTGCCGCCGTCGATCTGCATCTGCTCCTGGTAATAGCGATGCACGAGATCACGCGTGGCCACAGTGGGCGGAACGAACTGGTCGATATTGAATGGCGCGTTCGGAAGACTCGTCGGGATCGGCGATCCGTTGACCTGCGGCAGCGTTGCGTACGCAGTGCCGGTTGTGCTGATCTGCTTCGCTGCGGCGGAGGCGTTGGCCAATCCGTCCGCGCCCGCAAACTCACCATAGAGATTGTCGAAACTGTGATTCTCGAGATAGATCACGACGACGTGATTGACCCTCGAGATGTCGCCGGGCTGCGGCGATGTCGTGCTCTCGGAGCACGCAGCGAGCGTAGAAAGAGAGACCACAGAAACGATTGCGACTTCAGAGTAAAACGCCTTCACACGCCTGAGCATTGGCCATATCCTCGCGAGTGCTGAATGTGAGCATCCGCGAGAAACTGACAGGCCACCGCACACGTTGTGCGACGCCCGTGTCACGGCTTCGAAACGACGGTAGTGGCGACAGCCGTGTCCGTCAGCGCTCGAAGAAAGGACAAGAGATCGGCGCGCTCGGTTGGTGTGAGATGCAACGGCCGCAATGAAAGCGTCTGTGCCGAGACCGATTCTCCGATGCCCGCGCCGCCGCCGCGATCGTAGAAGTCGATGACCTGGTCAAGTGTGCGATAGACACCGTTGTGCATGTATGGTGCAGTAACCGCGCTGTTCCGAACACTCGGCACCCTGAACGCCGCTCGATGCACAAAGGCTCCGTCGACGCGGGCACGTCCTTCGTCGGCGTCCAGCCGCGCGTTGTGGGTCGCGGGCGTCGTTGGCGCGCCAATGATCTCGAGCTCCGATCGGATAAAGTCTGGCGGCATCGTTCCGCCAAAGAGCGGCGCGAAATGACAGGTCCCACAGCGCGCCTTGCCCATGAACAGATTGAAACCGCGTCGCGCGCTCGACGAAATCGCCACTGTGTCACCGCGAATTGCGCGATCGAACGGCGAGTTGAGCGCAACGAGAGAACGAACGTACGCGGCGAGCGCGACACGAATGAGACGCTCGTCAACGGCGGCAGGCGGCTGACCCAACGCGCGAAGCTGGCTCAGATAGCTCGAGTCCGCGGCGACACGCTTCGCTGCGAGTTGCGGCGAGCTCGCCATCTCCGCGTCGCTCGAGAGCACGACGCGAATCTGATCCTCCACGTAGCCGGCGCGCTGGTCGGCGAACATGAAGGGCTGCAGCGCCGCATTGATCAGCGTCGGTGTGTTGCGAAGTTGCTGACCGCTCGAGGACACAGTAGCGGCTCGCGCTTGTCCATCGGTGAACGCGAGAGATCGTTGGTGGCAGCTCGCGCACGATCGATTGCGCGCGCCGGACAGTTGTGCATCGGCGAATAACTGTTCGCCGAGCGCGACAAGTGCTGCGGAACTCTTGGGCGCGTACTCTGGCGCGAGCGCGGAAACGTCGAAAGCGCCCGCTTCGAATGGCGTCGCGATAGCAGGGCGCCAAAGGCGTCGCGCCGCCACCGGCCGCGCGTCGATCGAGCGTCTCAGTGCAAGCACGGCGCGAGCCGACGGCGTTCCGTAGCGCACAACGAAGTCAAGGCGATCGAGCTCGTCGAACGCCGGATGTGCACGCAACTCCATTGATGCCGCACGCAGCGCCGTTGCCGCACGAGCAAGAGCCGGCTCGGGAATGCGCGACGTCTGAAGTCGCGCAATCGCATCAGCGACACCATCGATTGCCGCGGCACTCTCGATGAGCGCATCGCCTGATTCATCACTATCGAAGCCGGCAATGCCGAGTGTGCTGACGCGTGCGAGCTCGAGTCGCGCGGCGTCGAGGGACGCAGTGTCACTGATGTCCAGCAGGTGCGTCGCGTCGCGGAATGATCGCAGCGAGCGCAGCATGGAGTGTGAGGCGGTCAGCGCCGCGCCGCGTCCCACGGCCACCGTGTCGCCGAAGAGGGCGTGCTCGACGACGGCAAACGACGCGCGCGCTCCGAGTGGTGTTGCAGGCAAATCGGGGTCGTCCGCCTCGACGGGACCATTCAGAGCGTTCGTCGCCGCAGGCGCATAGAACGCGAGCAGAAACTCCGATTCCTTGTACAACCTCCGTGCATTGCGAAAGGCACTGCGCGCCGGCTCGAGCCGCTGGTCGCCGATCGCGGCGGCAAGCGAGTGAAGAGCGATGGCCAACGAGTCGAGCCGCGCCTCGAACATCCCGCGCATCGGTGTCGGCGGCGCGTCGCGAATCGCTGGAACGAACGGCGGCGGCGCAGAGTATCGCGCGCGCAGAAAGCCGACACTCAGCCACAACAATGCGAGAAGGCTCGCGCTGGCTGCGACGCGATAGCGAGGTGAGCGCTGCATCTTCGACACGCATACAGAATCATTCGCGAATTCGACGAATGTGTCACGTTTGCGCCGCGATCCGGTATCGGAAGTCGCTCCAGCGGGCGCCGTACGGCGGATGAACGTGACAGGCAGTTACACGACCGTCACGAATCCTTGACGATTGGCGCGGAATTTCGTGCAACGGCAGTTCCATCGTTCCCCATTCCGCCACGGCACATGCGTCTTACACGCGGCAACAAGATCGGCCTCGCTACATTCGCCAGCGCGATTGCCTTCGCTTGCGGCTCGGACTCCACGGTTCCGAACATCGATCCGAATGGCGTGGCTTACTCGTTCGTCGTCGTCGGCTGCAATCGCGTCGCAGCACCCGAATCACTTGGTGTCATCAGCACGGCGAATGTGCAGGAGCTGAACCGCACGTTCGCCGACATCGCCGCGATGAATCCCAAGCCCAACTTCCTGTTCTTCGCCGGCGATATGGTGTTTGGCTATACCAATGACAGCACGGCACTCGATCGCGAGCTCAAGGGCTGGATTGCGCTGTATCAGGCATCGCCGCTGCCCGCGTCGGGAGTGGAGCTCGTTGCGATTCCCGGAAATCACGAGACGGACAATCTCGCGAAGGTTGCGTACGGGCCCGGCGAGCGCACGTGGCTGCGTGACATGGGGCCGTACATCGCGCGCGGTGGCAATGGTCCGGCAGCAGGCGGGGCCGACGGCCTAGCGAGCGACCAGAGCAAGCTCACCTACTCGTTCGACTTCAAGGACGCGCACTTCCTCACGCTCGATACGGATCCCGTCGGCAAGGACTGGCATGTGCCGACCGCATGGATCACGACGGATCTTGCCGCCGCGAAGTCCCGCGGTGTGAAACACATCTTCGCGATCGGACACAAGCCGGCGTATCCATATCCGACTGTGCCCACCGACGGTCTCTCGAACGACATACCAGCGCGCGATGCGTTCTGGACTGCGCTCACGAACAATCAGGTCGAAGCGATGTTCTCGGCGCACAACCACGTGTACTACCGCACGCAGCCGACCGGCAAAACGTGGATGATCATCGCCGGAAACGGCGGCACGCCGATCGATGCGACGGCCGATCAAACCATTCCGAGCACTGGCAACTACTTCGGCTTCACGCTTGTGACGGTCACGAACAGCGGCAAGGCGACCTCACGCAGCTATGGGCGCGACGTCCCCGCTGCCGGATATGCGACCGCGCCAACAGCAGCGACCACCCTTCGGGACTCGATCGACATCACCTGGAAGTAGCAGCAGCTTCGCGCACCGCGTGTCATGAGAGGAATGCGCGACCATATCCGCCGCTGGCAATCGGTCATCGGAGCGTGTCTCGGCGGATGCTGCATCGCGACCTCGATGCCGGTTGTGCACGCGGTACCCGCTCCTGAGACGGTCGCAGATGTCCGCCGCGTGATTCAGGGCGATGCCGATTCGCTCGGCGCTTCTCTCGCGGTGCTGGCTCGCGAACTGAGCGTGCTGTCATCGCGCACGATGGCCGATGCAGGAGATGAGCGTCGCATTCGCTCAGCATTTCGCAAAGCGCGCACGCAATACAAGCGCGCGGAAGGCATCGTCGAATTCTACGCGCCAGCCCTCGCGGCCGAGTTCAACTCTCGTCGACAGGAAGTTGATGACGAGGACGCGCCGCCGCCGTCCACATTCGGCGCACGAGGATTTCCCGCAATCGAAGAGCTGTTGTGGCCGAGCGTCGCAGCTGGTCACGCCGACAGCGCACAACACCTTGTCGAGGCCATGGGCCCGGCCGTTGCGCACGTGCGGGAGATCGCCGCAGCTATTTCTCCGACGGACGCGCAAGTCATCGAGTTCACGCGCCTCGAACTGGTGCGTGTGTCAACGCTCGGCATTGCGGGCTTCGATGCTCCGCGCACTGGTGACGCAATGCGCGAGAGCGCCGATGCGCTCGACGGTGTGCGCTCGTTGTACGCAGCAGTTGGCGACCGTTGGCCTACGCGTGCATTCGAACGCGCAAGGCTCGACTCCGGGTTGATGCGCGCCATCGACTATCTCCGAGCGCATCCGGACTTCGAGTCATTCGATCGCCTCGCATATCTCGCGGAGTATGGCGAGCCTGTTGCGCGCGCGCTGGATTCTCTTCGTCGAGCGATCGTCGCGACATCGATCAGCATGCCGCGCGGGCTGCGTGCCGACGTTGCGTCTCCGTATGCGGCGAATGCGTTTGACGCACGCGCCTACGCTCCGCGAACGACACCACCGTCATCTCGCGAGCTCGTAGCGCTCGGTCGACGCCTCTTCTTCGATCCGTCGTTATCCGGCACCGGTCGGCGAAGCTGTGCGACCTGTCATGACCCGAACCGCGCCTTTTCCGACGGAGTGCCGAAGGCGACGAGTGTGGACACACACGGAGCGGTGGTCGCACGCAACACGCCGACGCTGATCAATGCGGGGCTGCAACCTGCGCAATTCGCCGACGGACGGGCGGCCACGCTCGAGGATCAAGTGATCGAAGTGCTGCGTAGCCGTGCCGAGATGGGAAGCTCGGTCGAGCGCGTCGTGCAGTCGCTGCGTGCCGACGCATCGTACTCTCGGCAATTCGCGCGCGCGTTCGTCGACTCTGGATCAGCCGAAATGGCTACTCCAATTCGCGTGCGTCAGGCTCTGGCGACGTACGTGCGCAGCCTCTCGGCGCTAAACTCGCGCTTCGACAAAGCGGTGCGCGGTGACACCGAACAATTGAGCGCCGAGGAACGTCGCGGATTCAATCTGTTCATGGGGAAAGCCGGTTGTGGAACGTGTCACTTCGCGCCGCTTTTTAGCGGTAGCACACCACCGCGCTACGTCGCGTCGGATGTCGAGGTGATCGGCACTCCACTCTCGCCGCGACGTCCTGCGACGCTCGATGCTGATCGAGGTCGCGCGCAGATCGACGGACGTCCAGAGCACGAGCGCGCATTCAAAACGCCGTCGCTGCGCAACGTGGCTCTCACGGCGCCCTACATGCACAACGGCTCCTTCGCGTCGCTCGACGACGTCATTCGCTTCTACGACGCTGGCGGCGGACGCGGAGCAGGGGCGCGGATCACGAATCAAACGCTCGCGTCTGATTCGCTGCATCTGTCCGCGGCTGAACGTTCGGCGATCCGCGCGTTCCTTGGCTCGCTCACTGATACCGCTGTCATCCCGCAGGAGCGATAGCGAGTACTGTCATCCCGCAGGAGCGATAGCGAGT
>JBDUCR010000410.1:0-17880 GCA_040003345.1 bacterium
TGCGGCGTGTCGTGCGGCGTGTCGTGCGGCGTGTCGTGCGGCGTGTCGTGCGGCGTGTCGTCCGGCGTGTCGTGCGGCGTGTCGTGCGGCGTGTCGTGCGACGCCGCCCCTAGCGTCCGAGCACCAATCGACCCACATGGAAGAGATAAGCTCCCCATGCCACGCCGATCGGCAATAACGTGAGCCCGACGCTGAACACGAGCCCGTGACGGAACAGCGTTGGTCCAACCGGAGCGATTTCGTCGCCGAACATCCGCGCCAGCAACGCGTCGAACAAATATCCGAAGGAATAGCAGATATTCGCCGTCACGCCATACAGTACGACCAGCTGCCACGGCACCTGAAACGACAGGTGCGGCGGCAGCCAGCTGAGCCCCTGCAGTGTTGCAAGCGTCAACACGCCTGTTCCGCCGACAAGGAGGTTGTACGTCGGCCGACGTGATTCCCACCACACGAGCAGCGTCGCAGGAGTCCGGCGACGAGCCGGAACCGGAAAGAGCAGACGGGCGAGCGCAGTCATCGTTCAGTCTCCATGCGTCCAGGCATCCAGGCGCATGATGCACAAACGAGCCAAAGCTGTCAAGTACTTTGCGACTTAAAGCGCTCGCCCGGCAACGTCACCCCCCAAAGCAGTACGTGCACCCCTTTTCCTGCGCACGATTCACCGCCAGCACCCCCGCCGGCACCAGCACCATCCCGGGAATCAACCCCGACGTCCACTGCTGCTTCGCGACGTCAGGCGTGACGCCGGCAATGCCCGACATCATTCCGCTGAGAATGGTGAGCGCCATGTTGCAGACGGTGAACGTTACGCCGCGCGCCTGCAGCTTTTCGATTGCCATGCCCGGCATCATCACGTCGCCAGAGCCCGAGTGGTAGTAGATGTTCCGCGTCGCCGGCGCCTTCGTCTTCGGATCCATCACCTTCGTGAACTCGCCGAGCTTGTAGCGCGCCCAGATGTCATCCGTGAACGCGAGCGGAATGGAGAAATGCCGCAGGCCGACAACGGCGCTGAGATTCGCGTCCGGAATCTTGTACGCGTCGTTGTAGAGGTTCAGGAAGTTCATCGCGAACCCCATCGGGAAACCGTCGTTCACGGTTACCGCATCGAAGAATTGCTTGTGCTTCCCGTTGAGCTTTCCGAGCCATGCCTCATCTACCGGCGAGCCCTCGAACGACTCCGCCGACGCAGTCTCAGCGCCGAGTTGCATGGCCACTCCGCCGGCCGCGAGTGCGGCGGAGCCAGTGGCAAGTGTAGTCAGAAAGGAACGGCGATCGCTGGGGACATTCGTGGACGTTGGCATGCGAGGCTCCAGTCCGTTCGGTAACACGACGGCATTCGCGAGCCGCATCGGGCCGGCCGTCGTAACGCTACACCGGCACCTGTGCGCCGGGATACGTCGACATCATGTCAGACTGCGCCTGGAACGTCAGCGCAGCTCCCGCTTGGAGCCGTACGTCTTCTCGTATCGGGCAACGGACTCCAGCACGATTCGCGACGCCTCGTCGCTCTTCCCCCAGCCGATGATCTCGACACGCTTGCCCTCGAGATCCTTGTACGTCCGGAAGAAGTGCTCCACCTCGTTCAGCATGTGCTGCGAGATGTCGGCGATGTCGAAGTACTCCTGCTGAAACGGATCGTGCAGCGGGACGCCAAGAATCTTGTCGTCCGGCTCTCCGCGATCAAGCATTTTCAGTACGCCAATCGGACGAACGTCGATCTGGCAGCCGGGAAACGTCTCCTCCTTCACGAGCACGAGCACGTCGAGCGGATCGCCGTCCTCATGCAGCGTCCGCGGGATGAACCCGTAATCGCCCGGATAATGCACGGCGGAAAAGAGCACGCGGTCGAGCTTGAGCATGCCGCTCGCCTTGTCGAGCTCGTACTTGTTCCGGCTCCCGGACGGAATCTCGATCACAGCAGTGACGCACTCGGGAACCTGCAGGCCTGCGGGAAGGTCGTGCCAGAGGTTCAGCATTACGTGCCGTGGTGGGCCGAAGCGGTCGGCCGTGAGATGGGATTCCTTGCGTCCTGCAGATCGGTATTCGCGCCGGTGGTCCGCGTCATGGCACCCTTGTACTTCATGACGTCTTCGTCGATGCCGAAGTTGACCGCATCCAGCTGTTCGACCTTCAGCATCTGCTCGGCGTCGAGACCGGGGAGGCTACTTGCCTGCGCGAATTCCTGCAGTTGCGCTTCGTCGTAGATGTTCGGCAACGTGGTGACGACGAGCGGCTCCTCCAGCAGCCACTTGAGTGACGCCTGGCCGAGCGTCATTCCGCGAGCCAGAAAATCGAGCGTCTTCACCTTCTGCACGCCGTTCACCAGCCAGCTGCGCGGCCGGTGGCGACGATGATCATTCTCGGGAAACACGGTGTCTTCCGTGTAATTTCCCTCGAGCATTCCACTGGCGTGCGTTACGCGCACATTGAAGCAACAGTTCGGCGCATGACGACGCGCCGCTTCAATCATCGCCGAGCCTGGATGTTGTTCGAGTACGTTCCAGATCATCTGGATGGTGTTGATGTCTGGCTCGCGCTCCACGAGCTCCACGGCCTCGTACAGCCAGCCGATCGCCGGACCGAACGCCGCGCCCCACGTCTTGATCTTTCCCTCGCGCTGCAGATCGCGGAGGGTGCCCCAGAGCTCAGCGTCCCGCACATGCTCCATCTTCGCGTTGTGGAGCTGAAGGACGTCGATGTAGTCGGTCTCGAGCCGCTCGAGGCATTTGTCGACCGCCATGCGCATGAACTGCGGATCGGTGCGCATTGGAAGCTCGGATTGTCCGCGCCGATTCTTCTGCGCGGCCTCGTCGTAGATGTCGTAGCCGATCTTGGTGCCGATCACGATCTCGCTGCGTCGGCCGCGAAATGCGTCGGCAATCTGCCGTTCGGCGCGGCCGTTTCCGTATGCGTCCGCGGCGTCGAAGAAGGTGACGCCATGATCGTCGAGTGCACGGCGCATCATCGACACTGCTTCGGCGTCGGTTTTCTCGCCCCACCAGCCAGTGGAGAGGGTCCACGTGCCGAATCCAACTTCGGAGACGCGGACGTCAGTGTTGGGAAAGATTCTGTACTTCATGAGACGGGACGAGAGGAGGATAGACGGATAGGATAGGGATTCAGGGTGCGGCATGGCATTCAGTCATCCGATCATCCTCTCGTCCTATCATTTCTGTCATTCAGAATTCGCGCTGCATCAATCGCAAAATACGTGATGATGATATCCGCTCCAGCTCTGCGGATTCCGATCAGGCTTTCCATCATCGCACGGTTGAGGTCAATCCACCCCCGCTCCGCGGCTGCATGAATCATGGCGAACTCGCCGCTCACTTGATATGCCGCGAGCGGATATCCGGTTTCGCGCTTGACGCGCGACACGATGTCGAGAAAAGGACCAGCTGGCTTCACCATCACCATATCCGCGCCTTCCTCGATGTCCTGCATCGTCTCGCGCAGTGCCTCGTTCGCGTTGGCGGGGTCCATCTGATACCCACGACGGTCGCCACTCTGCGGCGTACTTTCGGCCGCCTCGCGGAACGGGCCGTAGAACGCCGTCGCAAATTTCGCCGCGTAGCTGAGGATCGCCGTGTTTGAGAATCCCGCGTCGTCGAGCGCGCGACGAATCGCACCCACGCGCCCATCCATCATATCGCTCGGCGCAACCACATCAGCTCCCGCGCGCGCGTGCGAGAGTGACTCGCGCACCAGCAGCGCGAGTGTCGCGTCGTTGTCGACGTCGCCATCGCGAAGAATGCCGCAGTGTCCGTGGTCCGTGTACTCGCACATGCAGACGTCGGTGATGACGACGAGCTGCGGCAGTTCGCGCTTGAGTGCACGCACCGCCTGCTGCACCGGTCCTTCATCGTCCCACGCTGCACTGCCTTCGGCGTCCTTGTGGGCCGGAATCCCGAAGAGCAACACACCACCGATTCCCGCAGCGGCAGCGGCCCGTGCGTCGACGAGCATTTCGTCAACCGACGTCTGACTCACGCCGGGCATCGAGCTCACCGGCTGCCTGATTCCCGTGCCTGCTCGGACGAACAGTGGAAGCACGAGCTGCGACGGCGCGAGCACCGTCTCGCGCACGAGTGCGCGCAGTGCCGGCGTTCGACGGAGGCGGCGTGGACGATATTCGGGAAATGCTGGCATGATTGTCGGCTATTCCGGCTGTGGCGAGGGGACGTGGCTCGCGCGTCGCAATCCCTCGAGGATCTCGGACGCGCCTTCGCCGCGCAACTGGTTCGCCAATCGAATCCCGCTCAGCTCCGGATCGTTCAGGTCGAGCACGATGGAGCCACGCACCACCCGCGCTCCATTTACGTCCGCGATCATTCCGTGCAGCATCGGCACGCCGTCGCCCTCGATTGCAAGCGCGCCGATCGGCACCTGACAGCCGCCTTCGAGCGCCGCGAGAAACGCGCGCTCCGCTTTTACATCGCGCATCGTCGCGTGATCATTGAGCGCATCGGTAAGGTTGCGCATGCGATTGTCGTCAGCGCGCGTCTGCACCGCAATTGCGCCTTGCCCCGCCGCAGGCAACCACGCTGGCGCGTCGAGATAGCTGGTGATGTGCTGCTGCGCACCAAGCCTGTGCAGACCGGCAGCAGCAAGAATGGCGGCGTGCACTCGGCCCTCATCGATCTTCTTGAGTCGGGTGGGCACGTTGCCGCGCAGCTCGGCGACTTCGAGATCGGGACGAAGCGCAAGCAACTGCGCACGACGACGGAGACTCGAGGTGCCAATACGCGAACCAGCAGGAAGCTCTTCGAGTGATTCGGCGAGAATCCGGTTGTTGACGACGAGCACATCGCGCGGGTCTTCGCGCTTCAACACCGCGGCAACGATGAGCCCATCCGGCGATTCGGTTGGAAGATCCTTCAGTGAATGAACAGCGACGTCGATCTTGTTCTTGATCAACGCAGTTTCGAGCTCCTTTGTGAACAATCCCTTCGCGCCGATCGCGCTCAGCGGCTCGTCGAGCCGCTTGTCGCCGACAGTCTTGAAGGTGACGAGGGTGCTCTCCACGCCCTGTTCCGCGAGCGCAGTCTGAACCATCCGCGCCTGCCGGAGAGCGAGCTCGGAGGTACGTGTGCCGATTCTGACTGGAGATGTCGCGGGTGAAGTCACGTCACAAATCTAGCGCAGGTGCACCACTGCGGGGATTGTCATGAGCGTGCAGTGGATGAACGCGAGTGCCGTCGGAGCCAATCCGGTGGATGGCGCCAAGCAGCGCGGATGCCAAACGTTCCGGCGCCTCGACGTGCGCTCGCAGAAAGAGGTCCGGCTCGATCAGCTCGAGCTCCATCAGCACGAAGCGGCCATCTACGACGCAACCATCGACTCGCGCGTAGAGTGACGCGTCCCTTCCCTGCTGCGCGGCCTCGAGTACGCGCCGAGCGTCCATGATCACGTCGGTTGACGGCTCAGCAGCCTCTGAACTTCCACCATGCTCCTTCTGGACACGAAAGTCATTTCTGGTCGGCCGCTTGATGACCGCGTGACTGTACTCGCCGCCGTAAAACAGCAGCGACCACTCACCGTCATCCTGAATCGCTCGAAGAAACGGCTGCACCATTACTCGCCCGTTCGTGACCATCGCCCGGAACTGCGCATCGCTCGACGACGTGTCGTGCAACGACACGCGCCACGTCTGATGCGCTGATGCGGACACTGACGGCTTGATCACGACGTCATCCCAACCTGTCTCGTGAAGGATCGCCGGCAGCGAGATTTCCTCACGGCACTCCACCCATCGCGTCGGCACCGTTGCAATGCCGCGATCTGCCAACTCGCGCAAGTAGCTCTTCTCCGCATTCCAGCGCACGAGCGACGGCGGATTGAACACGTGTACGCCAGCAGACTCGAGACGATCGAGCCACGCGAGAAACGCGACGTGATTCAGGTGGTAGTCCCACGTGGACCTGATGACGACCGCTGAGTAGCAGCGCCAATCTCGATCGACATCGGTCCACACGGCGGGCTCGGCATGCACACCGTGCGCAGCGAGCGCACTGACGAGCAGCCGATCATCATCGGTGAGACTGGACACCTTGCTCGACGTCGCAAGCGCGACACGCGCGGGTTCTGGAGCAGAGCGAGTGATCGGCACGTTATGCGCTGGACGCGCGCACAAACTCACGCGTCGCCTCCGTGAGCGCGAGCACCGACGCTTGAGACGCTTCGGCACCGAGCGCGATGCCCGCATTCCGCACAGCGTCACTCGTGATCGGCCCGATGGAGATCGCCGGAACGGTGCGCGCCAGCACCTCACCGACCACGTCGACATAGCCACGCACCGCCGACGCCGAGGCGAACGTCACTGCATCGACATGCCCTGTCACGAGCGCAGTGCGCAATGTGTCGGCGCCCTCGCCGTCGTTCACACTGCGATAAACGCGCACGATTTCGACATCGCAGCCGAGTGCTCGCAAACCTTCGGGCAGCACCTCACGCGCGCCTTCTGCGGCGAGATACAGCACTCGCGTTCCGCTCACGTCAGAACGCACTGTCATCGCGTCCAGCACGCCCTCGGCGACAAACCGCTCCGGTACCACATCCGCCGTCAGGCCACGAGCGAGCAGGGCATCGCTCGTCGATCGACCGACGCACGCGATACGGGCGTTGGCGAATGCACGCGCGTCGCGGCCCATCGACCGCAGCGCATCCCAGGTGATGCGCACCGCATTCTGACTCGTGAACACGAGCCAGTCGAACTCGCGGAGCCGCTCCAGCGACGCTCGCAGTGCCGCAGCATCGATCTCTTCGATGCGCATCGCGGGCAGCTCGAGCACCTCGGCGCCCAGCTCGGCGAGTGCGTCACGTAGTCCGGTCGCCTGCGCGGATGCGCGCGTTACGACGATACGCTTCCCGAACAGTGGCCTCCGGTCGAACCACGCGATCTGATCGCGCAACGAGACGACGTCACCAATGATCGTGATCACTGGCGCGGTCAGCCCTTCGCGCGACACAGCGTCGGCAAGGGTGGAGACTGTCGCGGTCACCGTGCGTTGACGCGCGTGCGTGCCCCACTGCACCGACGCTGCCGGAGTATTCGAGGACATGCCGCCCGCGATGAGCGCGCTCGCGATGCGCGGTAATGTTTTCACTCCCATGTACAGCACGATCGTCCCGCCCGCCCGCGCGAGCGATGCCCAGTCGGTTTGCGTTTCCGGCTTGGAGGGATCTTCGTGTCCTGTCACGAAGGTGACCGACGTCGCCACGCCGCGATGCGTGACTGGAATTCCGGCATACGCAGGCGCGGCGACCCCCGCCGTCACACCCGGCACGAGCTCGAACGCAACGCCCGCGCGCGCGAGCGCCTGTGCCTCTTCACTTCCGCGGCCGAACACAAGCGGATCACCGCCTTTGAGCCGAACCACTCGCTTTCCCTCGAGACCCAGCCGCACGAGCAACGCATCGATCTCTTCCTGGCTCGACGACTCCGTGCTGCCTCCACGCTTGCCGACATCGTGAATCACAACAGCGGGATTCACGAGGCGCGCCGCCGCAACGATCGCGGGATTCGCGAGCGCGTCCGTCGCGATCACATCGCACGACTCGAGCAGCGCACGACCACGGACCGTGAGGAGTCCCGGATCACCGGGTCCCGCGCCGACGAGATAGACGATTCCCTTTCCATGCGTTCCTGCGCTCACGGGCGAAGCGCACTCTCGAGCTGCCCGAGCTTCGCGCGGAACGAACGCTCACGCGCGACGAGAATGAGCGAGTACGACAGGTAGACGACAGAGGCGAGCGTATACGCCACGGCCGCAAAGACGGCGTTGTCGGGAGTCATGCAGCCTCCTGTTCGAGGTCGGCGACAAGGTCGCGCAGCGTCGCGACGCGATAGCGCGCGCGCAGAAACGCCGCGAACAGCAGCGTGAACGCGAGAAAGGCGAGAAGGAACGTCGTCCGCATCTCCGGCGACATCGACGGAGTGCTGGGCTTGAGCAGAATCGGCATCGGATGCAGCGTCCGGAACATGTACACGCTGAGATGGATGAACGGCACGAGCAGCGCAGCGAGAATTCCAAGCACCGCCGAATACCGCGCACGCCGTGCCCGATCTTCAACCGCACCGCGCAACATGCTGTACGAAAGAATGATGAACCAGAGGAACAGCGTCGACGTAAGCCGCGCGTCCCATGTCCACCATGCTCCCCAGATTGTCTTTCCCCAGAGTGGACCCGTAATCAACACTACCGTCGTAAACACGAGCCCGACCTCCGCCGCGCTCTCGGCCACGCGATCGAGCTTCTCGTCCTTGAGCCAGAGATAGAGCGCGCTCGCGATCGCCAGGAGCACGAACGCGAGATAGAGCGCGATGAACGCCGCCGACGCGTGGATGTACAGAATCTTCTGCGCTGCGCCTTGTCTCGCTTCGATCGGAGTGAAGGCCCAGGCGCGCACATAGACACCGACAACCGCCGCGAGCGCGATGCCGAGCAGCGCATCCGGTCGCCTGGGTGGCGCGAGGTCAGTCGCTGATGCGTGTGTCATTCGTCGAGTGTAAAAGGAAAAGCGAGCGTGCACGCCACAACGAACACGATGTCGAACGCCACGAGAATGCGCAGCCACGGCCACGCCTCTGCAATCGGACGTCCGGCCATCAAGCGTGCTGACGACTGCGCCGCCGCCATGACAATCGGTACGAAGAACGGCAGACTGAGCATCGGGAGTAAGAGCTCGGCCATGCGCGTGTTCACCGCCATCGCGCTGAAGAGCGTGCCGACTGCAACGAGTCCGATCGCCGCAAGAAGCGCAATGCCCGACAGCGCCAGCACACCGCGATCGAGTGGAAGATTATAAAACAGCACAACGGCCGGCAGCGTGACCGCGAGCACACCGCACACGAAGACGAGATTCGCGAGCGCTTTGCCGAGATAGATCGACTCGCGCGACACGGGCGCACCGAGGAGTCCGTCAATCGCGCGATCGGCCAGCTCGCTGCCGAACGATCGCTGCAAGCCGAGGAGGGCAGCGAAGATAAAGATCACCCACAGCACGCCAGGCGCGAGATCACTCGCCGCGACAGCCGTCGAGTCCCATGCGAAGTAGAAGATCGTGACGCCGAGCAGCGCGAATACCAGCGCGGAGAGGAACGCTGTGCGCGTGCGGAACTCGATGGCGAGATCCTTCTTCGCGACGAGCAATGCGGCCTGCATCGTGCTCGGTGCCGTTCCTTCACGCATCGACACTCACCAGCTCACGATACTCGGTTGCGTATGACGTTGCGTCCACGTCGCCGCGCGCTTCGTAGCGCGCAAAGCGTCCGCGACGCATGATGGCGGCGTGTGTCGCGAGCGCGAGCCCTTCGGCGAGATTGTGGGTCACCAGGAGGAGTGCCGCGCCGCTCGTGCGACGTTCTCTGAGTGCCTCGGTGAGTGCAGCGCTGCCGACTTCGTCGAGGCCGGTGTACGGCTCGTCGCAGAGCAGCACTCGTGGCACGTGCACGATTGCACGCGCGATCGATACGCGCTGCTGCAGACCTCGGCTGAGCGAGCGCACTGGGGTCTCCGCGCGATCGAGCACGCGCATGGAAGTCAGCGCACTGCGTGCGGCGCCCACAGGGTCGGGCATGCCGTGCAGTCGCGCGGCGAACTCCACGTTTTCGCGCGCCGACAGTGTGCTGTACAACATGCTCGCGTGCGAAATGAGTCCAACTTGCGCTCGCGCGGCCGGCCCTGAACGCAGCGAGGCACCTCCCACGAGGCACAGTCCGGCGGACGGTGAGAGGAGTCCGGCGAGCAGGCGCAACAACGTGGTCTTTCCAGCGCCGTTCGGACCGAAGAGCGCGAGACACTCGCCCTCGTGCAACTCGAAGCTCACGTCGTCCACTGCTCGCCGGCCGCCGAACACGCGTGACAATCCCTTCGCCACGACGGCTGACGCCGTGGCTATCGGTTCGGGGGTGACGAAGGCGGGGTGAGCCATCGGAACAAGATATCCGCCGCCATTGGTCTCCGAGAGGGAATAACGCCTACAATCCCCGTCATGCGGTCTGCCCGGGCAAATCGCATGATCTGGCGCGCGACACGTTCACTTCGCGAGTGCGAGATCACAGCGGGCATGGTACTGTTCTGCCATGGAACACGTTCGACCACGCCAGCTCGCGCCCGACCTCTGGCTCCTCGATCTGCTCTTTCAGAGCACACCGGGCGTCGTCGCTGCCTATCTCGTCACCGGCCCTTACGGTCATACCCTGATCGAAACCGGTCCTGGCTCGACACTCCCGATGCTCGAACGCGCCGTCGCGGACGCCGGCTTCGGACTCGGCGATATCACGCAGATTTTCGTCACGCATATCCACCTCGACCACGCCGGCGCAGCGGGCTCACTTCTGCGCCGGCTGCCGCATGCGAGGCTGTTCGTGCACCCGCGTGGCGCCGCGCACATGATCGATCCGTCGAAGCTGCTCGCCAGTGCAACGCGAATCTACGCAGATCGCATGGATACCCTCTGGGGCGCCTTCGAGCCCTGTCCCGCCGATCGCGTCGTGACGCTCGCCGACGGTGAGACTGTGCACTGCGGCACTCGCACGCTGATCGCACTCCATACGCCTGGACACGCGTCGCATCACATCGCGTTTCACGACGCGGAAAATAAAACCGCATTCACTGGCGACGTCGGCGGGGTGCGGTTGCAAGGTGCATCCTACGTGCGCCCGCCAACGCCGCCACCCGACATCGACATCGAAGCGTGGCACGCGAGCATCGAGCGACTGCGCGCGCTCAAGCTCCGCACGCTCGACCTCACGCATTTCGGACGCTTCGACGATCCTGAGCGACACTTCAACGATCTGCTCTTTCGGCTCGACGACTGGACGGCGTGGGTCGCTGCTCGGCTGTCCGAGGGAGTTGCGCCCGAGGCGATGGCGAAGGCGCTGCAGTCGCGGACCGACGCCGAAGTCGCCGACGAGGTGCACACGTCGTCGATGGCCGCCGCGTACGAGCTGGCGACTCCTGCGGGAATGACGGTTGACGGTCTCGTGCGCTATTTCGAGCGTCGGCCGAAGCAATCACCCTGACGTCAAATCGACATCCTTGGTCTCCGTCACGAAGAGCGTGCCGATCACCAACGTGATGACGGCAATGCTCACCGGATACCACAGACCTGAGTAGATGTTGCCGGTTGCTGCGACGATCGCGAAGGCCGTCGTCGGCAGAAATCCGCCGAACCAGCCATTGCCGATGTGATACGGCAGCGACATCGACGTATAGCGAATGCGCGTCGGAAACATCTCCACGAGCATCGCGGCGATCGGCGCATACACCATCGTGACGTAGATGACGAGAATGGTGAGCAGCACGACGAGCATCACGACGTTCACGCGCGCAGGATCTGCCTTGACCGGATACCCGGCAGTATCCAGCGCCGGACCAAGCGTCGCGTCGAACTTCTTCGCTTCGTCCTTGGCATTCGCTCCGCTCGCGACATACGACGACACGAGAGTCTTGCCGATGCGCACCTGAGCCGCTGTTCCCGCCGGCGCAGCTTCATTGGCGTATGGCACGCCACGCTTCACGAGCGCTGCCTTCGCGACATCACACGCCGACGTGAACTTCGATTTGCCGACCGGATCCCACTGCACCGAACAGTCGGACGGATCCGCCAGCATCGTGACCGGCGACGACGTCTGCGCCGACTCGAGCGCCGGATTGGCGTAATGGGTGATCGCATGAAAGATCGGGAAGTACGTCAACGCCGCGAGCAACAGACCGCCCATGATGATCGGCTTGCGACCAATCCGATCCGACAACGATCCGAAGATCAGGAAGAACGGAGTTCCGAGCAGCAGCGAACCGGCGATGAGCAGATTCGCCGTCTGCGAATCGACCTTCAGCGTTTGCGTCAGAAAAAAGAGCGTGTAGAACTGTCCCGTATACCACACGACTGCCTGCCCCGCCGTCAGACCAAACAGTGCGAGCAGCACGATCCGGAGATTGCTCCACGTGCCGAATGATTCAGTGAGTGGCGCCTTCGACGTCGTGCCCTCGCGCTTCATCTGCTGAAACAGCGGCGACTCGTTGAGCTTCAACCGAATCCACACCGACACGCCGAGCAGGAGCAGCGACACGAGAAAGGGAATGCGCCAACCCCACGACTCGAACTTCTCGGTGCCAAGCGCGGTGCGACAGCCGAGGATCACGAGCAATGACAGGAAGAGTCCGAGCGTCGCCGTCGTCTGAATCCACGACGTATACGCGCCTCGCTTGTCACGCGGTGCATGCTCGGCGACATATGTCGCGGCGCCGCCGTACTCGCCGCCGAGCGCCAGACCCTGAAGCAATCGCATCACGATGAGCAGCACGGGCGCGAGGACGCCGATCTTCGCATAGCTGGGCAACAAGCCGACGACGCTCGTCGACACACCCATGATGAGAATCGTGATGAGGAAAGTGTGCTTTCTTCCCACGAGATCGCCGAGCCGACCGAAGAAGATCGCGCCGAATGGCCGCACGGCGAATCCCGCGGCGAATGCGAGGAGCGCAAAGATGAACGCCGTCGTCGGGTTGCTGACGCCGGAGAAGAACTGCTTGCTGATGATCGTGGCGAGTGAGCCGTAGAGGTAGAAATCGTACCACTCGAACACGGTGCCAAGCGATGACGCGAAGATCACGCGCCGCACTTCTCCCCTCGTGAGCTCGATGACCGGGCTCTGCGATCGTTCCATCTGGTCTCCGGGTTGCGTCAGGTCGCTTAGCCTATCGCCCCGACGCATTCCGTCAAGTACGAAACTCCCGGGATGGCGCTTCCCACGCGAGACTGCGAAGCCTGGCGAGGCCGCGGTGATAGTGAACCTTCACCGTGCCCACCGCACAGCCCATCACCGCGGCGGTCTCCTTTTCAGACTTGTCGGCAAGGAGACGGAGTGCGACGACCTGTTGCTGCTTCGCCGGCAAGAGCAGCAGGCACGCCCATGCGCGCTTGCAGTCTTCACCCACTCGGCGTTCGTCGATCTCCACCGCATCGGAGTGGTCGTCGCAGAGCGCAAGAAGTGCTCGTGCTTCCCGACGACGCAATCGCGCGTGATCGCCGGCCGCTTTCCGACAACATCGAAGGACATCCGGCCACTCCAATTGCGTCGTCGTGCTGGCGCCGAAAATGTCCCACGCAACGCACCATGTGGCCTGAATGAGCTCCGCAGCCTCGTTCGCGTCTGTTGCGAATGACCGCACATACGCGCACAGCCGTGCTTCGTTCGTCAACATGGCCTGGATCCAGTAGAGCTCTTGCATGTGCCGATGTGAAACATCGATACCCTGCGATCCGTCGCAGGCAAGACTGCACTGGCTCGCCGCAACGTCTGGTGACGTGCGTGTCATCTTGGGTTGTCGCTCGAGGCGTGCGGACCGCTAAGCAGAGCAGCAGCATTGCCGGCTCAATCGCTCGCGCCGCACGTGCATGGGGCAGCTGTCGCATCGTCGGCGGACTCGCACTCATCGCGCGCCGCGGCAGCGCGACAACAATATCCGCGGCCACCGCATTTGGGACGAGGCCACGCTTAAGGTTCTTTATTGTACGGTATTTGCTGAAGTGTTTCGCGTCCGCGTATTGCCCGACGACTGTTCGGCAGAACGCGGCGCGGCTTTCCAGTCTGTTCGAAAACCGCGCTCAGTGTTATGCATTGTCCGACGCGCAATCCCTCCGCGGCGCCGCGGTGCGAAGCTCTCGAGACGCGATCAGATCCTCTCCCGGTTTACTCGATGCCAGGATCGCGAATCAGCCAGCGCGCGCAAACCGTGCTGACACTCGCACTCGTCGGCACTGTTGCCCTGAGCGCGATGGGTGTGAGTGCACCTCGCATTGCGACACCAGGAAACACGTACTCCCTTCGCTATACCTCCGTGCCAACCGGTACGGGCGCCATGGCCGCCGCAATGGAAGCGCAGCGCGCCAGCTGGACAGGCACCGTAGTCTTCGCGGCAGGACGCGGCCGCCTGGACATCGTCGAAGGAGGTCAGCCGCCGATGTTCACGAAGGGTGACTACATCCTCTTCGATAGCTCCGACTTCATTGTCGTTCATCCCGCGACGCGCACCTTTCTCCTTGGTCTCAGCCCGCCTCCCGCAGGCGGATCAATGCAAGTCGACATACGCTCGACCGCGAAGAACATGGTGGTAACGCTGGATTCGCTCGGCGCCGGCGAAACGGTCGACGGGTCGCCGACGCAGCGCTACCGATTGCGCACGAGCTACAGCCTCACCATCGACCTCAGTCGCGTCGCGCCGGAGTTCAAGAACGTCGAGCCGGCGACGACGGAGAACACGCTGACGACGGAGTACTGGTACGCCGATGACGGGACCGTTGCGCTCAATCCGTTCCTGAGAACGCCTAACGGACGCGAACCGATTCAGGAGCGGATACGCGAACTGGGGGCGCGGGCTGGCGCGGCAGAATTCATGGATGAATTGAGCGACAAGATGTCCGTCGCAACTGCGCGACTTCCGTTGCGGAAAGCCCTGGTCAGGATGACAACGTCCACGCATGTGACGAACGCTGCGGGGACCGGCGGAACTGACACCGTCTTCGAGATCAGCGGACGCGCGACGACTGACGTCGATCTCGCGCGATTAGTGCTGCCTGATGGTTACGCGACCGCAAGCTCCGCCGCAGCGGACAGCGCGAAGAGCAGCGCTACAGCTTCCGAAGACGCAGGCGCCAAGTGGCGCCAAAAACCAGCGTCGCCGTAATAAGCACCGCGCGTTATCGCGGAATCGCGCCGCGACGCGCACCATAGGTCATCACGGTGCCGACGATCATCAACATCATGGCGACGACGAACAGCGGAAACTGCACCGACTCCAGCGACGGAAGCGCGTAAGTCATTGCGATACACACGCCGCCCATGGAGGACAGCACTCCACCGACGATCACTGCCCGCTTCGCACTGACGTGAAAGTTGAGAAGCGCCGTCCGCAGCGTCCATAACGCCATGAAAATCCACAGCGCCGCGATCCACCATCGCGCGATGCCTGCGCCGCGCACGACGATGACGAGTAGAGTCACGACCGCTAACGCGACAACGACCTCACGGCGACGTATTCTCGCCACCGCCGCCTTACGCATTTCATCCGTCGTCATCGAGCACCCTCGGTGATGAAAGTCTGCATGACCCGAAGAAGCGAACGTGCGTTCCGGGCCAGACAGGCCCGGAACGCGTCGTGCTCACTCCTCGTACTGTCGTTCGCACCAACAGTAGTCTGTAGTTACGGATTCGATATTGCCGCTGTAGTCGAAATGGATCGTCCACTGACACCATTCCTCGGCGCAGCCGCCTCCCTCACTTCCACCGCCGCCGCCGCCGTTGGAGCCCGTTGTCGTTTGATCGGGTGGCTTGGGTGGGTTGCGATGATTCTCGATACACGTTGCCAGGAACGCCACCGCCGACGCCTCGGCGGTACTTGCGGCCGCCAGGTTGAGTTGCGCCGACGTCAGGGCCGTGGCGGCAAGTGCTTCCGCCGCGAGCCCCGCTGCGAGCGCGGCTGCACACGCAACGATCGTGGTGCATGCGGCCAGCGCCGCCACCATCGCAGCATCTGCCGCGGCAACGCCTGCTTCGGCAAGAGCTACTCCGCCCACGGCAGACGCGACCCAAAGGCCGGCGGAGGCAACGGCGAGCGCTTCGCCAAGACACCACGTTCCGTCATCCTCTTCCATCGTCGTTGCGGCGTAGAGCACATCCGGCTGAACGAGACGCACCATGGCGGGCAGCACGCCTCGAAGGCCACCACTGCGGTTGACTTGCGACAAGTCACTCTGCGCCACGAGTCCGCGTGTGTCGGAGTCCGTGATCAGCATGAGCTTGCCCGTGCTGTCGAGGCCCGTGGTCCGCGTCATGGTCGGAATCCAATGCCGGCCGCGCCTGATGTATTGACTCTCCATCACGGCCGAGATGCGATTGTTGACGAAAATCAACACCGCCTTCGGGCGACCCTTGACTTCCGGATCCGGAACGAACGCGACACGAATCGTCTTGTCACCGATTTTACGAATGCTCGCATTTCGCGCACGCATCGTCTGTGAGACCGCGCCCAGCGCACTCGGCGTCTTCGAGAAGAGGGCCGCCTGGCCAGCGACCGCGATCGAGGATCCCATCGAGATCGAGCTTCGGAGCGCCGTTGCCGCAATCGCGTCCGGCCCCTTGGACGTGACCTCACCCTGAATCACACTGACCTTGCCGTGATTCGTTGAAATCGACATCTGCGATGTAACCGAGTTGCGGAATTGCATTCCCGAAGGACTCGGCATCCACAGCGTATTGAATACGCTGCCTGCAGCAACGTACTCGGACATTGGGGCCATGTCCGGCGCGGTAGGCGTTCGCACATCACTACAGGCGAGCGCCGCGACCACCCCTGCCCCCACGACGACTCCACCCATGCGCCGCCATGGTGTCCTGCGAATTGGTTGCATGCTCGCCTCTCTCGAGAAGAATGTTGACGGACCTCCTCCGCGAAGGTGCGGAGCTCACCATCCGGACTGCTCTTCGGATGGCGATCCACGCCGAGGCCGCTACTCAAGAACAGGAAAGGCGAAAAAGGTTTACATCACCCAGACGCCCGATGATTCCCGGGTTGATTCCCCGGTTGCAACTCAGCAGAATGCCAATCAGCGATAAACCACTCTCCAAGGCGCCCCGAATCATGGCCGACGACATTGACGTCCTCCTTCAGGAGCACCGGAAGTTCGAGCCCGATCCGGCGTTTCGTGCCGTTGCCAATGTTTCGTCGCGCGAGATCTATGATTTGGCAACGGCTCACCCAGAGAAGTACTGGGCCGAGCAGGCCATGTCGCTCGAGTGGATCAAGCCGTGGTCCAAGGTGCTCGACTGGAAACCGCCGCATGCGAAGTGGTTCATCGACGGCAAACTCAACGCATCAGTCAATTGCGTCGACCGCCACATTCGCTCGGCGCGGCGCAACAAGGCGGCGCTCATCTTCGAGGGAGAGCCCGGTGACCGACGCACGCTGACGTACTGGGATCTCTACGTCGCCGTCAATCAGTTCGGGAGCGCATTGCGCTCGCTCGGCGTGAAGAAGGGCGATCGCGTGGCGATCTATCTGCCGCTGATTCCCGAAGTCGTGATCGCCATGCTCGCGTGCGCGCGCATCGGCGCGATTCACTCCGTGATCTTCGGAGGGTTTTCACCTGAGTCGGTGCGCGACCGCATCAATGACTCGCAGTGCAAGGTGCTCATCACTGCCGACGGCGGATATCGTCGCGGCGCAATCGTTCCGCTCAAACGCAATGCCGACAAGGCGCTGGAGGAGACGCCGTCAATCGAGCACGTGATCGTCGTGCAGCGTCGCCCGGGCGCGGTGAGCGGCGAAGCAGGCGCCGAGATGACGGAAGGGCGCGACAGGTGGTGGCATCGCGTCATGCGTGGCGCGAGCATGTGGTGCGAGCCCGAAGAGATGGATGCCGAGGATCCGCTGTTCATCCTCTACACATCGGGCACGACGGGAAAACCGAAGGGCATCGTGCACACCACGGGCGGTTACATGACCGGCGCGATCTCGTCGTCGAACATGGTTTTCGATTTCAAGGAAGACGACGTGTATTGGTGTACCGCCGACGTGGGCTGGATTACCGGACACACGTATCTCGCGTACGGCCCGCTGGCGAATGGCGCGACGTGCCTGGTGTACGAAGGTGCGCCCGACTGGCCCGAGAAAGATCGCTTCTGGGAATTGTGCGAGCGATACGGCGTGACGATCCTCTACACCGCACCAACGGCGATTCGCGCGTTCATGAAGTGGGGCGATCATTGGCCGGCGAAGCATGATCTTTCGCGATTGCGATTGCTCGGTTCCGTCGGAGAGCCGATCAACCCGGAAGCATGGATGTGGTATCGCGAGCACATCGGCGGCAATC
>JBDUCR010000065.1:0-1592 GCA_040003345.1 bacterium
CGAGAAGCCGCAACCTCAACCCACGTTCGCCTTCTCGGCTATTGCCGACGAGGCGGCGATCGACGGAAGGTGCGCCGTCGCGGATCACCGCTTCTCGCGAGACATCGAGTTGTAGTCCGCCGAGGCGCAGATAGTGAGCGACGTCGATGCGCGATCCGCCGCGTACGTGCGCGTCGAAGAATGGCGTCACATTGCAGGAACAGATCTCGCCAACCGCGCGCTCGACGTCTCGCCCCGTGAAGCCCGTCTCACCCGAATAGCGTTCGAGCATCAGGCGCATGACGTCGTCCATCGAGCGCGCACCCTTCGTGGCATCGCGAATGACGAAGTCGAGCATCGTGCCAATCAGCTCGCCCTGCATGTGCGTGCTCACGCTGTAATCACCGAGTGCGAGGGGGCTCGCATTGTACGCGGCTTTGCTCACCGTCTCCGCGGACAGCGTCAGCGTGCCGCTGTTCTCGAGATAGCGCTCGATGAGCGAGGCGAGATGTGCGTCGCGCGTCGCTTGTGGCGTTGGAATGCCGGCGCGGCGCAACAGCGCATCGGCGTAATACATGGTGAGTCCTTCGCTAAACCAGAGAACGGCAGACTGAGGTGCGTTGCGATAGTCCACCGCTCCGTATTCCGAGGGCCGAATTCGCATGAGGTTCCACGTATGGAAATACTCGTGCGCCGTTTCCTCGATGGACGCGAGCGGATTCTTCGAGAGCGCTTCGCTCGGTGCGCCAAGGGTCACTGACGCGGGATGCTCCAATGCCCCGAACGCGCCGTCCTGGAAGATAAAGGTGTAATCGCGATACGGTGCACGTCCGAAGAGTGCGATCGCCTGCTGCGAGAACTTCTCGAGCGATCCGACGAACGCACCGCTGTCGAACGATGCTCCGTTCGGCAGCGACCAGTAGACGACGCGATGCGGCACGCCGTCCACGTGATAGCTCCAGTCATGAAATCGCCCGACGAGAATCGGCGACTCCATGAGCACGTCCACACTCGGCGCGAAGAACACGGTGGGATCATTCGTCGGCGTGAGTGCCGTTGCGACCTTCCAGCCCGCGGGCACTTCGAGTTTCACGTGCGCTGGAGCGAGCGTCGCACCGACCACATACATGAAGGTGTGCGGGCCGCCCGTGAGGCCACCTGTCGGCGTGAGGAAGGGCCGCCACGCTGCGCGCTGCGGCCGCTCCGGTGTGGGAAGATGAATGCGGTAGCGCACGACGACTTCGCCGTTCTGCGCCTTGACCGTCCACAACGCGCTATCCGTGTGAGCGATGCTCGCCGCGCCGCGTGCTCCGGTTATGGATTCGCCTTCGACGTAGCGGGAGAAGCGGTCGTCATACTCGGGGTGACGCGCCATCGCGAGCTGAAAACTGTCGGGCGCATTGCGGATGCGCATTTCGACACTCCAGCCTGACTGATCGGCGCCGTCGACGTGCAGCGTGTAGTGGATGACAGGCTGTGATTGCGCGAAACGAATGTCCACGGCGTCGGGGAAGTGACGCAGCGGATGCTGGGCGCTAACAACGCTGGCGCTGGCGAACGAGAGCGAAGCAACGATAAGTGCGCGCATGATGTCGAATGTGGGATGCCATCTC
>JBDUCR010000101.1:0-5279 GCA_040003345.1 bacterium
GTCGCGTCACACCAACGCGCACGTCACCTCGTTCTTCGAGATCGACCTCACGCGCGTCTCACGCATCAGACAGAAAAATCGCGCGGCTTTCGAAGCACAGACCGGGCAGAAGCTCACCTTCCTGCCATTCATCATCAAGATCGTCGTTGACACGCTCAAGCAATTTCCCGTGCTCAACGCGGCGGTGGCCGGCAGCAACATCATCTACCGAAAGCAGTACAACGTCGGCATCGCCGTCGCGCTCGATTGGGGGCTCATCGTGCCCGTCATCAAGCACGCGGAGGATCTGTCGTTGTCGGGACTCACGAAATCACTCAACGATCTCGCCGATCGCGCGCGCACAAAACGCCTCAAGCCCGACGAAGTGCAGGGCGCGACGTTCACGATCACCAACCCCGGCGTCTTCGGCTCGCTCATGGGGACGCCGATCATTCCGCTCGGCACGTCGGCGATTCTGGGACTTGGCGCCATCGAGAAGCGACCCAAGGTGATCTCCGGTCCGGATGGTGAAGACACGATCGCAATTCGCGTGTGTGCCTACTTCTCGCTCTCCTTCGATCATCGCATTGTGGACGGATCTGATGCCGACAAGTTCCTGGCGGCCGTGAAGAAGGGCCTCGAGATGTTTCCCGACGGCGCGATCTGACCATGCCGCGCTGCCTCACGATCCAGCGGACGCTCGTGACGCCTCCCGACCGCGCCAAGTTTGCCGAGCGCCTCGAGAGGAAGCGCGATTACTATACGCAAGCCGGCTGTAAATACTGGGTCTTCGAGGAAAGCGGCCTGCGTGGTTCATTTCTCGAGTTCACCGAGGCGCCAGATGCCGCAACGCTCGCGCGTGCGCATGCGTCAGCGCCAGAGCGCGTACTCGACCCCGCTCGCATCTATCACGAAGTGGAGCTGAAGTAACATGCCGACTCGCACCATCTCGCTCGACGGCCGCGCGTGGCGCGTAGTGCCGTCCGGCAAAGTGACGCAATACGACCGCGATGAGTTTGCACTGCTCTTCATCTCGGGCACGGGCGACGATCGCGTAGTTCGCGTGACACGATACTCGCCGCTGGCGACGCGATCTCGCGAGCAATCGCTCATCGAGCTGAGCGACCACGATCTCGCGCGACTGTTCGCGCAATCGCAGTCAAGCGAGATGTCGCCCGAGGCCGGCTACGCGTCGTGACGATTCCGGTTGCACCGGCGCTGTTCGTCGATCTTCACATGCACTCGACGGCGTCCGACGGATCCCGCACTCCGGCAGACGTCGTGCGCGCGGCAAAGGCTGCGGGCCTCGTCGCCATCGCGCTCACTGATCACGACTCCATCGCGGGCCTGCCCGAAGCGCTGCTAACCGGCGCGGAGCTGGGTGTTCGCATCGTCAACGGCGTCGAGCTGAGTGCCGTCGAAGGACAGGCGGAAACACATCTGCTCGGTCTTCATCTGCGCGACACGATCGTTCTCGAGCGCGCGCTCGAGTCGCTGCGCGAGATGCGACAGCGCCGCGCACGCCAAATCGTGGACAAGCTCATCGAGCTCGGCGTCAAGGTCACCTTCGAAGACGTGCTGACACAGGCCGGTGTCGGTGCGGTTGGTCGTCCGCACGTTGCACGTGCACTCGTCGAAGACGGCTGGGCGACAGACGTGCGCGATGCATTCGACCGCTACCTGGGCGCAGGTCGTCCGGCGTACGTCGCAAAGGAGCAGCTCGGAATGCCCGAGGCGATCGCAATGATTCACGCGGCCGGTGGACTCGCGGTGCTTGCTCATCCAGGCGGCGCGGGCACGCGAGAGCGACTTGTCGCACTCGCGGCGATCGGTCTCGATGGAGTTGAAGTGAAGCACCCAAGTCACTCGCCGACCGACACGAATCGCATGCGCACACTGTGCGAGCAGCTTGGGCTCGTCGTCAGCGGAGGATCGGATTGGCATGGTGCGGCGGACGGGCCGCGCACAATCGGCATGATGCAGGTGCCGGAAGAATGGCTCACGAAGCAGGACGCGCGTCTCGCCGCTGTCGGGCGCGCGCCGGCCGCTTAGCCAAATGACGACGCTCACCGGTCGCGTCGCGCTGGTCACCGGCGCGGGCAAGCGAGTGGGTCGCGCAATCGCACTCGCGCTCGGACAATGTGGAATGCGCGTCGCGGTGCACTACAACGCGTCCGCAGATGGTGCGCGCGAAACTGCGAAGCTCATCGAGTCCGCTGGCGGAGTTGCGACACTCGCGCAGGCAGATTTACGCGACGTAGCTGCCTGCGAACGCATGATCGACACGATCGTCAGCGAGCTTGGCGAACTGCACACCCTCGTCAACTCCGCGGCGGAAATGGTGCGCACTCCCATCGGCGAAGTCACGCAAGCCGAGTGGGACAACATGTTCGCGCTGAATGTGCGCGCCCCGTTCTTCCTGTCGCAGCGCGCTGCTCCGCATCTTCGAGCAGTTGGCGGCAGCATCGTGAACATTGCCGATCTTGCCGCGTTCGAGACGTGGATCGGTTATGTGCCGCACGGGATGACGAAGGCCGCGGTCGTGCAGATGACGCGGGCACTGGCGCACGCACTCGCGCCGGAAGTGCGCGTGAATGGGATCGCGCCGGGTGTCGTGCTGCTGCCTGAAGACTTCGACGAAGCCTCGGCCGAGCATCTGCGGCGGACAACGCCGCTGCAGCGCTTGGGGACGCCGGAGGATGTCGCGCAGGCGGTCGTGTACCTGTTGCAGGCGGAATACGTGACGGGTGAGGTCATCTGTGTCGACGGCGGACGGCACGTCAGGCGCTGAGTCGCGTCCGCGCAGCATTCGCGAGACGCTGCATTTTGGCACCATCATCGTGGTTGGTGGCGGTTGCTACGGTAGTTACTACGTTCGGCAGCTCGGTCGTGCCGCACACGCGAACGCCGCCACGTGGAAGGAGCTCATCGTCGTCGATCGCGACGCGAGCTGCCTCGTTGCATCGCTTGCTGGCGTAGACCGCCCGGCCGCGCTTCGAGTCGAGGTTGCGGAGTGGGGCGAGTATTTCCATCGCTACCTCTCTAACGCGAGCTCGCATTCCTCCGAGTCGTACGATGACACGATCGTCCCGTCGCCGCTGATGCCGCATCTCATGGCTGAGTGGCTGCTCGCACGCGCGCGCGATCGGTGGCCTGCTCGCACGGTGGCGGTTGAGCCGTTGACGTCAGCGCCAGCCGTGCCATGGCAGCGTGCCGGCACCGACGGAACGCACTACGTCAGCTTCGCCGAGTGGATGTGTCCAATCAACTGCATCGAGCCCGCGCGCTGTCCGGCGACAAAGGACACGCGCACATGGAGTCTGCCTCCTGCGCTCGCACAGTACGCCGCCGACGAGCGGGCTGCCGATCGGCCAGTTGAAGGACCCTTCGTCTTCCACTGTTCGCACCGTACGCATGGTGTCGGCATGATTGACGTTCGCGACGTCATTGCCGCGGACGAGGCCATCGCACGTCGAGGAGCAGTGGGCGCGACGGCGTTCCTTGTCGGCACGGCATCTCACTGCCACGGCGCACTCCAACGGATTGTTGTGGGCGGATAGGCGGTCAAGCCCGCGTTACTGGGAACGCAACGGTTCCCTCGCGGAGTTCCTGTAGTGAGATTTGTGGATGCGCGAAGTCGCGCCTTACTGCAAGAGGACGCCTTGGTCACAGAGAACACCTACGACGTGGTCATCGTCGGCGCGGGTCCGGCCGGGATGTGCGCCGCACTTTATACCGGCCGCTCGATGCTCAAGACTGTCGTGCTCGAACGCGGCATCCCGGGTGGCGAGTTGCTCAACACCGAAAAGCTCGACGACTGGATCGGTGAGCAATCCATCCTCGGATGGGAGCTGGCAAAGAAGTTCGAGGATCACGCGCGGCTGTTCGGCGCCGAGTTCGTCACGGCAAACGTGCATCGCGTCACGAGGCTCGATGACGGCACGTTCGAGACGGTAACCGACGACGAGCAGCGCTACCTCTCGCCTGCCGTGATCATCACCGCAGGGGGAACTCCGGTCAAGCTCGGCATTCCCGGTGAGCTCGAGTACGCAGGAAAGGGCGTATCATACTGCGCCATCTGCGACGGGGCGTTCTTCAGGGAGCAGACGATCGCCGTGATCGGCGGTGGAGACGCTGCGGTCGAAGAGGCGGAGTTCCTCACGCGCTACGCATCGAAGGTCTACGTCATCCACCGTCGTGAGAGTTTTCGTGCGTCGGCAATTCTTGTCGAGCGTCTGTTCGCAAATCCAAAGATCGAAGTCATCTGGAATACGGTGGCGGAAGAAGTGTTGGCCGACGCGCAGGGATTGGTGTCGGGAATTCGCCTTCGCGATCTCGTGACTGAAGAGCTGCGCGTACTCGATGCGACGGGATGCTTCGTGTTCATCGGCTTCCGGCCGAACACCGGCATCATTGACGGCCACTTCGATCACGACGACATGGGATATGTTCGCACCGACACCATCATGCAGACATCGATTCCCGGTCTCTTTGCCGCCGGCGATCTTCGCTCGCAGCTGACGCGCCAGGTCACGACCGCTGTGGGCGACGCGACCACGGCAGCCATTGCTGTCGAGAAGTATCTCAAGTCGCGCAGGGAAGGACATTTCATCGATCCTATCGGCTCCGGCGGCTACTCGTCATGAAGATCGACGTCCGGACGGTCGGACTCTTCGAGGAGAACAGTTATCTCGTCGTTGATGAGTCGAGCGGACGGGCGGTGCTCGTAGATCCCGGTGATGAAGGTGATCGATTGGTGGATATGGTGCGCGCATCCGGCGCCACGCTCGATGCAATCTGGCTGACGCACGCGCACATCGATCACATCGGCGCGATCAACGAGGTGTGCGGTGTGTACGAAGTCCCGGTGCTGCTGCATCCGGCTGATCTTCCGTGGTATCAACGCATGTCGGCGCACGCCGCGGAGATGTACGGCATGTCGTGGGATCAGCCGGCCGTAACACCGACGCCTGTCAGTGCTGGCGACGTCGTTACCTGCGGCACACTCGAGTTCACAGTCATGCACGTTCCCGGTCACGCACCGGGTCATGTGAGTTACAACGGACATGGCGTGGCACTTTCCGGTGACCTGTTGTTCTCGGGCAGCATCGGTCGCACTGACCTGCCGCTCTCGGATCCGTACGCGATGGACATGTCGCTCGCGCAATTCTCCGCATTGCCGATCGAGACGGTCGTGCATCCAGGACATGGTCCAGTCACGACGATCGCTCGCGAGCTGGAGACGAATCCGTTTCTGTCGGGTCGCGCGCGATCACTCAAGCGATGAGCATGCGCGCGAC
>JBDUCR010000112.1:0-17812 GCA_040003345.1 bacterium
CACAACCTTGCCAAGGTTGGGGTCGCGGGTTCGAGTCCCGTTTCCCGCTCTGTGTGGTGATCACTTCGGGTTCGTATGTGGGTTGGCGAATCAGTGGGACGAAATGGCAGCAGTGCACGGCGTGATTTCCGAGCGGCTGCCGAGTTGGGCGGTTAGCTCAGTTGGTTAGAGCGCCACGTTGACATCGTGGAGGTCACAAGTTCGAGTCTTGTACCGCTCATTTTGGTTGCCCTCGGCATGTGTCGAGGGCTTTGTTTTTTGGTGTGTGAGAAGGGAGCACAAACCATGCTCAGACTGGCGTGCACGGGTTGACGAGCGAGTTGGTGCGGTCTATTATCCGCGTCTGCATTCGATCTACAGTGCGTCGTGAGTGCAGCCGTCGTTTCTTGCGCGCTCGTAGCTCAATTGGATAGAGCATCTGACTACGGATCAGAAGGTTGGGGATTCGAGTTCCTCCGGGCGCATGGGCGGTAAGGTTTTCGGCGGGGCGTAGCGTAGCCCGGTAGCGCGCCTGCTTCGGGAGCAGGAGGTCGCCGGTTCAAATCCGGCCGCCCCGACCATTGGAGTAGATAGCTAAGAGAAGGCCAGTTCTCGGCATACGAGAACTGGCCTTTCTTGCATCTTTCACTGGCTCTTAACGTGAATGCAACACTGTGCGCGAAAAACAAGCCCAACAACTCTGACTGTCTCTCGAGCCACGTGACCATCTTCGCCGGGTCTATCCTTTTTCGGAGGCGCGGGTGACGCGCTCGCCGTCTTCGCGCAGCCGCAGCCGCCGCATGAGCACCGGCATGGACAGGCCCTGCACGATGATGGAGGCGAGCACGACGCCGACCGTCATCGACACAATCAGGTCGCGCGCTGGCAAGTTTTCTGGAAGCGCTAGCGCCAACACAATCGAGAGCGCGCCGCGGAGACCGCCAAGTGAAACAACCATTCCCCAGTTGAGCGGCAGGCGATCGGCGCGTTGCGAGCCTTGACGGTGCTTTCAGTTCTCGAAATAGCGCGGTTACGGCGACGGGGTCAGTTGCGGCCACGAGCGCGCTGAACACGAGGCCCGACTGCATGTCTATTCCCATCGCGAGACCAAATCCGCGCCCGATGAACACTACGAGCAGCGCCGTGATACCCATCGCCACCAGCACACCGGGGACGGCGAGAGCGACGGCGGATCGCCATATCGTCCGAAAGGCGTTCAGATCGAGGTGAAACGCTGCCTCGAAGAGCAAGCCGGGCAGGAAGAACGTGAACAGCAGTTCTTGCGTCAGGTGCGGCGCGATAACGAGATGAAACGATCCGAGCACCAGCCCTACAAGCACAAGCGCGACGGTGTACGGCACGCGCAGCCGTCGCACGGCGATCGCAACGGCGGTGGATATGCAGTACAGAATGACGAGCGTGCTGGAAAGCGTCACTTGAGAAGGCGCTGTTCCCGGCGCGCGGCGAGGCGCACGGTGAGCGCTCCCCCCGCCATGATACCGGCAGCAGCGACGAGTCCAAGTTTTGCGAGCGCGACGTTGACGAGCCACGGCGCCCCGGCGACGCCGAGGTGCAGCAGTATCGAGACCGCGACGGCAGCACCAACCGTCGCACCGAGGCTCATCAGGAGTTGTCCGAGACGCCGCATCGAGCTGCTCTGCGTTATTGGTGGGCCCGCCACCGAGTACGGACACAGGCAGCACGAGCCACGCGTGAAACTTGGCGCGTGCGCTTCGAGGTCGGAAGTGACGCGTCAGCGACGAGCGGGCACGCGCGTGTCCAACGCAATCCAGTTCACTTCCCAGGTCTTGCCGCCGTCGTCCGAGTACGACTGCTCGAAGCGGATCGAATCGGGCGAGAGCTTCATGATCACGAACCGGACGTTGATCATGCGACCGCCCAACGCCTCCTGATCGTAAAACTCTCCCACGCCGTTCCGAAACTCGCCGATGGTAGGCGTCGCGAGCGTTCCGTCGCCGCTATTGGAGAAGTTGAGACTCCATTGATGCGACTGGGGGTTGTAGAGCCGCAGGCTCAACCCCTCGAAGTGGCCCGCCGGCCCGTCGGCGACGAGCTCGATGAGGTTGGCGCGCCCGTCCCATACCTTTTTCACCAGGGTCGTTCCGTCGTAGTCCACCCACTTCGTCGAACCGGTCAGCGGGTGCACGCGACGCGTCAGATGCGTCTTCCACGTCCCGATCTCGAAATCGAAATCATGCAAGCCATCGTGCGGCTGGTGGACGGGCAGAGCGACCGCCTTGGCTGGCTCCGGTATCGTCTGCGCGTGCACTGCAACAGGACAGCCGAGAATCAGTAGTACGGATGACAGATAACGCGCGCGCGAATGCCAGCAACTGCTCATATTCACACCTCTCGAATTCGCCAGGTTCAGTGCGCTTGCGCGCCTTCAATGATCGTCGCGCTCTAACTATCGGTTGCCGAAATGGCGGACAAGAAGGAACCTGCAGGTAACTCCCCCGTAGTTCCACGGCCGAATCCGGTCACCGGTTGTCCGCTCACAGCAGCGCTGGCCGCCGTCGGCGGCAAGTGGAAGATGATCATCATCTATTGGCTCGCGGAGGAGCCGACGCACTTCGCGGCGCTGCGGCGGAAGATGCCGAGTATCTCGCAGAAGGTGCTGATGCAGCAGCTTCGGGAGTTGCAGGCCGATTCGATCGTCGATCGGGAACCGGCGCAGCGACGCTCGGATCCGGTGGTCTACTCACTGTCGCCATACGGGCGCTCGCTGATGCCATTGATCGAGAACGTTCGAACGTGGGGACGGGCGCATCTCGAGCATCAGGCATCGAGCTAGCGACGAATCCCGACCTGCCGCGCGTAAGTAATCACTACTCTCGCTCGTCCGGCGCAGAAATGGAAAATCGGCCGGCGCGAAGACGCCGAAGATCGGCACGCAACCGCAGCTCGACGTCGCGCGGACGCTCGGACACGGGCTGCACTTTCCGGCGCATTCGCTGCAGCAGGCCAGTGAAGCCGCGCGTCCACATGAGCTGTCGGATCACACCGCGCTCGTCGATTCGTCCTCCGGCAGCCGTCAACCGCGCCGTCGTGTGACGGGTCGCCCATGTGGACGCGCGCTTTGCAGCGTCGAGCACGCGAGCGTCAACCGTTCCGGGCGCGAGGCGTTCCGCCAGCGACAAAGACGGATACACATAGCGTAGCGAGTCCGTTCGACGAAGCATCTCGAGAAACCCGTTCCAGTCGAGTCGCCTCGACGCCACCTCGGCTCGAATGACGCGAACGATCTCGACCAGACGCAGCAACCGGCTCGAGTGCAGCTCCTGCGAGCAATGGCAGGCGAGCATCGCGAGCAGCAACTCCGGCGACGGTACGAGCACCTTGCGACCGGCGATCCCGAAGCTCTCCACCCGTTCGCGCTCGAGATCGAGGCGCGCGATGCTGCCGGTTTCGAAGTGATAGTCGAGTGATGTATGCAGCTCGAGAATCCAGCGCGAGCGCTCGTCGGACAGCTCGACTGAGAAGACGCGATCCTCGACGTCCTGTCCGATCCAGTCCTGCTTGTGAGCGACGACGGCCGGCTTGTGCGCGCGAAATCCTGCATTCTGCAGCGCCTGACGCGTGGTGAACTCGACTTCGGGTGTCACCATGATGTCCACATCCGCCATCCGGCGAAGGCCGGGCTCCTCGAAGTATTTTCGGCTGGTGTAGAACCCTTTGAGTACGACCGGAGTGATGCCATGCTCGAGCAGCGCGTCCAACGCCGGCAGCACTTCTCGCTCGATGCGTTCGGCGCGCCTGCGAGCATGGAGCACATGAGCGGCGAACTTCGCCCGCACATCCGGGGCGGCGTCCACGAGTTCATCTTCGATCCATCGGCCAAACAGCGGTCCCATGCCGGTGGTATGACCAGCGACGGCGAGGGCGTACGAGGTATGCGTCCCCGCGGCATCGATGTAGATGCCGGACGCGCCTCGCAGCACTTCTGCGGTCACGCGCTCGAGCTCTCTCGCAGCGGAAACACGCGCGGCGTCGGTCAGTCCTGGCCAGAGGTCCGCGGGATCTTCGGTGCGCGAAAAGCGATCGAGTCGCTGCGCGAGATCGGCGAGTACCGGCGGCTCGTAGATGGTGTCAATCGATGACATGGTCAACAAAAGTGCGGCGTGTTCGAGTCGTCGAGCGCTTTGATGGGAATGCTGCGATCGATGTGGCGACGTGGGTGCAGACGCCACCTGACATCGAACCGCTCACTCCGCCACAGTCCGCGCTCAAGCGAGTAGTGGACATCATCGGAGCGCTGACCGGACTTCTTCTCTGCGCACCGCTGCTCGCCCTGCTCGCCGTTCTCATAAAGCTCGATTCTCCCGGGCCGGTGTTTTTCCGCCAGGGCCGGCTCGGACTGAACGGCGACGTCTTCATGATGTTCAAGCTCCGCACGATGCGCGATGGCGCGGATGCCGAGAAGGCCGCGCTGTCGCATCTCAACGTGACGGACGATTCGCGGTTGTTCAAGATCCCCGAAGATCCGCGCGTCACGCGTCTCGGACGGGCGATGCGCCGATGGAGTCTCGACGAAGTCCCACAGCTCTTCAATGTTCTGGCCGGCGACATGTCGCTCGTGGGGCCGAGGCCGTTCTTCGAGGAGGATCTCACGCGGTATGAGCCGCATCACTTCACGCGACTGCTCGTGAAGCCAGGCCTGACTGGACTCTGGCAAGTGAGTGGTCGCAGCGAGATTCTCGACTTCGAGCAGGTGGTGCGTCTCGACCGCGAGTATATCCGGAGCTGGTCGCTTGCGCGCGATTTCCGCATACTGGGGCGCACAATACCGGCGGTGATCAATCGACGCGGTGCCTATTAGCCGACCCTTGCGGATCGGAATGTTTGGTTTGCGCGGCCTCACGCCCGATCTCGAGATCTCGGGATTCGAGACGGCGTTCGCGGAGATCGCACCGCGTCTGGCCGAGCGGGGACACGAGGTCACGATCTACTGCCGATCGTCGGCGTATTCATCGGAGAAGCGCGTCGCTCGCGAGGACGGCGTTGATCTCGTGTACATGCCGTCGCCCGGTGGAAAGAATTTCTCCGCGGTCACGTCTACGCTGTTCGCCGTGCTGCATGCTCTCGCGCGCCGGCAGTTTGACGTGTGGTTCTTCGTGAACGTTGGCATGGGGCATCACTGTGCACTGGCGCGTCTTTCGGGAAGGCCGGTCGTGATGAATGTCGACGGTCTCGATTGGACGCGTGCGAAATGGGGACCGCTGGCGCGCTTCTACTTCCGCAGCGCGGCGCGTTCCGCCGTGAGATTCTGCACGCGGCTCGTCACGGATGCAGAGGGAATGCGGAAATACTATCGCGATCATTTCGGTTGCGACTCGGACATGATCGCGTATGGCGCCGACGTCGAGTCGTCGGAGCGGCCGGAGCTGATCGCGACGTTCGGCGTCGAGCCGCGCGACTACTACCTGATCGTGAGCCGGCTCGTGCCGGAGAACTCTTTGCTCGAAATGCTGTCGGGGTTCACGCGCTCGCGAACAACGCGACGGTTGATTGTCGTGGGGCGCGCGACGTATGACGACGCATTTCATGACGAGCTGCGGTCGCTGGCGGCCAACGATGCACGCATCTCGCTCGTCGGCCACGTAAGTGATCAGGCCGTGCTGAAGGAGCTCTGGTGCAACTGCTACGCCTATCTGCATGGGCATTCGGTAGGCGGAACGAATCCGGCGCTTCTCCGCGCGATGGGATACGGGTGCTGCGTCATTGCGCGTGATACCATCTTCAACCGCGAAGTGCTCGGGACTGCCGGCGAGTTCTTTCGCGATGGTGCAGCGGTGACAACGCTCGTCAACGATCTCGATCCATCGGAAGCGCACGTCGCCTTGCTTGCTGACGCTGCGCGCGTACGCGTGGCCGAGCGGTATTCGTGGGAAGGGATTGCCGATGCGTATGAACGACTGTTCGTCAACGTGACGTCTCCTGTCGAGTCGCTCCGGTGAGCGCGCGGTGCGGAGCTACCATCCATGCTTCTGCACTCGCTGGTACATCAACCAGGTTGGCAGGACTGCCAGCGCACCATACGTCACTGACCGAACCATCCAGTTGTCGGACAGCGCGAGTGCGGCACCCAGGGCAACGCTCTGCGCGGCGATGACGGCAATGAACTGCAGACTCGTCTGGCCCCGTGCCTCGACGACAACACGTCGCACGATCACGTCACCCACAGCGATCATCACGGCCGCGGCGGCGGAGGCAGAGGCGGCAACTATCCACAGGGGCGCGTGGAGCGAGAGCGCTGTTCCACAGAAGATGACGACGAGCGCAAAGCCGCAGAGTCCAACGAGGAGCTGGCGACGAACGAGACCATACGACTGCAGCGTGCCAACGAGCACGACCTGTATCGCTACGGAAAGGGGCAGCCCGACCGTGAGCGCGCGTACGATGGGAAGCGCGGACACATACGCCGGCAGAAACCTCGCGACCAGATACTCGAAGAATGGCTCGGCAACGAGTCCAATTCCGTACGCGGTGGCGATGGCGTCCAAGAATCCGCCGAGGAACATGGCGCGATCCGATAGTGGTCGTCGCGCGGCGTGTGCGAGTGCGACGCGAGACAGGGCTTGCGTCGCAACGCTCGCGGCGACCATCACGGTGGACGCAAAGCCATACAGCGCAAAGCTCGTGATGGGCGCGACGATGCTGACGAGGACTCGATCGGCGGAGCGCGCCAGTACGGCGGCGACGTTCGCACCGAGCACTGGGGCGCCGGATCGAATCAGTGTGCTCCGAGAGAGATCAGACGGAAGGTGCGCCTCGCGCGTGATCGTGTGTCCAACGCGCATGACGGAAAACGCCGCGTAGCCAGCTGCAACGGCGAATGCACCGACGTACGCAAGCAGCATCGCCGTCAACGAATGAAATGATGTGAGTGCAATTGTCAGAACGAACAAGGCGGGCGCGAGGAAGAAGATGCGACCTGCTCGCTTGAAGTCGCCGGATGCCTGGAGCGCGTACGACGAGAGTACCGACACGTTCACGAACGTTGCGCACACGGCGAAGGCGATCAGATAGAGTTGAATTGTTGAATCATGGACGAGTGCACGGGCGAGGAGTGCGATGCCGATCAGAAGGGCCTGTATTCCCAGAAGCCATCGAGCGATCACTCGCCATTCAAACGCGATGGTGTCGGGACGCCGACCGGCCCAACGCAAAAAGGCGCCGTCGACAAGACCGAAGTTCAGTAGCTCGATGTATGTGACGTAAACGAGGAAGAGGCGGTACTGGCCGTACGTGGCGAGATCCAGCCGTCGCGGAATGACGAAGACCTGAACGGCGCTGAACGTTGCGCCGACAAATATTGAAATCCCGAAGCGAAATACGTCGCGTCCGGGTTTGGCTGCGCCGAGCCACGAGAGTCGCGACGCCGGCGATTCGGGCGCTAACTTGACCGCCACGCCATGCTCTCTTTCGGAATCATTCTCGTTGCAGGAGCGGTGCTTCTGCTCGCGGCCATCCTCTGGAGTCGCGAGCTGCTGATGGCGCTGCCATTTGTCGTAACCCTCAACGGGATTCCGCTTCCCATTGGCGGATCACAGGTACGCGTCGACCAGCTGATCGCGTGCGTTCTCGTGGTTCCGCTTGTCGCATCAGTTCTCGTCGGCAAGCGACGGCTACGCATGGACGCGATCAGCTGGTGGCTCATCGCGCTATTCTCGATGAATCTGCTTGCGAGCGCGCTCAACTCGCCGACGCGCGCATACAGTTTTGCCCAGTGCGCCAACCTCGCCTCGGCATGGATCATCTATGTTCTCGTCGTGAATTTCCTGGACACGCGCGAGGAGCTCGAGAGGTTTTTCGAGCGTTGTCTCTGGGGCGCGCTCATCGCGAGCTGCATTGGCGTTGGCGCATTTCTCCTTTCTATCGTGGGGCTTGGCATCGGTGGTGCAGAAGTGAGCGCGTCCGCAGCACAGTTGCTCACGAGGCCATACGGCGCGTACGGGACGATGGTCGAGCCGAACATTTTCGGAAGCTTCATGGGCTCGATGCTGGTGCTCGCTGTGGTGTTGCTCGCGGTGTCGCCGCGTGTCGCGTCGTCTTCACTGTCGTTGAGACTTCTGCGCTGGACGACTGCGCTTTGCGCTGTTGGGCTCGTGCTCTCGTTCACGCGCACGGCGTGGCTCGGGTCGATGATCGCGCTTGTCTGTGCTGCGCTGTTCAGTCGCCGCAGCCTTGGTGTTCGGGCAACGCGCATTCTCGCCGCGCCGCTGATTGGTGTCGTCATCGTCGTCGTGTTGCTGTTTCTCCCCGGCATCGGTGGAACATTCCTGCGCTTCAAGCTCGGCAACTTGGTGAACATCGAATCACCGACGGCGGTACTTCGATTGATGACGTACGCACTCGCGCTCGAGCAGACGCTGCGGCATCCCATCATCGGGCTTGGCACGTTTTCATTCGCACCACTCCTCGCGGAAGGAAACGACTTCGCGCGGTTCGAAGGTTGGCGCGGCCTCTGGATCGGCAACTATCTGCTGCTCGCACTTCATGACACGGGCGTGATCGGGCTGGCGCTGTGGCTCGGGATGATCTGGACGATCATCTCGCGTGGCGTTCGCGCGATGCGCGATGCGAGCGAAGAGCAGCCGGTGCTCGCGGCCCGAACACTTGGGCTCATCGCGGCAATCGTCTGTCTGCTCGTTGCGTACCTCGCGACGACAGGATTTTCGCTGGGATATCCGTGGATGCTCATTGGTCTTCTCGGAGCGCACGTTCGGCTCGCGCGGACGAGGGACGCCATTCCCGACTCGATGACGGTGGAACCGCTGACGTCTCCATCTCCGGCTGGCGCGACCTGACGACACGCGCAGGAACTCCGGCAGCCACGGTGAATGGCGGAATGTCTCGCGTCACGATGGCGCCGGCGGCGATCACGCATCCTGTGCCAATCGACACACCGTCGAGGATCATCGCTCCCGCGCCGATCCAGCAATCGTCGTCGATGGTGACGCCGAGACGCGTCTCACCCTGTGTACGAATAGGCTCGTCGAGCGATCCGTAGTTGTGATTTTCGGAGAAGATTCGGACTCCGGGGCCCATGATGACGTCATTGCCGATCGTCACGCCGCCTTGACCGCCGATGAAGGATCCTGCGCCGATGGCCGATCGATCGCCGATTCGTATGCCGTTGCCGATGCGTGCAAGAACGCCAGTGCACGTGATGATCGATGACCGACCAATCGTGACATTTCGGCCGAGGACGACGCCGTTGATGGAGAGTGCGTTGATCGCAACGCCGTCTTCGAGGATGAGCCCTGCTCCACTCTGCAGAGCGTACGCGTGCTCGACCACTACGCGCCGGCCGCGAAAGACTGGTCGTCGCACATCACGCGCGCGGAGCGATAGCGGGAATCCGCGCAGCAGCTGCATGCCGCGGTGCCATAGGACAGTGGCCAATTGACGGTCGGTGTACGCGCCGACAATGCGATAGCTCGCGTCGCCCTTGAGCTGTGCGACGACGCGCTCCACGATCGCCTGAATGCGGCTCACGTGCGATTCTCGACTGCTTTGCGCACGCTCGAGAGCAGATGCTCCGCCGAGCGACGCCAGGTAAAGTTGCACGCGCGTGCGATACCCGCTTGGCGGAGCTCGCAGCGACGAGCGGGGTCGCGCATCAGGGCGTCGATGGCGGCGGCAATTGCAACTTCGTCCATAGGGTCGATGTAGACTGCGGCGTCGCCACACGTCTCTCTGATGGCCGGCCGGTCCGACGCGACGACGGGGGTGCCGGCAGCCATCGCTTCGAGCGGCGGAAGTCCGAAGCTTTCGTCGAGCGACGGAAAGCAGAACACCGCTGCCGAGGCGTAGAGCGCTGCGAGCGCGTCGTCGCCCATCGCGCCGAGGAACAGCGCACGATCCGCGACGCCGGCTTCACGCGCGATTGTCGGAAGATCGCTGCAGGTGCGATCCGCGGCACCGACGATGACCAGCGTGAGACCAGGCGTCGTGACGCGCGCCATCGCACGCACGAGCGCAGCGACATTCTTACCCGCAGACAGGCGTCCGACGTACAACACGAACGGCTCGTGCACGTTGGCGGCTCTTAGAACGGCATCGACGCGCGCTGGATCCAGCTTGTCGCGCGGAACGAACACGTCGTCGACGGCATTCGGCACGACGTCCACGTGCTCGGCCCGTGCGTACCCGTGCCGAACGATGCGTGCCTTCTCGCTCTCGGAGACGGTGCACACGCGATCGGAGCCCGCGGCGAGCGTGCGGAGCGGCGAGAAATACATCCGCTCCCGCCACGTAAAAAACTCCGGCCGCTCGGCGAAAAGAATACCGTGGATGAAGGCGACGCGTACATGACTTCGCCCGACACGGGGTGGGGCGAAATTCTGATAGACGACCGCGTCCAATCCCAGGCGATCAGCTTCGCGAGGAACGCCGAGCATGTTCGCGATCTGGTTGACGCCGCCCCAGACGTAGTGACAGCGCTCGGCGGAAACGCCGGCGGGAGTGTTGCCGGCCGCGCGCGCGTCGAGGAAGAAGTGAAGCTCGTGATCGCCGGCTAGGTCGACGAGACTGTGAACCAGACTGCGCACAACGCGTCGGCCGCTCGGTGGTCCGTCGAAAAACCACTTAGCGTCGATACCGATTTTCATTGCGAGCCCGAAAGCCGCTCCATGCTGAGGGCGATCGCACAGGCGATCAGCAGCCCAATGACGAGCACCGCAAGCACGATCTGCCGCGTGTAGCGTGGCTGCGCCTCGACTAACCCTTCCGGTGCATCGAGCACGGTGATGACAGGTGTGTTGCGCACCGACTCGATGTTCGCCATTTCGTAGCGCTGCGCGACCGTCGTGTAGATCTGCTGCGCGAACGTCACTTTGCGCTGCAGTTCCGCTTCGCGTGTTGCCAGGCGCGGTGAACGCGAGAAGTCGATATTGGTTGCACGAAAGTCCGCGAGCGCCGATTCGGCGGCGTGCACACTGTCGAGCGCCGCTTTGGAACGCCGCGCGCCAAAGTCGCGTTCGGCGCCGGCGGTGGTCTGTCGACGACGGAGATTGAACTCGTTGACGAGATCGAGGAAGCGTCGCGCGACGAGAGCGGACAGCTGGCGATTCTTCGTTTTTACGTCGAAGCGGACAATGCCAGTGGTGCGATCTACTCTGACATCGACGATGCGCTTCGCGAGACCTTCCATTGCCGCGAGCTCGCGATCGGTGGGTGTTTTCGCGGATGGGTCGAGATAATCGACGATGGTACCGCGAAACGGCTTGCCTCCATTCTCGCTGACGGCGCTCGCGTCGTAGCTGGAGACAACGACTGCGTGGAGCAGCGCTTTGGATGTGAGAAGATCTCCGTAGAATTGAGGAGACAGTCCCGACGAGCTCGACGCGATCGCACTCAACGCGGGAATTCCAAGTTGCGAGGCAACGGAGCTGAGTGCGCCGAGTGAACTGCTCATCGACGATGGCTCGGAGGCGAGAAATGCTGCGTGCGCCTCGTAGGTGCGTGGCCGGAGAAGCGACGCCACGAGCGCAACGGTGGCCAACACGAGTGGAAGTGCGACGACGAATCGCACGTGCTTCCGAATCGCTGCGACGTAGGTGCGAAATGACTCGTCATCGCTGGTGGGACGTCGCGGAATGCGTGGCCCGTCCGAGAGCGGGGTGAGCCGCTCGGGCGCTGATGTGTGCAGTCCTGGATGTGTCATCGCCTGGCCACGACGACGAGTGTCACGAGCGCGCCGACGAGCTGCGCGAGCACGCCGAGCCGCGCGATGGCATCTGAATGATCGTTCGCGTCCCTCTCTGTGACGACGACGACTCCGCCCGGCTTGGGTACCGGAATGACATCCGGCCAGAGCGTTCTCTCACGAATGCTCTCGACACTTCCATCGGGCTGCGTGACGTACGCGCGGTTGGGCTCCGCGGTTTTGCTCAAGCCACCTGCGGCGTGGATGTAGTAGTTGATGTCGGCTCCAGGCACATACGCGACACCTCGCGGCGCATTGACCGCGCCGTGCACTTCGATGATGCCGCTGAAGGGCGGGAGGTATATGGAATCGCCGTCCTGCAGCATGAGATTGTCGCGATAGTTCGGATCGCGCAGCACGCGTGTAAGGTCCACACCAACGCGGCCGACTTTGTCATTGCGACGATAGAAGACGATACCATCAGCATATGCGGACTGCGTGAGCCCTCCTGCTCTCTTGAGCACGTCGCTCAGCCGATCCTGCTTGTTCGTCAAAGCGTAAATGCCGGGAGACTTCACTTCGCCCACGACATTCACGGCGCGAGGGCGCTCCCAATCGGGCTGCACGAGGATGGCCACGTTGTCGAACGGCTCCAGCTCGACGGTCGGAGCGGGCGCCGATCGTGGAGCGCCGGATTGCACGATCGATCGTCCTTGCGTGCTCACGACCAGATACGACGAGTCCAGTGCGACGCGACGGGATTCGGCCAGGCGTCCGCCGTCGCGGTTCCGCGGCAGACTCGTGATCTCTGCCGCACCGAGGAATGCGCGATCGTCGAGACCACCTGCGAGAAGCACGAGGTCGCGCAACGTCATTCCTTCCGCGTACGGGATTCGGCCGGGACGACGCACAGCTCCAGTGATGTCGACGTACGCGGGCGTGCGGAATTCCGTGGTCGAGAAGACGCGAATCTCGTCGTCGTCGCGCAACGGCATGTCATCGGCAATGCGGCCGGTGCTGTCGACGAATGACGTTCGGAGCTGTACGCGTGTCGAGTCGGACCCGCGAAGTCGCGAGACGAGAACCTGACTGAGATACGCGTCTGGCTTGAGACCACCGGCGAGACGTATGGCTTCGGATAGACGCATGCCGGGAGTAAACCCGACGACGCCCGGCGTCTGAACACTGCCTTGCACGGCGACGCGATGCCCAACGCGATCGTCAACCGCGAAGACGCGAATGACGTCTCCCGGCTCGAGCGGATACGCGGGTCCAGTTCCTGTTGCGAACTCATTCGACGCAATGTCGACGACGACGCGCGCGCGATCGGAGGTGTCGCGAAGCGTTGGCGGGAGGATGCGCGAAATCTGTACGCGACGACGCGCCGCTTCGGCGGTGAATCCTCCGGCGGAGCGAAGGACGTCGGCGAGTGTCTCGCCTCGATGCAGCTCGTATGTCGCTGGACGAATGACTTCGCCGTACACGCGAACGCGTGCGCCATGTACGGGCACGAACACGACGTCGCCCGACAGGAGCCGCGCGTCGTGCGAACCATCCGCGTGAAGCAGATAGTCATAGAGGTCGAGCGAATCGACGAGCCGGCCCGCACGACGAATCTCGACGCGCCGCATGCTGCCGTTGATCGTCGGACCACCAGCGGCGTAGAGGGCTGTGAGCGTCGTGCCTGCGCTCGACACGCGATAATTGCCCGGCTGTTCGACGTCCCCGAGCACGAAGACCTGATTGCTGTGCAGCCGCGCGAGGTTGAGCGAGAAGTGCGTCGTTGCGCCTGCGCCGCGCCGAAGCCCGGAATACACGCGTCCTAAACGAGTGTAGAGAATGTCCTCCAGCTGACCGAGCGTAAGGTTGTTCACGGAGATCTCGCCGACTCCGGGCAGCACGACGAATCCCTCGCGCGTGACATCGAGCGTAAAGGAACGCTCGGCGTCGCCCGTAAGGATGAGGACGATGCGATCGCCCGGACCGAGCCGATAGTTCGCGTCGACAGGACCGGAGAGATTCGGATCGAACTGGCTCGTCGCGCCGCTGAAGACGCTCAGGCCGAAGACGGTATAGCCGCTGTCTGGCGCGAGAGAACGACGCGAATTCGCAAAGACTCGAGCGTCGGAGAGAAGCCGGTGCAGGTCGGCAGGATCGATCGCGTCGAGGACATCGCCTGACGAGAGCCCATCGCGCGCGCGCGACGACCTGCGTCCGCGAGCCATCGAGCGCAGGTCGGACGTATCGGTGCCGACACCGAGCGACGAGACGGCATCCATCAGTCGATCTGATCCCAGAGCGGTGCCAAGGCTGTCGCGACTCGACGTGCGCGGATCGAGGTATGCGTCGAGAATATTTTCCGGGTAGCCAGCCGCGCGAAGACGCAGACGAATCTGATCCGGCGTCAAACCGCTCGAGGCGATTTCGCGTCGCAGTAGCACGATGAGGTCGGGACGCGTCTCGAGGAGCCGCTTCGCCTCATCGGGCGACGGGAGCTGCGACGGCAGTTGTTGCGCGTGGGCCACCGGCGCGGCGAACAGCAGCAGCGCGGCGACGGCGAGGCGAAGGAACGATGCCATCATCGGGGAACTCCGATGCTTTGCGAGACTCATCACGGCCAATTTCCGTCAATGACGCGATTCAACAATGGCAGCGCGTCGTGTGGATTTCCAGAGAGCGTGAGGCGCCAGCCACCACGCTGCGAAATTCGTCGTACGACGTCGGCGTTCCGCTCCGGAAAGCGATCAAAGCCTGGCGTCAACTGCTGAACAAGCTCCGATTCCACCTCGTCACTCGGGATCGGCTCGAGCATCGCACGTTCGCCGCGCGACAACACGCATACAACGGGTTCATGCGCGATCAGCCGATGCGTCTCCTCGTGCGGGCGAAGCGGAACAACAACTTTCTCGCTACCCGTGTGCACGACCTCGGGAAAATGTGCGGCCGATTCGGAAAGGAGTCGCGCGTGCGGTGCGCTTCCCCAGATGCGGCAGTCCGGCTCCGTCTGTACCCACACGTGATCGTCGCTCAGCACGTGAATGCCAGCGGAATGCGCGAGGTACGCGAGTGTGCTCTTACCCGACCCACTGGGACCGGCGAGCAGTGCGGTGCGCTCACCGCGTGTGATTGCGGCAGCGTGCACGGGATGACGATCGAAGCACGCGAGCAGCGCGAGCGTGATCGCCTCGAGCATGGCGACGCGAAAGTTGGCGCGATCGTCCACGAGCTCTGACGTGACGAAGGCAATGCTCTCCCGACGCAGCGGATCGACGACTCCGATACTCCCGTGTGATTGAAGAACGAGACGCTTGCCCGGGCCGCTGACGTGTGTGATCGGTGAGCGGCTGGTGCTCTCTTCCCGTCCGTCGCTAACGACGACCCGCACGCGCACCGACTGCGTGCCGCAATGCGTTGCATCGTGCACCTGCCGCCAGCGCCCGAATGATTCGTCGACGACGTCCATAACCGCCGCACTGTTCGTCTCGAATCGTGTCTCGATGCCGAGTACGGGAAGTGTCGTCTCATACTCGAGCGTCGTAGCGCGGAGCAGCGGATCGTGTCGCATCATCGATCCTGCAGCTCGTCGTAGATTCGCTCGAAGGCGGTCGCCGTGTAGTCGGCGTCGATGGACACGGCTCGCCGTTGTGCTTCGTTCGCGATATCCAGCCGACGCTCTTCGTCGTCGAGGAGCGCGATTGTCTCGCGAGCCAGACCCTCCGCATCGCCGACGGGAACTGCAATCGCGGCGCGCGGTGCCCATTCAGAGACGTGGCCAACTGCTGTCCCAACAGTCGGAACGCCGAGCACTGCCGCTTCGAGCGCGACGATCGGCCCCGCTTCGTGGCGCGACGTCACGAGCAACACATCGGCGTCTGACATCAGTCGGCGCAGTGCCTCGTGGCAGAGGTGGCCGTGCCAGCGAATGTTGTTGCCGAGCGTGCGGGCGACGTCACCGCGCTGCAATGTGCCATTCATGGTATCCACGCCAACCATATCGAGCTGAAACTTGGCGTCATGCTCGCGAAGAAGATTCATTGCCGCGAGCAGCGTCGGTTGGTCCTTCACCGGACGCAGGTCGCCGACGTGAAGGAGCCGCGCGGGACGCCGAGGGTCGCGATGGCGCGGCGCCATCGGCGGCCACCGATCGAGCGCAACGCCGATCGGCACCACCTCGGCGTCGACGCCATGCGCTGCAGCGAGTCGCTGCATCGGTGCGCTCGCAACGGTGACGCGTCGTGCGCCCAACAGCGCGATTCGCAGCGCAGCGCGGCCGCGCGAGGTCGTTCCAGTTCCGTACGCGATGTCCGGCAGATCCACGAACTCGCCACCGGCGGCGTGAAAGAGCACGGGCAGATGATAGCGCGCGCCAAGGAGCGCGCCGTACGTGCCGCCCCACGGGAAAATTCCGTGAATGACGTGAAAGGGCGCCACCTTGTGCTCGTTCGCGAACGTCGAGAAGAGGCGGGTGCGCCAGCCCCGTTTCGTGCCGGTGTTATGAACGTCTGCTCCAAGCAACGTCCAGTCGTCCGGATCGGGCTCCTGGTCGCGCGAGAAAACGTGCACCTCGTGCCGGCCGGCAAGACGCTCGATGAGCCAGAGAAAGCCGTGAATGACGTGACGCTCACCACTGCGATCGACTCCACCATGAAGCAGGATGGCGATCCTCATGATGAGCCACCACTATATGCGTTCATGACGACCGTTTCAGTCATCATACCGACGTACAATCGCCTCGCATTTCTTCGAGAAGCTGTCGCGTCGGTGGTCGCGCAGACGTTCGACGACTGGGAGTTGATTGTCGCAGACGACGGTTCCACCGACGGCACACGAGCATATCTCTCGGAGCTGCGTGAGCCGCGCGTCCGAGTGGTGGAGCTCGAGCACAGCGGTAATCCCGCACGCGTCCGCAACGCCGCGATCGCAGCGGCATGCGGAAGGTGGCTTGCTTTCCTCGACTCCGATGACGCGTGGCTTCCAGCGAAGCTGGAAGTCCAGCTTGCACGACTTGCGGCGGCGTCCACATGTGGCTGGAGCTGCACGGGCATACAGTTCGTCGACCAGGGCGGCGCGACAATCATCCAGCCCGCCGGGCCGCCGTATCGCCCGCGCTCGGGATGGATTCTCGAGGCGCTCATCACGCTCGAGGCTACCACGACGACTCCGACATTGATGGTTCTACGATCGCTCTTCCATCAGGTTGGTGGTTTCGACGAGACGTTCCTGCACCGTGAGGATCGTGACCTCTCACTGCGTCTCGCAGCAGCGAGCGAACTCTGCGCGCTTGCCGAACCACTGACGCTGGTGAGGCATCACGCCAATCGTTGGACAAGTGCGCAACGCGTCGCCGAGCTGCATCGCTACAACGAGCTGGCATATCGGAAGACGTTCGCCTCGGCAGCGAACAGAAGCGTTCGAGCGTTGTGCACGCAGCAATGTGCCACCGAGCGCATCGCAATGGCGCGGGTGTTGTCTCGCGAAGGTGAGTTCGTCGCGGCAATGCGTTCGATCGCAGGTGCCATACGTGACGATCCGCTCGCGCCGCGTGTGTGGCGCGCGATGGCTGGCGTCGTGGCTCGTGCCGCAGTTCCGTCAGCGGGGCGGTCATAGAAACTCGAGCCCCGGTTCCAGAGTCACTGCTTCCGGCCGTACGATCCCTTTCGCTGCGAGCTTTGGCCGGCCGTCGACGCTGATCTCGACTGTTTCAACGTCGCAGTGCGCAAACCAGTCGGCGAAGTCAGGGTCCGCGATCACTGGCACGCCATCGCGAATAACGGCTCGAATATCACCTCGCGCGGTCCGAAGCAGACTTTCATACGGGTCGCCGTCGCGATGAATGACGAAGCAATCGGCGTTGCTGAGCTCACGGACGTCGCGCGCCTGCGACATGCGGAATGCGCGCGCGCCGTCAGCCGTGACGAGACGCAACAACTCACTCGACGTCAGATCGCTCAGCGCCGCCGCAACGCGAAGCTCGTCGAGCAGATCGCGCGACCCGGTGAGTCGCGAGTCAGTGCCCAGCGCCAGCAGACCAGCGTCGAACAGCCGACGCGGATCGAGCGTGCGACCAAGCATGGCGAGATTGCTGCCCGGGCACCACACGACCGTCGCCCCGACAGCGATGACGCGCGCTACATCGTCGTTCGAAAGACCGACACCATG
>JBDUCR010000198.1:0-17810 GCA_040003345.1 bacterium
TGCACACGATGAGCGTATTCCCGATCGTCGTGACGAAGCGATCGACCGCGTTGAACGCCGCCTTGGCTCCGGTGAACTGAAACGCAGGACGGATGTCGCGGCCCACGATGTCGTGTCCGAACACCGCGCCGCTCTGCGTGAGGACAATCAGAGTGTTGCCCATCGTCACCACGAAGCGGTCCACTGTATTGAAGGCTGCCTTCGCTCCGGTGAATTGGAAAGCGCGATCGGCTGTGTGGCCGGTTATATCGTGACCGAATGTGTCGCCGCTTTGAGTGGTGACGACAAGTGTGTTTCCAACGGCTACGACAAACCGATCCTGTGGGTTGAACGCAATGTTGTTGGCCATTGTTCTTCCTTCGAGTTCCCTAGTGGGTGCCGACTGAATCGTGCTGGGGGGATCGTCCTTCACATATAGGCGCGTAAAGCGTCGATCAAACCGGACACCGGTATGAACGAGCTCGCCAAACGGCGCTCGCGTGAAGCAACGGTTTCACGTGCAATGCACCACTTGGATATTGGTCGCCGCGAGCTGTTCTCCTAGCTATCGAAGCGTTGGCGTCATGTCGGTATCACGAGCCAAGGGGACCCCTGAACTGGATACTCATCAGCGTCGCAGCCGGCGTCGTTCTGGTCGGAGCGTCGCACGTGATCGAGAGTCTACGCCGGCCTCCCGATGTGCCCGCGACGTTGACGTGGGCACCGGACATCCACGTTCGGTACGTCGAGATCGACGGCTCTCGCCTTCGATATGTCGTGACCGGTGGCGGGCCGCCTGTCGTGCTGCTGCATTCCCTGCGAACGCAGCTCGACATGTTTCATCGCGTCGTGCCGGAATTGGCGGGGAAGTTTCGTGTGTACGCGCTCGATCTTCCCGGACACGGATTCTCCGACATTCCCGGCGCGGAGTATACCCCGGACCTCTTCATTCATTTCGTCAGTGCGTTTCTCGACACGCTGGACATCAAGGACGCCATTCTGGCCGGCGAGTCAATCGGCGGAACGATCGCGCTCGTGCAGGCAGCGCGACACAACCCGCGGATTCGCGCTGTCGTCGCCGTAAATCCGTACGACTACGACGCCGGCCGCGGTATCCGGCGGAGCTCAGCACTCGCCAATGTCATCTTCGGCGCGAACGACATCCCGGTGCTTGGCGCAACCGTCACGCGGTTGCGACAGCATGCCATCGTGCGACGAATCCTTCAGGGCGGCGTCGTCGAACGTGATTCATTGCCAGCGTGGCTCGAGACCGAGATGTACGAAGTTGGCAATCGACGCGGCCACTACGAGGCACTCATGTCGCTGGTGCACCACTTGCCCGCGTGGGAACGCGCGCGAGAGGAGTACGCGAATATCAGCTGTCCGGTCGTTCTCCTGTATGGCGACCAGGATTGGTCACGTCCGGATGAACGTGAAGCGGAGCGTTTGCTGATTCGCGGAAGCTCGTTCACCGTCCTTCCCCGTGCCGGGCACTTTCTTTCACTCGATGCCCCTCGAAGCTTCGCCGACGCTGTGTTGCGCGCGGACGAAGTATCGCGTTAGCTCCAGCCTCGCACCTCCATCGGTTTCACCGATAGGTCCATTCGTTTCTTTGGAGGTCGATCGCTGGATGCGATCCTGATTCGGATAGCGGCTCGTTCACGGCGCGCCCCAAACTACGCCGTCGTCCCATCCGAACGGAGTATTCCAGTGCGCAACTTTCATCGAACATTACTTCGACTGCCGCATGCCGCCGCAGTCGCGAGCCTGATTTGCATCGCATTCTCGGCTCATGCTCAGAGCAGTCCAGCCTCCAGCGATCGTCGCACAGTCATGGCGTCGCGCATTACGGTTGCACCTAGCATCGACGGCCGCACCGGCGATGCGGCGTGGGCAACCGGTCCAGTCGCTACCGACTTCCGCGTCTTTGCGCCACGCGAAGGCGCCGAGGCCACACTGCGTACTGAAGCGCGCGTTCGCTATGACGATCGCGCACTCTACATTCTCGTGCGCGCATTCGACCCGCATCCGGACAGCATCGTGCGTCGACTCGCGCGCCGCGACACATTCGACGCGACCGCCGATCAGGTGCTCATCTTTCTCGATCCCTTCCACGACGGTCGCACGGGAGTCGAGCTCGACGTCACCGCCGCAGGTGTGAAAGTCGACGCCGCACTCCTCAACGATGGTGATGAGGATTACTCGTGGGACGGCGTCTGGGACGTCGCCACACGCATCGACTCACTCGGATGGGTCGCCGAATTCGCAATCCCATTTCGGCAGCTGCGATTCGCCGAGCATCAGTCGCCCGTCTTCGGCATCTTCATCGGCAGATGGGTGGGTCGCAGCGGCGAGCGCATGAGCGTACCGCAATACAGCCGCGCGAAGGCCGGACTCGTCTCGCAAATGGGAACGCTCGAAGGACTTCACGATCTCGTGTCGACAGGCGCACTCGAGGCGACGCCGTACACGCTCGCACGCACGCGAAACATCCTCACCGACAACGCCCGCACCTCCTCACTCGAGACCCGCCCTGCGCTCGGCGCCGACATCAAATGGCTTCCGCGACCAAATGTGAGTGTCGACGCGACGATCAATCCGGACTTCGGTCAGGTGGAAGCGGATCCCGCTGTGCTGAACCTGACTGGCGTGGAAGTCTTCCAGTCTGAACGGCGTCCCTTCTTTCTCGAAGGCGCGAGTCTGCTCGCACTGCCGCTCTCCGCCGACGGATCGTCGCAGCTCTTCTATTCGCGCCGCATTGGACGTCGCCCTGCGCTCTTCGATTCGTTCGGCGCCGAGGACACTCCCACCGAGACGACCATCCTCGGCGCAGCGAAGGTGACGGCGCGACTCACGTCGTCGACGTCGATCGCTGCGCTCTCCGCTGTGACTGGGCGTGCGGAAGGTCGAGAACGAATCGATGGACTCGGGCGATATACCGTCGAGCCGGCGGCACGCGATCTCGTTGCGCGCGCACAGCAGGACTTTCGCGGTGGTCGAAGCGGAATCGGCGTGATGATGACACGCGTCAGCCGAGACGCCGCGGACTCGACGAGCGCGGCCATGCTGCCGGCGTCGGCGCAGACCATCGCCGTCACCACGCAGCACCAGAGCGACGACGGCGCATATCAGGCGAGTGCCTGGGCCGCGACGAGCAACGTCACCGGAACGCCGGCGGCGATTGCGCGCCTTCAGCTCTCGTCGGTGCACGCGTACCAGCGTCCCGACGATGGTATCGATTTCGACTCCACACGTAACAACCTTCGCGGTTCGGCAGCGTTCGTCTCACTCGGCAAGGTCGCCGGTGGCATCACTCGCTTCTCGACGTCGTACCGACGCGTCGATGCAGGTTTCGACGTCAACGACCTCGGATTTCTCACGAAGTCGGCGTTGCAGAGCTGGTCGTCCACGGTTGGCCTCGATCAAACACGGCCAGGCAGCGTCGCTCGTATTCCGTATCGTCGCGCCAACCTGACACTCGGATACGGTGGCGATTGGTCGACGACGGGCTTGCCCTATTCGCGAGGTATCACGCTTGAGGGCGGCTTTCAGCTCGCCGATCTCTCGCAGCTGCAGGTCACGCTCACCCAACAACTGCCCGGCGCGTTATGCGCGGTGAGCTGCACGCGTGGCGGACCAGCGCTCGTCGATCCGCCTCGCACAACGGCTGTCGTTGACTATACCAGTGATGCGCGCCGAGCGCTCGTGCTGCACACGAATGCCGAGTACGATCGCGACGACCAGGGTCGCTCGCACGGCTATGGCGCGCAGATCGATGGCACGTGGCGCGTGCGCAGCAACTTCGATGTCTATCTCGCCGCGTACGCGTTCGATACGCACTACGCGTGGTTCTATTATGGCCGTTTCGGCGACGCACTCAGCGACACGGCGCACTATACCGTTGCACGTCTCGACGCGCCGACGCGATCACTTACATCGCGCGTCAACTACACGCTGAGCACGGCGCTCACGGTGCAGTGGTACGGGCAGGCGTTCATTTCGCGCGGCGAGTACGCCGACGTGCGCGAAATCGCGGATGCGCGCTCGGCAGACTGGAGCACGCGCTTTCGCCCCTATGGCGACGCCTCCGTTCGTGCGCGACCTGGCGGCATCGACTTCAAGCAGCTGCGCTCCAACACCGTGCTCCGATGGGAGTATCGGCCGGGCTCGGCACTATTCGTCGTGTGGTCTCAGAGCCGCGACGTCGATGGCAATACGCCAGCGATCCTCGCGCTCTGGCCCGCGCGTGACTTCCGTGATCTGTTCGCGCTGCGACCGCAGAATACGATCGCCGTGAAGTTGTCGTATTGGATGAGCAAGTAGCGCCGTGGTCAATCGCATCGTGTGGACAGCGCCTGCGGCGTCATCTAGCGTTCAGCGCATGGAGTCGTCACTCGAGATCCGTCAGCTCAGGGCATTCGTCGCGCTCGTGGAGCAGGGCGGTGTCACTGCCGCCGCGCAAACACTCGGACTTGCGCAGTCTACCGTGTCGGAGACGCTCTCATCACTCGAGCGTAGCGTGGGTGCCGCCGTGTTTCTCCGGCGGCGCGGCTCGCACGATCTCGTTCTCACCGACGCCGGCCAGGTCTTGCTTCCGCACGCCCGCTCGGTGCTCGCGATGATCGACGCAGCGCACGTAGCAGTTGCCGGCGCGACAACTGCGGCACGCGCGCGCGTTGCGATCGCCACGAATGAGTCGCTGAGTACATATGTGCTCGCGTCACCCCTCGACGCGCTGCGACGCACTTGGCCGAACACGACGTTCGAAGTGACGATCATGATGTGCACTGGTGTACTCAGCGGTGTGCATGCAGGCGAATATGACCTTGGTCTGCTGCTTCACCCGTCGGAAGACAATCCGGCCTCCACACCTGTCGACCGAACGGTTGTATGCGAGGACGTTCCCCTCGTCATCTTTGCACAGCCCACGCATGTGCTCGCGAAGAGTGGCAAAGGGGGCCACGTGCGCCGCGATGCGCTTGCGGCGTATCCACTCTATCTCAGCGACTCGGCAGGCGACTTTCACACACTCGTGCGACGATTTCTGGAACACGATGGCCTGCCAGCTCCGCGTCTGCAGACGACCGGCAGCATCGAGGGCGTCAAGCGCGGTGTGCTCGGCGACCCGCGTGCACTCGGCATGTTGCCTGCATACGCCTTGGCGGATGAGCTCAGCGACGGCACACTTGTTTCTCTTTCGGTGCATCCCCGCCCACCTCATATGCGTCTCGAGGCGCTGATGTCGAAAACGCGCGCGCAGCATCCGGCCACGCGCCAACTTCTGGAAGCAGTACTTGCGACGTATCAGGTCGGCATCGTGAATCGTTGAAGAGCTGACCGGTTCGTCGCGCTATCGAGGTCACCTCATGACGACGTCACCCGTGGTGTCCATGCTCGGCGCCCCATCCAACATCGGCATCAGGCCGTATGACGACGGCACGCTGCGAGGACTGGACCGTGCCCCCTCTGTACTGCGATCGCGCGGACTCGTGGAGCGGCTACATGCGCAGGACCTTGGTGACGTCGTGCCGCCGCCGTATGTGGACTACGTCCGCCCGCCACACGGAGTGCGCAACGAATCAGCGCTGATGATGTACACCGATGTGCTCGCGCACCGAGTGGCTGACGCGGGACGTGATGGTCAGTTCATCGTGGTCGTCGGTGGCGACTGCAGCATCGTGGTCGGATCAATGCTCGGCGCGCGACGCATGACCGGGAAGCCGGTGGGGCTTGCGTACGTCGACGCGCATGCCGATTTCGCGACGCCGCAGGAATCAGCGACTGGCTCGGCGGCGAGTATGTGTCTGTCCATGGTAGTAGGACGAGGCGATACACCGCTCGCGCGCATACTGGGGGACGCGCCTCTCGCGCTGCCGAGTGACGTGGTGTTGCTCGGGCGTCGCGATGCGCGAGAGCCGTACGGTCACGAAGGATTGCGCGCCCTTCACGTGCATGACGTTCCGTACGCCGACATTCGAGCTCGCGGCGTGACGTCTGTGCTTGCGTCGGCTACGAGAGTACTCGAGCAGCCGCACCTGGACGGGTTCTGGGTTCATGTCGACGCAGATGTCTTTGATGCGTCGGTAATGCAGGCTGTTGACTCGCCGACGCCGGATGGACCTCGGCTCGACGAGCTGTTGGAACTCGTGATTCCGCTCGTCAATCATCCGCGTGCGCTCGGCATGCAGCTCACCATCTACGATCCAACTCTGGACGACGCGAACGAGACATGCGGCCAACTCCTCGTCGAGTTTCTCGCACGCGCAGTGGCCTCACGAGGTTCAGCGACATGATCGCACGCTCCTGGCATGGACGAGTGCAGGCGCACAACGCGGATATCTACCACGAGTATCTGCAGCGCACCGGATTGGCCGACTACCAGGCCACTTCAGGATGCGTCGGCGTACTCGTGCAGCGATGGATCGAGGGAGACGTCGCGCACTTTCTTCTCACGACGCTGTGGGAATCGGAAGAGGCGATTCGTGCGTTCGCCGGCGAGGACATCAATGTTGCGCGCTACTACCCGGAAGACGACGTGTATCTGCTCGAGCGCGAGCCTGGCGTTCGCCATGCCGAGGTACTTCTCGCAACACTGAAGCATCAGTACGGCATGTAGATGCTGGTGGGTTTTTTGCAACCGGCAGCGCGCTCGCGTGCGGAGTCTTGCTGCTCGCGCACAAACAGCACGAACTCATCCGAAAGACGACTTCAGGCTTCCAATGCATTCATCAATCAAGACGGCGCGACGATCGATTGTTGACGTGACGAAGATCAGGGGCGCGATCGTCACGCCGAGTGATCCGAGATACGACGATGCGCGACGCGTGTTCTACGGCAGCGTCGACAAACATCCGGCAATGATCATCCGCGCTGCCGACGCCGCGGACGTGCAACACGTGGTCAACTCAGCGCGTGACGGTGGACACCAGCTCGCTGTACGCAGTGGTGGTCATAGTCCCGCGGGGCACAGCTCCACCGATGGCGGCATCGTGCTCGATCTGCGGGATCTGTCGGAAATCGATATCGACCTGAAGCAGCGCACCGCATGGGTCGGTGCGGGCTCGACGGCACTCGCATTCACCGAGGCGGTGCAGAAGCAGGGACTCGTGGTCGGCTTCGGCGATTCCGGTTCCGTCGGCGTGGGAGGCATCACCCTTGGCGGCGGCGTCGGCTTTCTGGTGCGCAAGTATGGACTGACCATCGACTCACTGCTTGCCGCCGACGTCGTGACGGCGGATGGACAACTGGTGCGCGCAAGCGCGGACGAGCATCCCGATCTGTTCTGGGCCATTCGGGGTGGCGGAGGCAACTTCGGTGTCGTGACGCGTCTGCAGTTTCGCTTGCACGACATTCAACCGTTCACCGGCGGCATGCTCCTGTTGCCTGCGACCGCCGATACGATTGCGGGGTTCGTCGCCGCGTCGTTGGCCGCGCCGGAAGAGTTGTCGTCGATCGCCAACGTGATGCCCGCGCCGCCCATGCCGTTCATTCCGAAAGAGGTGCACGGCACGCTCGTGATCATGGCACTGATGGCGTACGTGGGAGACGATGCGGCCGCACAGCGCGCAATCGCTCCGTTCCGCGCGCTCGCGTCGCCGCTCGCGGACATGGTCAAGCCGATGCCGTATGTCGGGATGTATCCGCCGGAGGATCCCAACATGCACCCGAGCGCTGTGGCTCGCACGATGTTCCTCGACGCGTTCGATCGCGCGACTGCGGAGACGATCGTCGATTTCCTGTCGAGGTCCGATGCACCGATGCGCGCCACGCAGCTGCGCGTGCTCGGTGGCGCCGTGACGCGCGTGCCGTCCGATGCGACGGCGTTTGCTTTTCGCGACAGGGCGATGATCGTCAACCTCGCGTCGTTCTACGATAGTCCGGAGACTCGTGTGAAGCGTGAGGCGTGGGTGACGCAATTTGCCGAAGCGCTCCAACCCAATGACGCGAGTTGCTACGTGAACTTTCTCGGCAACGAGGGCGAGGCACGTATTCGCGCTGCGTATCCGGGCGCGACGTGGGATCGCCTCACACGAATCAAGGCGACGTATGATCCGGAGAATCTGTTCCATCTCAATCAGAACATTCCGCCGGCGTCCGAGTAGGCGATGAGCGAGCGGGCAATCGGCCAGACCGATTGCCCGCATCGTGATTTGAGTGCGCGGCGCTCGGCGTTCACCTTATGTGTGTCTCTTTCTCATAAGGTCGCAATGGACGCACTACTGGTAGTCGACGCACAGAATGAATTCTCGGCGAACGGTCTACGCCCTGTCCCCAACCACGATGCCGCGCTCGAGCGCATACGACGTCACGTCGAGGTGGCGCGCAGCGAGCGACGACCCATCGGCTGGATTCAACACCACAACCGGCCGTCGGAGTCGCGGGCGTTCGTGCCTGGCTCGTGGGGAGCGCAGCTCTCTCCCGGTCTCGGTCCGCAAACGGGATGCGAAGACGAGAAGCTCTTCGAGAAGGATGTCTTTGGCGCCTTCACGGGGACCGGCCTCGAGGAATGGCTGCGCACACTGGGCGTGACGAAGGTGATGATCGTCGGCTTCTACGCGCACATGTGCGTGTCGACGTCTACGCGTGAGGCGCTGGTTCGCGGCTTCGAAGTCGAAGTAGACCCCGATGCGACTGGAGCGCGCGATCTCGAGGACGAAGTGCTTGGCAGGCAGAGTGCGGACGAAGTACGACGGTCGGCACTTCTGCATCTGGTCAACATGGGCGCGTTGATAGCACCACCTTTACTGATGACGTCGACCTCGGCAAGCCGCATCGGATAAAGGCAACCTGCTCGATCACGACGTCTCGGGCACCGCAGCCGTCGATTCAGCTACCGAAGAGCATTCGGTCGACGAAGTGAAGATCTCCGCTGTCGAAGTACGGATCTACCCACTTGCCATCCGTACCAAGAAAAAAGTGTGCATCGAGCGCAGCCTGCTTCTTGGAGGCTTTAGGCGTTGCTTCGGCGGGCGACTGCGTCTTGTTCAGAAAGTGGAAGTGATCGACAAGCACCAGCGCCTCGATCGCAAATGCTGTCGCAACGTCAACGTCACGAATGGCGAGCAGGTTGTCGCCGTTGCTCGTTTCGCCTCCGGTGGCCAGGTTCGAGGAGCCGCAGTACACCACCGGATCGTCGCCGTTGAAACCGCAGACAACGAACTTGTGGTGCACCTGGTGCTTCTCGCCTGCAATGTTTCGGACTTGATCAAAGGGCGCCGGCAGCTGCGTGCGCACTGGCCGTCCGGTGACGAGGACTCCGCTCTTGCGGCCAGGCTTGAACAGAACGATGCCAGACTTGCTGTCCGAGATTCCGTAGCTGAAGATCGACTCATCAGCGTGAATGGCGTTGAGCTTGGTGTACACGGGACTGCTGCCGGTATCGAGATTCATCACGGCAAACAATACGCTTCCGACACGCTTTCCCTTCTTGCTCTCCTTCGAGATACGCGCAGTCATCGCATCGAGGATTTCAGCCGCCGTGTCGTCAGAGTGCGGAGCGAAGGTAATGGAAGTGCGCGGAACGTTTTTAGATGTCGATTCGAACGTGTCGGTCGACAGCGCGGATTCCAGAAAGGCCTTCGCTTTGACCTCGCCCACCCACGCTTGCTCGAACACCTCGAGATACTTCCCGGCAACCTCAGCGTCCGCGAAGACGAGCACGTGGTTCGAATTGACGTACAAGCCCGTTACGGAAAAGTTCGTCGAGCCCGTCAGCACCTTGAGTGCCTTCGTCTTTCGCCGGACGATCAAGACCTTGTCGTGTGAATAGCGCTTGAAATGCCCGCGGATGATCGCGGCGTCGCCCTTCTTTGCCTTTAGAAACGCCGCCTCGAATTGGTCTTCGGGCTTCGAGCCCGTCTTGTCGTGGTGCAGGGCGGCATTGTCCAGAATGACCCTCACTCGCCCTTGCTTCGCGAGCGTGAGGAGGCGCGCGATCATGCCCGGCTCTCCCAGATCATAGGCGAATACGTCGAGCGAGAGGCTCTTGTCGTCGAGCACTTCCTGCAGGACGGCAAATATCTTCTCGCGCGCCGTGAAGCCCGACCACCGATATTCATCCTCGAACGAGAACGCCCTTCCTTCCGCGTTGGTACCCGCTTGTTGCTGCGTGTCGAAGATGAGATCGTTGCCGGCGGGACGTATCTTCGCCTTCAGCCCGAAATGATGGGTGAACGCTTGCGACTGAGTGAACCCGCGTGTGAAACCCAGTTCAAGGTTGTTCTTTCGAAACGGTTCGACTCGCACGTCGATCGTGGCACTCATTGCCGGATCAAGCGGTTGCAGTGACTCGTGTTCATCGAAGTATCGCGGCGTCACCGTGTACGAATACATCCCGAAGAACGGTGTCGTATCCTGATGAACCGTGCCGGGTACGTGCAGCCAGCGGAACTTGTGAAAGGGCGCGTTGATGCTCGAATTCGATGGCTCCTTCGGGTCTTGTGCATGATCGCCCGGCCTTTCGAACTGCAAAGAGTTCTGTAGGTAGAAGGCCTCCATCCCACTCGGTTTGCAACTCACCGTGAAGCCGGCGAGGTTCTTTGCGCTCTTCTTGTCGGGAAGATTGAAGGCGAGCAAGGTCTTCGCGTCGCCGCGATATGCCTTGAGGGTCATTCCCTTGACATTCTTCTTGGCTGGCATGCGTTGACTGAGTGCGATGTGCGACGCTGGGCGTGCATCGGCGCGGGACGGCGGGCGCACAACTTTGTTCTCCAAGACGGGACGCGCAAACCGTTCCTTAGAGAACTCTCAGGTCAGTAGCCGCTACTTCACAGCGCCAAACTGGATGCTGTACTGTACCCACTCGGCGCGTGGCTTCGACTCGGGCGCTGCCGTGCGCCCTGGCTCAAAACGGAATTTGGGAAGAATGTTTCGCACGGCAGTGGTGAACAGCTCATGCGGCGATCGCACAACCTTCATGGTCGACGGTTCGACGCGCCCATTCTCGTCGACGAGGAACTGCACGACAACTTGACCGTCGATCGGTTGATTGCGCAGCGCTTCAGGAAAGCGAGGTTGCGGTGCAGCGCCGATGAGCACTGGAAGCGTCGAGCTGCGATCGTCGGCATACCCCGTCGATCGAAGCCTTCCAGCCGGTGTGATCTGATCGGCGTACGAGTCGCGCTCCGCCTTGGTCGAGGCGCGCATCACGGAATCGACATTCGGCGTGACGATGTTCGGCATGCTCACACCTGCAACCGTCGGCAGCGCGATCGGCACGCCTGGCAGCGAAGGAATATTTTCTTGCACCGCGGAGCGCGGAGCCTTGGTCGTCGGCGCGATGAGCGCCGGAGCGGCGCTCGTGGCTCGCGACGAATCATGACGCGTCACAGCAGCAATCGCTGACGCTCCGATAGTCGCTGTGGCTTTCGCAGGCTGTGCTTGCGCGACCGCGATAGGGCTCGCGTCGACGCTGGTCTGTGCAGCAGCATGAGCGTGCGTGTATGCGGCGTACGACCCGACGCCTAACGCGGCGACCGCAAACGCCACCGCAGCAGCCATGGCGGGGCGGTAGCGAGACGATCGCTTCTCCAGCAACATCGGAACCGATTTGCCGAGCGCAGGTGCGCGGCCAATTGCCACGGCCCGATGGCTGGGCACGAGCTCTTCCGACGCGACGCTCGATCCGCCAGCCCACTGCACATCCGGCGCATCGAAGGTGTCCGCGATCGAAGTGACGCTCAGCGCAGGAGCGGCCAGCTGGCTATGAGCAGCCACGAGCGTCGGAGCGGCCATTTGCGTGGGCGCAGCCAACTGCGCCGGAGCAGCAGTCTGTGTTGGAGCGGCGATCAACGACGCGGCGGCCACCGCCATTGAGAATGGTGGCGTTGCGACTCGGTCGCGCGGCCGCGACCGGCGCGGCGGCGGGGGATCGGGCTGATACAGATACACCAATTGGCCCGGACCCGCTGGCTCGTCGGCAGTGGGCTGGGTAGTACGCGGCTGTGGTGGTGTCGGTCGCTTCGGAACCGCGGCAACCACAGGTGCGGGAACTACTTCTGCCTCTTTGGCGACAGGCGCTGGAACTGGAGCCGGCGCAGCCGTCGCAACACGTGCGGTTTCTTCAACGTGTGCAGACGTCGGAACAGGCGCAGGAGCAGCAGCCACAATTGGCGCCTTGCCAGCTTCCTCCATCACCTGGAACTCAAGATCGGCGATGCGTGTGCGCAACCCGCGCACCGTCGCATGCTCAGCGCCAACCGCACTCTCGCGAGTCGGGAGCGCGCGCTGCAGAAGCGCGAGAGCCTCCGCGAACTTTCCGCGCGCCGCACACGTCTCCGAAAGATGCTCCAGCGTGATCACGATGCCCATGTGATTCGGCGCAAGAACCTTCTCGCGAATCCGGAGCGCACTCCGATACAACTCCTCTGCGGCAGCATCGTCGCCGAGTCCGCGCCGAACCACGGCAAGACCAGCCAGTATGGTGGCGACCTCCGGATGATCTTCACCCTTGGCGCGCTTGATCTCGAGCAGTCGCTTGAGCAGCGGCTCGGCGCGCGCATGCGCCGACTGACGGATGTACAGGCGACTCAACTCGTTGAGCGCGACGACCAGCACCGGATGATCGGTACCGAGGTGTCGCTCGCCAATGCCGATCGCTTCGATGAAGAGCTGCTCCGCTTCGGCGGGCTCGCCGAGCTCCTGCCTGAGTGTGCCGAGCCGAATGAGCGCGTCGGCATACTCCCGACATAGGCCGGGGTCGCCGCGCGTCGCGTCGATTGCCGCGTTCAATGCCACGACAGCCGCCGAGCGGTCGCCCCGCTCCACGGCCAGTCGCGCGGCTTCGATTTGCTCCGCAAACTCTCTTGCCACTTCAGCCATTTGCCACACCGTCAGGCGGTCCTCCGGCCCCGCTTGCCGCGGGTCGGCCCGTGCGATGCTACATCGCCCGCACTATCAAGTGGTGAATCGCCGTCGCGCTTCACCGTGAGTTGACGGTTGCCTTTGGCGCTGACAAAAAAGGCTCGGGCACTCCGTCCTGAGTCGGACGACTCGTGAGAGCCAAGGATACGAGCTCAGGTGTGGCTTGCGCTCGCGCGTAGCGTCATTTTTTGATGACAAGGGAGTAAATGCGAAATGGCCCGCCGAAATCAGCGGGCCACCCCGAATGTTCTCACTGGCGCTCGAATACGCTCGTTACAAGCGCTCGCTCGCTCCAATCGGCCAGCATTCCGTAGAGCCGTACTGCTGCGCATAGTCGCCGTTCAGCCATCCTTCCATCTTGCCCTTCGGCCACAGATCCTTGCTGTAGAAGCGCTTGTATCTGATGAGGTCCGGCATGCGGAAACCGGCGAGCATGAAGTCCATCTTCCGCTGTTCGATCAGCTCGTCGAGCAGACCTGTGTCGACACCCGGGAATGCCGGCTTGCCGCCAACCGCGCGGCGTTCATCGATGAACGCTCTGACTTGCGCGTTGCTGATTCCGCCCGCTCCGCCCGAGAGGCTTGCTTCGGCTACGATGTAGCGTGCCTCGAGGCCGGATGAGAAGCGAATGGACGCGTTCTCTGTCATCATGGTCTTGCCGCCCGGCGTCCAGCCCGAGAATGACGACGGCAGATACGGAAGAATCGCATACCGTTCGGCGGGACGTGAGTCGAACATCTTGCGCACCTTGTCGCTCTCCATCGGGACGCGGAGATCGTTCAGGTGCTCATAGTCTTCCTTCGCGTATCCGAGTGTGAACTCTGACGGACTGCGAAGACCGGCCACGCGATTGTACAGATTGTAGATCGTCCAGTGCCCGAAGTCCGGATCGGACACGTAGCCGACGTCGGCGCGGAAGTCGGCCGGTACCTTGTTCGCAAACTCGATCGCCTTGGACCAGTTGCCCATACCGAGATAGGCGCGCGCGGTGCCGACGGTCGCCAGACTGACCGCGTCCACCGCGCTCGCCGCTGCGCCGTCCTTGATCGCTTCGGCGAAGAATCCGATTGCGATGTTGCGAACTTCGTCCGGCGTCTTGAGCGTCTTGTTGATCGGAATCTTGCAGAGATGATCGGCGATCAGGAGGTTGCTGTAGCCGGCATACGCGTTCGCCGTTGCATACGACGCGTTGGACGTCGCCTTGTCGCCTAACAATGCCTGCAGGCGCTCGACCGTCTTGCCCGTGTTCTCCCGCGCCTGCTGCAGGAAGGGATACGAGATGCCGTCGTACGCGCCGCCTGCGGGCGTCACGTTGCGGTCGTCGTATTCGTTCCACGGCGACCATCCGTGCGTGAGCAACGCTTCGTCGGTCTGGCCGGCGCCAGCGTGCGCGACCCACGCATACTCATTGCGAAATGGCTCGATGGCGCCCTGCGCTGTGGCGCGCAGCAGTGCCGTGTCGCTCGCGACCTGCTCAGCGCTGATGAGCGTAGGGCGCTGAACGTCGAGAATACCAGTGCATCCGACGACGAGGACAGTTCCCGTCAGCGCAAGCGCCGGCAGGATGTTCCAAAGTCTCGGTGGTGCGCAGTTGCTGATCATGAGAGCGCGCTCCTGAATGCAGGAAGGAAGGTCTTAGAAGGAGACATCGAGTGATACCGTGATGCGGCGCGTCATGGGCATGGTCCAGTAGTCCACGCGCGAGAGTCCAAAGGCGCCCGTCGGTCCATTCGTGCCGGAGAAATTCACTTCGGGATCGAGTCCGGTGTATCCCTTGGTCCACAGTATTCCGGCGTTGTGGACCGCGATCTGCAACGCCGCGCGCTCCGCACCGGAGCGCATGAACAGGTAGCTCGGCAAGTCGTAGCTGAGCGAGACGTCGCGGAGCTTCAGGAAGTCGCCGGGTTGTGTCCACAGCGCATCGTTGCTCTGTAGATCCGCCTGCAGCAGCTTCTTGTCCGCCGCAGAGACGCTGGGATCATTCACCTGCGGGCAAACGCCCGCCGAACAGCGGCGCCAATCGGTCTGATTGGTCACGAAGAATCCGCCTTTGTAATCCAGCAAGCCGTACAGACGGAAGTTCTTCAGGAACGTGAAGGTGTTGCCGAACGACACTTCTCTCGTAGGATCGGCGCTGCCGAGGAAGCGCGCTTCCGACGGGACGACGTTGCCTGTTGTGGGATCGATGACGGGATCATGCACCCAGAAGCCGCCAAGCGGATATCCTTCGACGTGTTGCTGGTTTTGCGCCGTAAGACCGAACACGATTTTCTTCTGATCGTATCCGAACTTCACGAGCTTGTTCGCGTTGTGCGAGAAGCCGAGTCGCGTATCCCATGACAACGTGCTGTTCGAGACGGGAGTCGCGTTAAGACCGAGCTCGACACCGCGGTTGTTGATCTCGCCGACGTTCTGGAACGTCCCACCAGGGAATCCGGATGACGGCTGATTCGGCACGTTCATCAGCGCGTCCTTCGTGGTCTTGTCGTAGAACGTGACTTCCACACCGGCGCGTTCTTTCCAGAAGGCAGCATCGAAGCCGACTTCGATCTCGCTTCCGCGCTCCGGCTTCACATTCGGATTGCCGAGTGAGGCAGGGGCAAGAGCGGGCACGCGATTGCCCGCGGCGTCCACGCTCACCACCGTCGTGAAGCTCTGCACTGCGGCGAATGGATCGGGAGCGTTACCCGCCTGTCCCCATGCGCCGCGCAGCTTGAGGTTGTTCACCCATCCGAGACTCTGAATGAACGACTCTTCGGACGCGACGTACGACACCGACACTTTGGGATAGTAGAGCTGCTTGATGTCGTTGCCGAACACGGAGCTGTTGTCGACGCGAAGTGCTCCGGTGAGGAAGAACTTGTCTTTCCATCCGACCTGTTCCTGACCGAACACACCGAGCGACTTGATGTCGACGAACTCGCTCCAGCCCGAGTGCACCGCGGCAAGGTTGATGTCCTTCAGCGTGCCCGACGCAAAGTTGTTTCCCTGCGAGATCGTGTTGCGGTACTGCGAGTTGATGTACTGCGCACCGAACGAGAGCGCCGACGTCATCTCGCGCTTGAGCGGAAGGCCGGTAGTGATCGTGCCGGCGTAGTCGACGTTGTAGATGTTGTTGCGCGGAGCGCCCTGCGTCATCTGGCCCTCATTCGGCGACCAGAGCGAGCCCGGCGCGATGTAGCGGTTGGCGAGCGAGCTGTTGATGTCCGCGCCGACCGTGAGCCTGTTCAGAAACCACGTCGTTGGATTCACGTTGAGCGTGGTGCCCGCGATGACGCGATCGGAGCGCAGCCGGTTGTCGTAGATGTCGAATGCGATTGGAGATCCGCCCTGGAAGCCATCGGTCTGGCCAGCATCGAGTGCCTTGCCGGGCGTGAACGTCCATGCGGCTTCGAGGAGGTTGGTGCCGTTGTCACCCATGGGGAAACGCGTATTCCCCTGTGCGTAGCTGAGGCTGACGGCGTACGTCACTTTGTCGCTCGGATAGAACGAGAAGTTCGTGCGCGCCGAGTTGAGGCTGTACTCGCTGTTCTTCACCACGCCATCTTCGCCGGTGTGGTTTACGGCGCTGAAGTACGAATAGCCCTGGCCGCCGCCGGTGAGAGACAGCGAGACGTCGCCGATCTTGCCGGAGCGCAGTACGCCCGGCGAGGACAAGCTCGAGAGGCTGAGCGTGGAGCCGGGTGTCATGCCCTGACATCCTGGCCATGCGGCTCCGCCAGTGGGCTGCTTCGCGGCGATGCGATCCGCGGTGCACGTCGTGATGTTGCTGCGCTTGTCGAGCGCCCAATCAGTCTGTCCAAGCTGCGTCCGTCCGCGCCATTGCGGTGCCTGCTCGCCGGCGCGACCGCGCTTGGTGATGATCTGGATGACGCCGTTCGCAGCATCTGCTCCATAGAGCGTCGAGGCCGCGGGTCCCTTGATGATTTCGATGGACTGGATCTCTTCGGGATTCAGCTGACCGAGCAAGCTGGCATCTTGCCCTCCGCCAGTTTCGCGCGCACCGATCATCGAGCTCGGTGACTCGTACGAGTTGCGGAAGTTGGCCGCGGGTCCCGATCCGATGCGCACTCCGTCGACGTACACCACCGGGTTCGACGAGCTCGCGAGCGAGCCAACGCCTCGAATGCGGATCGTACCGCTTGTACCAACAGTGCCGCTGCTCTGCAGCACGGTGACGCCAGGCGCGCGGCCCTGCAGCAGCTCCGCGACGGAACTCGTGGCAGTCTTTTCCGACTCTACTGCGGCGTTGACCGTGGTGATCGCATTGCCGACGGTGCGCTTCGATGTGGCGGCGGGCACGCCGGTGACGACAAGCTCATCGAGCGTGACCACCGTGGGTGCGAGCGAAATGTCTGCTGTGGTCGTCGCCGCTGCGGCGACGTCGATATCGCGGCGGAAGGGCGCGAACCCGATCAGCTTCGCGCGCACCGTGCGTTTTCCGGCGGGCACATTCGACAGGATGTAACTGCCGTTCGCGCTCGTGATGGCGTAGCGTGCCGTGCCTTCCACGTACACTTGCACATCGGGCACCGGCCGGCCCGCGCCAGATTGGATCACCGTTCCGCGCACGGTGCCCGTTCCAACCTGCGCGCGGAGACTACATGGTGTGGTGACCACACTCGCCACGACGGCGAGTACGGCAAGACTGCGCCTCATCAAGATGATGCTCATTCGCCCCTCCAACGAAAATGGACCAACGGGGAAACGGCGGCTGTGGCAGAACGTCGATTCGTAGCGGCGAACCGGGGCGGGACAACAACGGCGACGCAGCGCTGGCGAGCATCCGCCGCGACCTGCGCGCGTTCAGTGATACTGGGGAGACAAACGAGACATGGTCGTTACCCTGACACGCGATTCGTCGATACGAAAAAGGGCCCGCAATCACGGGCCCTCGGCGCGAGGTAAGATCGATTGTCATCCCGCAGGAGCGAGCGCAGCGAGCGAGTGTCGGGATCTACCGTCCCGCG
>JBDUCR010000176.1:0-1582 GCA_040003345.1 bacterium
GCGCCAGCGGAATCGCGGTATCATAACACCCATCCGCGTCGGCAAGCCTGCCAAGGTCTCGAAGGCATGAACCTTTGCGTAGCAGTGCGTTGATCGCGCTTTCCCTGTCCTCGTCCACGTGCACATGCTCGATCACCGTGTCATAGACGTCGACGGCAAGCTGCCACTGCGCATCGAGATCCAGTCCGCGTCCGTACGCCATTAACCGCGGCCCTATCGCCTGAACGTCGCGCGCGTGCGAGTCGCGAACGACGTCGACGATGTTCATTAGAACGCCGCGCGTAAGCTGCCCCGCAGGCATCGCCTCAACAGCAGCTCGCGCCGACATCGCGGCGCGCGCATCCACACCACCAGCGAGCGCACCGTCCTCCATCCACGCGTCCACAAGACGCAACACGAGCAGGCCAGCGCGGGCCGCGAGGCCAGACGGATCGTCGTCGCCCAATGCAGCGACTTCCTCGATGAAAGGAATGTGTCGGAGCTGTGTGGTCGTCCCGCGCGCAGCATGCGTCATTCGTTGCTCTCTCTTCTTCACCGTTCAACAACCTTACAGTGTCAGCAGGCGCACACACGGCGCAAGATGGTTCGAGACAAACGCGACACCATCACGTGTCTCAATCACCCACCCTTTGTGTCTCAACTTTCGGGTTGTGCGATCGAGCGCAAGGCGACAGATAGGTGCACGCGACGCCGCGATGCTTTCTTCGATCTCTCCCTCGCTCGCTTTGAAAATCTTAAGCGAGCCGTCACCCCAGAAAGCGTTCCGCTCTCCCCGCGCGCCCGAACGCGCCCAGAACGGAATGGTACTGCCAGCATAATAGTGCTCCTGGCTCCGCGATAGCGAACACATTCGAAACTCTCAGCTTTCACCACACCGCTGCCGACGTCGCACCGACCGCGGCGTTCCGGAGGCTGTTGGCGCGCGCCAAAATATTTCGGGCCCCGATGACTCGGCGCTCGAGCGTACACTCGTCCGCTCATCATCTCGTGAATCTGGCCGACATCGCTTCGTCTCCACACGACCTCACACGCTTTCGAAGCGCAAGCTTCCAGCGTGTGCTCGCCCGTGCACGACGCTTTGCCCGAGACCGCACAGCGACGCTTCTCATAGAAGGGGAAAGCGGCACGGGGAAGACACGCTTCGCCCGCTACCTCCACGCCATCTCGCCACGCGCGGCCAAGCCATATCGCTCGGTCGTACTCTCCACAATCGACGACACGCTCGCCGCCTCTGAGTTATTCGGACACGTGAGCGGCGCCTACACCGACGCACGTCACGCCCGCGCCGGACACTTCGTGTCGGCAAACGGAGGCACGCTTTTCCTCGACGAAATCGGAAAGGCGTCGCTCTCCGTTCAACAGCGATTGCTGCACGCCGTGGAGTACGGCGAGTTTCGCCCCGTCGGCAGCGATCGCGACATGCACGTCGACGTCCGCATCATCGCCGCGAGCAACCTGCCACTCGAGACTCAGGTCGCGAACGATCGCTTCCTCCCCGACCTCTACGCGCGACTGTCAGTATTTCTCCTGACGCTTCCACCACTGCGCGATCGCAAGGCGGACATTCCACTGCTCGCCGCCG
>JBDUCR010000052.1:0-49819 GCA_040003345.1 bacterium
CGAGAATCACCAAGGGAAATCAGAAGCGGACGGCAGGGTTCGGAACAATGCCGAACCGGCCAAGCTCGGACATCCGCTGATGTCGCATGTCCGCCGTCCGCTTGGCGCGACGGCTACATCTCCGGTCAAACCCGCTTGACACCACCACAGCCCGTCGACATTCCTACAGCGAACGAACGAAGCGGGGCCGCAATGCAAAAGGCTCGACTCGAGAACGGACGACCAGGGGCGCCTCTGGTGCGCCGCGCACCCATCGCGCGACGACACCAGGGGCGCCCTCGTGTTTCGCCCGGCGAGCGCCCTCCACGACTCCACGCGACTCCCCGTATCGGCATCCTCTCCTAGCTGCGAGGTACGCAAATGCGCGAGTACCAGGGATCAGAGATCCGCAACATCGCGGTGGTCGGACACGGAGGCAGCGGCAAGACCAGCCTGGTCGACGCCCTCGCCTTCGTGTCCGGCACGAGTAAACGGCACGGCAGCGTCACCGAAGGCTCCGCCCTCACCGACACCGCCCCCGAAGAAATCGAACGCGGGTACACGATCAACCTCGGCTGTGCACACGCTGAGTGGATGAACAGCAAGATCAACTTCCTCGACACACCGGGCTTTCTCGACTTCCAGGGCGACGCCATCGCCGGACTCGCCGCCGCGGACGGAGCACTCTGCGTCGTCGGCGCGACATCGGGCGTCGAAGTCGGAACGGAGCGCATGTTCCGCGAAGCAGTCGCCCGACGCGATCCCGTGCTCTTCGTCGTCACGATGATGGACAAGGAGCACGCCGACTTCGACGCCATCTACCAACAGATCAAGTCGCGCCTCACCAACAAAGTCATCCCGATCGAAGTACCCGTTGGACAAGGCGCAGACTTTCACGGCATCGTGAACCTCTTCGACAAGAAGGCCCACGTCTACGCACGCGGCGCCAAGAGCGGCGCCTACGAGGAGACCAACGTCCCACCCGAAGTGCAGCCGCAGTTCGATCGCTACTACAACGAGTTGATCGAAACGATCGCCGCCACCGACGACACGCTCCTCGAGCGCTACCTCAACGGCGACGAGATCTCGCGAGACGAAGCCATCGCCGCGATGAAGGACGCCATGAAGCGCATGGAGCTGTTTCCCCTCTTCTGCGTTTCCTCCACGCAGAATTACGGTACGCGCGCCGTGCTCTCGACCATCATCGAGCTCATGCCGAACGCGTACGAGATGGAAGAGCTCCACGCATTCAAGGGCGCCGAGGGCGACCACACGGTCGAGATCCATGCGAACGACGACGCGCCCTTCGCCGCCATCGTCTTCAAGACGCAGAGCGAGCCACACGTCGGCGACGTCAGCATCTTCCGCGTATTGTCAGGCTCAGCGCGCAATGGCGACGAACTGTTCAACGCGACACGCGACGTCTCCGAAAAGCTCAATCATCTCGCGCTCATGCAGGGCAAGGATCGCATCGAAGTCCCTCGGCTGCACGCCGGCGACATCGGCTGCGTCGCCAAGCTGCGCAACACGCACACGAACGACACGCTGTCCACGCGCGCACACCCGGTACGCTTGCCGCAGATCGCCTTCCCCGAGCCGCTCGTCCAGCTCGCGATCCATCCGACGAACCGCGCCGACGAAGAGAAGCTCCAACAGGGACTGCATCGGCTGCACGACGAAGATCCGTCGTTCGAGACGCACTGGAATCCGGAGACGCACGAGACACTCGTCTCGGGCATGGGGGAGCGCCACCTCGAGGTCGCGCTCGCGAAGCTCAAGCGGAAGTTCGGCGTCGCGGCCGAACTGTCGAAGCCGCGCATCGCGTACCGCGAGACGATCCGCTCGCGCGCCGAAGGGCAGGGCAAGCACAAGAAGCAGTCGGGCGGACGCGGACAGTTCGGTGATTGCTGGGTGCGCATGCTGCCCACACCGCGCGGCGACGGCATCAAGTTCGAAGACCGCATCGTCGGCGGCTCGATACCCAGCAAGTTCATTCCAGCCGTGGAGCGCGGAATTCAGGAAGCAGCCGAGCGCGGCGTGCTCGCCGGATTCCCGCTCGTGGATTTCCAGGTGGAGCTCTACGACGGCTCGTATCACACGGTGGACTCGAACGAAATGTCGTTCAAGATGGCCGGCATTCAGGCGTTCAAGACGGTTGCGCCCAAGTGCAAGCCAGTGCTGCTCGAGCCGCTCGACGAAGTCGAGATCGTCACCCCCGAAGAATCACTCGGCGACGTCCTCGGTGATCTGTCGTCGCGTCGTGGGCACATACTCGGAACGGAAGCGCCGGAGGACGCCAGCGGCACGCGCGTCCGCGCCGTCGTGCCGCAATCCGAGCTGCATCTTTACGCCAGCGCGCTTCAGAGTATGACGCACGGGCGTGCGAGCTTCCGTCGGCACTTTCGCGGATACGAAGAGATGCCGAGTGAGGCAGCGCAGCGCGTCGTGGACGAGGCAGCGAAGTCGCAGGCGGAGAACGCGCACTGACCTTTCCAGCATTTCGGCGAAGGGGCGCCATGAATTCACATGGCGCCTCTTCGCGTATCTGGAATGGACAGCGCATTGCACGCTCGGATCGATAGCCGAGCGCGCTGTCGATTAGCTTTCGACCCTTGCATGACGATTCTCGGCTCCGTCAATCGCGGCCTCACACGCACTTCCCGGTACGGTGAACTACAAGATCGAGGTCGAGGCAGTGCCGGTTGAAGACTTGCCGCATGGGTGGTGCGACGTCGTTGGTCGAGGCCGCATGGGCGAGGCGCTTTCGTCTGCGCTCGAGAATGCGGGTGTTCCAGTGCGCGGCCCGCTCGGTCGCGACGCTGATTCGTCCGACGCGGCCATTGTGCTGCTCTGCGTTCCCGATCGCGAGATCGCAGCGGCTGCAACGGCGGTCGCACTGGGGCCGCTCGTTGGTCATGTGAGTGCATCGGCGGAGCTCACGCAACTCGTTCCACACGAGCGCTTCGCGCTCCATCCGCTGCTCAGCGTCGTCGGTGGCGGAGCGCGCTTCGCTGGCGCGACCTGCGCGGTTGACGGCAGCTCACCACGCGCACTCGGTGTCGCTCAAACACTCGCGACGCGACTTGGCATGCGCGTGTGCGTCGTGCCGTCCGAGCAGCGCGGGTTGTACCACGCCGCGGCATCGATTGCGTCGAACTATCTGATCACGCTCGAGTCAGTCGCGGAGCGGCTCGCGAATGAGGTCGGGTTGGATCGGGCGGCGCTGGTGCCGCTCGTGCGAGCGACGTTCGAGCAATGGGCGGCGCTCGGTCCCAAGGCTGCGCTCACTGGACCGATCGCTCGCGGTGACGAGGCGACCGTTGCGCGTCAGCGTGCCGCTGTCGCCATGGCTGCGCCGGATCTCCTGCCGCTGTGGGATGCGCTCGCTGAAGAGACGCGCGTGCTCGCCACGTCGTCGAGTGCAACTGCGTGATGATCATCATTCGAACGGTTCGTGAGCTGCGTGACGTGGTGCGTGCGGCGCGAAGTGAGGGAAAGCGCATCGGGCTCGTGCCGACGATGGGCGCGTTTCACGAGGGACATCTGTCGCTGATACGTCGCGCACGCGAGAGTTGCGGTTTCGTGATAGTATCGCTGTTCGTGAATCCGGCGCAGTTCAACGAAGCGGGCGATCTCGCGCGCTATCCGCGTGACGAGATGGGTGATGCGGCGCTCGCGGGACCTGCGGGCGCGCAGGCGTTGTTCGCACCACCCGTCGACGAGGTATATCCGAAGGGCTTCATGACGACCGTGGAGGTGGCTCCGCTGGCGGAGCCGCTCGAGGGCGTTGTGCGAGGAACGCAGCATTTCCGCGGGGTCGCAACGGTTGTGACGAAGCTTCTCAACATGGCGCAGCCGGACGAGGCATTCTTCGGTCAGAAGGATGCGCAGCAGGCATTGATCATCCGCCGGCTCGTGCGCGATCTGGATGTTGCTGTACGAATCAATGTGTGTCCAACAGTGCGCGAGCCTGACGGTCTCGCGATGTCGAGTCGCAACACGCTGCTGGACCCCGACGCTCGTCGTCGCGCGCCTGTGTTGTCGCATGCGTTGTTCGCTGTTGCCGATGCGGTTGTGCGCGGTGAAAGGAATGCCGACGCCGCGATGAACGCTGGGCGTGCTGTGCTCGCTCAGGCGGGGATCGTTCCCGAGTACTTCGCTGCCGTCTCCGCGGAGACACTCACTCCTGTTCAGCAGATCGACGGAGAAACACTCGTGGCACTCGCGGCGCGCTTCGGAAATGTGCGGTTGATCGACAATGTGATCGTCGGCGCGGAGAGCGGAACATGAGCGAAACGGCGCTGGCGAAGGTGACCGATCTTCATGCGCGAGGAGAGCCGATCGTGATGCTCACGGCGTACGACTACCCGTCGGCGAGGATTGCGGTGGATGGCGGTGTCGACGTCATTCTCGTCGGCGACTCGGCGGCGATGACTGTGCTGGGATATTCGTCGACGCGGGAGATCTCGATGGACGAGCTTTTGATGCTGACGCGTGCTGTCCGTCGCGCGGTGACGGATATCCCAGTGATCGGCGACCTGCCGTTCGGCAGCTATGAAGGGAGCGACGAAATTGCCGTGCAGTCGGCGAGGCGGTTCGTCGATGAAGCTGGGTGTGATGCTGTGAAGCTCGAGGGTGCGGGCGAGGTGCTACCGCGAGTGAAAGCGATTATCGCGGCGGGGATTCCCGTGTACGGACATGTTGGGCTGCTACCGCAGTCGGTTCGCACGCGTGAAGGCTATCGTGCGCGCGGCCGAGATCCCGAGCAGGCGTTGGCGATCCTGCGCGACGCAGACGATCTCACGGCGGCAGGTTGTCGCGCGCTGATCGTCGAAGCGGTACCGGCGGCTGTCACTGAGATCATGACGCGCCGAGTGGGCATTCCGGTGATCGGCATCGGCGCCGGCATCGAGACAAGCGGGCAGGTGCTGGTCTATCATGACCTGCTCGGCTTTACGCAGGGCCGGATGGCGCGCTTCGTCAAGCAGTATGCGTCGGCGCACGACTCTCTCACTGCTGCGGTGCGCGAATGGTCGGCGGACGTGCGGGCGCGCCGGTATCCGGCTCTGGAGCATACGTATCCGATCACGGCCGAAGCGCTGGCAGAGGTCAGCCTGCGGTTCGAACGGGCTCCCTGACTACGGTTTGACGGTTTACGGTTTACGGTTGCTCACTTGGAGAGTTCGAAAACGTGGCTGCCGGAATCCAGGTTTGGGGTTCACGGTTTCGGGTTGGCGGTTCCGGGTCACTGACGTTGACTAGAAACGTTGGTAACCCGAAACCGCCAACCCGAAACCGTACAGCTCCAAGCCTGGATTCCGGCGGCCCGAGCATGAGCTATCGTGGCGCCAACCGTCAACCGTCAACCGTCAACCGCCGAAACCTGAGTTCCGCTGCGCCGATGTCTTAGCCGTTCGCCGACTTCCTGTTCCGCGCGACGCGCTTCTTTTTCGCCGCCTTACCAGCCTCGATCGGCACGACATCCTTCTGCTCGGCCGCAATGCCTGGCGCGTTCGCCGGAACGACGACTCGCGGCTGCTTGTAGGTGAACCGCTTCCCTTCGTAGTTGCGGAAGATCACCTCGTCGTCCGTGATCTCCTCGACGTACTCGGGCAGCAGCGGCACCTTGCCTCCGCCTCCGGGCGCGTCGATCACGAACTGCGGCACGGCGAGTCCCGACGTCCACCCACGGAGTGCCTGAATGATCTCGAGCCCTTTCTGCACCGTAGTGCGGAAGTGCTCTCCGCCCGCGACCTGATCGGCCATATAGATGTAGTACGGCCGCACACGCGCCTTGAGCAGCTCGTGCATCAGCTTCATCATCACGTGCGGATCGTCGTTGACGCCCTTGAGCAGCACGGTCTGGCAGCCGAGTGAGATGCCCGCCCGACTCAGCCTGTCGAGCGACGCGACAGCGGCTGGGGTGAGCTCACTCGGATGATTGAAATGCGTGTTCATGAAAATGGGATGGTACTTCTGCACCATCTCGCAGAACTCGGGAGTGATCCGCTCCGGCAAATGCGACGTGATACGGCTGCCGAGGCGGATGATCTCGATGTGTGGAATGGCGCGCAGTCGCTGGAAGATGTACTCCAGCCGCTGGTCGGAGAGCATCATCGGGTCGCCGCCGGAGAGAATGACGTCGCGGATCTCCGTGTGCTTCGCGAGGTACTGGAACGCCGACTCGTACTCCTTGAGCGAGATCTTCTCTGGATCACCGACCTTCCGTCGCCGAGTGCAGAAGCGGCAGTAGCTCGCGCAGACCGGACTGACGAGGAAGAGCGCGCGATCGGGATAGCGGTGCGTGATGTTCGGCACCGGCGAATCGCCGTCTTCATCCAGCGAGTCGATCACGCCGTCGACGATCTCGAGCTCCTGAACGGTGGGGATGAACTGTTGCCAGTTCGCGTCCCCGACCTCCTTGATCTGCTCGAGCGATTCGCGCGTGATGCGCATCTGAAAGTTGTCGAACGCGGGCTGAAGCGCCTCGACGTCGATCTCTCGCTCCGCGGCCTCCTCTCCAAACCGTTCGGCGACGTACGCCCGAAGCTGCTCGAGCGTGCTGATGCTGTCGTCGCGCAACGTCTTCTGCCAGTCACTCATCGCGTGGCTACTCCGCCCTCTCGTGTGGTGAGGCGTGTGGTGAGGATGATCCGGTCGTCCGCCGGAGCGTAAAAGTCGCGCACGCGGGCTGCTTCGGCGTATCCGCCCCGTGCGTAAAACTCTCGTGTATGCATGTAGTCGGCCCGCGACGATGTCTCGACGACGAGCAGTCGCGCTCCACGTCGCTCGAGCTCCTGCTCGACCCACCGCATCAGCGCGCGGCCTGCGCCGCGTCCCTGGACAGCGGGATCAACTGCGAGCCAATACAGATCGTACGTCCCTTCTGACGCCGGCGTGGGCCCGAAGCACGCGTAGCCAATCAGCCGTTGCTCGTCGTCGAAGGCTCCGACGAATTCGTAGTTGGGAACTGCCGGCACTCTGTCACGCTGAGGACGATGCGCTTCAGCGAACGTCTCATCGAAGAGCTCGAGCGCAACTGCGACTTCATCGGAGGAGAATGCCGCCGTCGCCACAAGCAGCTCGGAAACTCGCGCACGATCGTTGGGTCGCAGGGGAGCAAGTCGCATCCGCAGCTACGCTCCTCCTGCTGCGAAAAGATCGAGCTCCGATTCCTTCGTCGTCATCCCGGAAAGACGCTGCGCCATGACCCAGCGCTCTGCAGTGCTCGCGCCATCGCGCGAACGCTGCAGGCCGAGCTCGCAGATACGACGAACAAGCGCGCCATACTCGATTCCGGCGACACGCGCCATGCGCGCGAGTCCGGCATCAGGCGAGATGTCGGGATTCGCATTCACCTCGAGAATCCAGGGACGGCCGCGCTCGTCGAGTCTCATGTCCACCCGACCATAACCCGAGCCGCCGACAATACGCCACGCAGCGACCGCAACCTTGCGCAGCTGCGACGCAACGCTCGCTGGCAGCCGCGCCGGACAGCGAGGCGCAGCACCCATGTCTTCGTCTGAGCCTTCTTCCCACTTCGAGCGATACGTGACGATGCGCCACATTCCCTTCGGCATGTTGCCGAAGTCGATCTCGGCAATTGGAAGCACCGAGTCGCCGAGGATGCCGACGTTCACCTCACGCCCTTCGACGTAGCGCTGCACGAGCACTTCGTCCCACCGCTCCAGCATTGCCGAAACACGCTCGGTCAGCGCGCGCGTCGTGCGAACGACCGAGCGTTGCTCGATACCGATCGACGCATCCTCCGCGGCCGGCTTGCAGATCGCCGGAAAGCCGACACTGGGAATCGCGCCGCCTCGGCGCACCACAGCAAACTTCGGCACGGGCAATCCAGCGCGCTCGAGCGCCGCGTTGACGACGTGCTTTCTAAGGCAGAGGGAGGTCGTCCAGCTCGAGCTGCCCGTATGCGCCAGCGCCAACAGCTCGAGCACGGAGATAACCGGGGGCTCGAGCGCTGCGACACCGTCGATCGACTCGCAGAGGTTGAACACCAGATCGACGTGCGCGCGACGAAGCCTGTCGATCCACTTCGCGTCGGTGTTCACCGGCAGCCGGACGATCTCGTTTCCCTCGCTGATCAGCGAGCCCTCGATGGCCGAAACGGTCCCGATGATGAGCTGGTCGGCGGACGACGCGCTCGCGCCGTCGTACAGGATGCCGATCTTCATGCGCGACCTCCGCCGAGCATAACCCCCTGGCGGTCAGCGGCCGCGACGAGTGCCGCGCCGATCAAGTCGTCATAGCTCATACCGGCGGCGCGCGCCGCCTTCGGCAGACAGGAGTTGTCGTCGACACCGGGAAGAATTCCGGGAAGCGGATTCACTTCCACGATGTTCGCGCGCCCGCTCGCGTCGAGCCGCACGTCGACGCGCGACCAGTCGCGGCAACCGAGCGCGTGGTAGGCGTGCAGGACGACAGCTTCGATCTCGGCCCGAAGCGCTGAGGTGATCTTCGCCGGACAGGAGAAGACGTCGAGCGGATTCTCGGGACGATCCCACAGCCACTTCGCCTCGAAGCCGTAGATCGGCAACGCGCCCGCCGGCAAGGAATCGAAGTTCATTCCGACGATCGGAAGCACGCGTGCGCTCGCGCCGTTGCCCAACACTCCACAGGTGAACTCGGCACCGAGGAGAAAATCCTCGACGATCACCGGCTGCGCGTAGCGCTCGAGGAGGTCGAGGACGACTGGCTCGAGTGCGTCAACGGAGCCGACATAATTCTTCTCGGTGATTCCCTTGGAGGAGCCTTCGTGCACGGGCTTCGCGAACAGGGGAAGCTTTGGCTGCGACGCGACAAGCGCACGGAGATCGTCGGGCGTGCGGATGAGCCACCAGTTGGCAGTCGGAACTCCGTTGGCGCGGAGGATCTCCTTCGTGCGAGCCTTGTCGAGGCAGAGCGCGAGCGTGAACGGGTCGCTGCCGGAGTAGGGGACGCCGTAGAACTCGCAGATCGCCGGGACGTGTGCTTCGCGATTCGGGCCGCGGAGTCCCTCGGCGATGTTGAAGACGATGTCGGGGCGTGCGTCGCGCAGTTCCTGCGGAAAGTCGTCAGTGGCCTCGAGGCGAATTACATCGCCGTGGCGGGCGAGGGCGTTGGCGACGGCGTCGATGGTCTCGCGTGAATCCCATTCGGCGTACTCGTCGTCGGCGATGGTCGGCTCAACGAGAGTCGCGAGTCCAGCACCGCTACTGGGCGGCTCCTCGTCGGCGCGCGCCAGCTCGGCCGCGGAATCCGCGACGATAGGGTCAGGCTTCTGATTGTACGCGAAACCGATGCGCGTCATCCCATCCCGGTGTGGTTTGCTGCGCTGTGTCGTCGAGCAACTCATCGCGGGCCGTACGCGCTCGAGGCGTCGATCACCGCAACGCGCCTCGCTCAGGCGCCGATCACGTGCTTAGGCACGGGCAATTCGCACGCCACGTGCAACGCGCCGAAGATACTAACTCTGAATTTTTCGCGCAATGAAAAATATCAGCGAGCGATCAGACTTTGTGGTAGCTGATGCGCGCCGCTTCACGACGATCGGCCGCTTCGTAAATCTCGAAGTCGGAGAAAAACGCCGGCGCTTCCGTCGCGAGCACGCGGAGCACCATCACGGCAAGACGACGGATCTCCAGCTCGGCCCCTTCGCTCGAGCGAAGCTCGAGCATCGTGCGCCACGCGCGCGCGTTCGCCGTGACAACGATCTTCGTCTCCGTCGAGTTGGGGAGCACGCCACGCGCCGCTTCGCGAGCCATCTTCCGGCGATGCACCTTGTCGGCAACCCAGCCGTACCGCTCCATGAGCTGGGCGACGAGCGCCACGTACGCGCTCTGCGCGCTCTCGATCTGCGAGCGCCACGCACCCTCGAGCAGCTCGTCGCCAGCGATCGCGGGCGGCACGACGAAATGCGCGTCGCTTTCGTCGACGTACCGCTGCGAGAGCTGTGAGTAGGCAAACCCCGCGCGATGACGCACGAGCTCGTGAGTGAGCGAGCGGCTCACTCCCTCCAGCAGCAGCGAATAGTTCGCGTGCTCGAGGACGCTCCCGTGCCCCTGCTTCTTGATGTTCTCGAGGTAATCACGCGTCGAGCGGTTCGCCGGATTGTGTTGGCTCATGTAGCAGAGACGCCCGGCAAACTCGGCGAGACGCTCACCATCGGTGCTCTCGCCCTGCCACTGCACGGGCAAATGCTCGGGCGTGCTGAACGCAGGACGTGAGAGCACGGTGACTTTCGGCTCGTAGAACAGGCGAGGAGCAGTGGGCGCGGCAGCAGTCATGAGCAGGGTTTCGGGGAAGGTTGGAAGTTACGCGAGAATGTCATCCGGCACGAGCGGCAGGATCTACGTTATGCGCCGCCCGTGGCCAGATATAATCGCAGCGACAATAGATCCCGACACTCGCTCGCTTCGCTCACTCCTGCGGGATGACGGCTTCGGCTTCGGCGAGCAGCTGGAGCCGCGAACGAGCATACGCCCGATCTCGCTCCACAACTGCAAGCGCCGCACGTGCCGCCGCCGGCAGCGCCGGCAGCGACGGATCGTACTTCACGCGATCCACCGCGCGCTCGCCCGGCAAAGCCACCTTCGTGCCAGGATTCAGCAGCGACCGCGGATCGAACAACCGCTTCACCTCCGCAAACCGATCGAGCGTCGCCGACGGCCACACCTCGCCGAGCAACGGCGCGCGAAGACGACCGTCGCCATGCTCGCCCGACAGCGTTCCACCCAGCCGCGACGTGAGCGCCGTCACCTCGGCGAGCAATGCCTCCATCCGCTCGCGCCAATCCGGCGTCCGCACATCGATCAGCGGATTCACGTGCACGTGCGCGTCACCCGCGTGGCCGAAGATCACGCCGCGAATCCCCTGCGCATCGAGCGCCGAGCGAACGCCACGTACATACTCGGCGAGGCGCGCTGGAGGAACGCAGCCATCCTCGATGAACTGCATCGACTTGAGCGACGGATCGAGTCGGCTGAGAATCGGACTCGCCGCGTGGCGCAGCTCCCACATCGCGTCCTCCGTGGACACGTCGAGCGCGAGCGTGACGGCTGTCGCGCCAGCAGCACGAAAGGCGGTTTCGAGCGCCGACGCGAGGCGCGCACATTCCTCCTCGGAATGTCCTTCCACCTCGGCGAGCAACACGGCTTCAGATTCATCGGGCGCAGGAACGTGAGCGCCGCCGCGTCGAGCGACATCGAGAAAGGTGCGATCGAGCAGCTCGCAGGCACTCGCGCCGACAGCGGTCGCTGATCCGGCCGCGATCACGGCGGCGTCGAGCGTATCGAATGCTCCGAGTACGCTCGCTGTCGTCGAGTAGAGCGGCGCGAGACGCAGCTCGAGCCCGACGATGATCGCCAATGTTCCTTCACTGCCAACGAGCAGGTCCACGAGCTCGCCGCTCTCAGCGTACGCCGCCATGCCGTAACCCGACGACTCCTTGCGAACTCCCATGTGTCGCGACGGCATTGCCCGCTCGGCGGCGACGAGGTGGTTCGCCTCGGCGAGAAAACGACGCACTGGCTCGACGTCGGGAGGCGCCGCGCCGCGACGCACCTCTCCGCGCGAACCGTCAGCGAAAACGCAGTCGAGTGCTTCGACCCACGGACGCATCGAGCCGTACCGAAGCGTGTGCGCACCCGCCGAGTTGGTAGAAGCCATGCCGCCCACTGTGCAGTACGCGCCACTCGATGGATCGACAGGGAAACTCAACCCGACAGCGCGCGCGCTGGCGTCGACGACATTGCGCAACACGCCAGGCTCACATCGCACCGTGCGGCGCGCGACGTCAACCGCCTCCATCACGGCGAATCCGCTAAGGTCGACGATGACGCCATCGCCGATGGCGCCGCCGGCCATGCTGCTTCCGGATCCACGCGGCACCAGCGGAACTCCTTCATGTGCCGCCCATCGTACGAGCGTCTCGACGTCAGCGGCGTCGCGAGGCAGGGCCACGGCGCGAGGGATAATCTGTGCAATGCCCGCAGCCTCGCTGTAGACGGCCCGCGCGCTAATATCGTCGCGGTAGAGTCCGCGGAAGTCGGCTGGACGAGCGAGTGTTGGCATCGAGGAGTATCTTAAGCCCTGTGTCGAGAAGTCTAATGCCGGAGACCGGCGAGCCAACGGAGTCGCGTGCGGAGCTGGACGCCATGCGGCTCATGAGTGCGGAGCGCTTCGCGCACGATGTGCTGCCCGCCGTGTCGCGCACTTTTGCGCTGAGCATCCGCGTCTTGCCCGGAGCGCTGGGTCGCGCCGTGCTCGCCGCGTACCTGCTGTGCCGCATCGCGGACACGCTCGAGGACGAACCAACTCTACCCGCCGAGGCAAAGGCCGTGCTCCTCGACGAGCTGGCGCTCTGCTTCGAAGACTCGACGGCGGCCGACAATTTTCCGACGCTCGTCGAAAATCTTACCGGCGAAGCGGCGCATGTTCGACTGACGCAACACGCCGACCTCGTGTTCGTCCTCTATCGGTCCCTCCCCGTTGCGACGCAGATCCACGTGCGACGATGGGTGGGTGAGATGATCGGTGGCATGCGGAAATTCGTACTGCTCTATCCGCACGGCATCCGCATCCAGAGTCTCGAGGAGTACAAGGAGTATTGCTACTACGTCGCCGGCACAGTGGGATATCTGCTCACCGACCTCTGGCACGAACACGCCCCGAGCATCGGTGATCGCCAGTACAAGGTGCTGCGCGAGAAGTGTCGCGTCTTCGCCGAAGCGCTGCAGACCGTCAACATCCTCAAGGACGTCGCAACGGACGTCGAGGAGGAAAACTCGATCTACATACCGGAGGATTTGCTGCGTCAGCACGGCAGCAGCCACGCGCTGATCCTCGCGCCGGATCGATTGTTCGGCACGCGCGAAGCTCTGGCGACGCTGGTGCAGCTCGCGTGGCAGGACCTCGAAGGTGCGCGCAGCTACCTGCTGCTCATTCCCCGCCGCGCCGTGCCGATCAGGTTGTTCTGTGTATTGCCGCTGCTCTTTGCCTATGCGACGCTGCGAGATCTGACGCGAACGCCGCAAGCGCTGGCGCGTCGCGAGGTGGTGAAGATCTCACGGCGCGAGGTGAAGTCGCTCACGCTGATCGGCTTTCTCGTGATCCTGAGCAACCGGGGACTCGGCTGGCTCGCCGATCGTGCGATGCGTCGGCCGTTCGTGCTGGCAGGCGTGCGATAGCGCGAGTCAGCCTTAGAACTTTCGACTGCTCACTGCTGCCGCGAGCATACTGAGCAGCGACGGCGGCCGACCGGCCTCACCGCGCTCGAGACGGTCGAGAACCTGTTCGAGAGCGAGTTGCGCGCGCGCGACCGTTCGCGCGTGCGATGCCCGCGCCGCAGCGAAGCCGAGCGGAACGGCGAGCAGCGCCGGCGCGACGATCGCAAATCCGGGGAAGCTCAGCACGGCGAGAATGCCGCCTGCCACGAGTGAACCACCCGTGAGCGCGACGTTCTGTTTCGCCATGAACGCACGATAGCCGCCGAGCTGCGCATCGAGCCGGACGAGCACTCGTTGCTCATCGATCGCAATGGCGGTCGCGCCAACGCTCGTCGCGCGCACGAGCGCATGCCCGCGACCACTCACTCCTCGGCGCACGACACCAACGAAGTCGTGACGTGCCTCCCAGACGATGCGCTCACCGAGGTATCGCTGAGGAATCAGCGACTCTTCGCGCTGCATCCAGTCGTCGATCGCTTTGAGCACCTGCTCCGGTGTGCCGCGCACGGTGCGCTCAGCGCTGGCGCCCGCGCCACCATAGAGCGTCGCGAGCACACCGCCGTCACCATCAGGCAGCGCGACTCTCGTGCGCTCCTCGGCGAGTGCCTGACGGAGGTGAATCGGGTCGAGGCCGACTTCCTTCGCGAGAGATTCGAGCTGAGCCTCGGTGAGACGCCCTTCCGGATCGTTGGCATTCGCGCCCTGGAGCTCGAGCGCGCGTGCGAGGATTCGGTCGACGGATGCGCGGTCGATCGATGCGGGAACTGGAGGTCGAGAGGGGTCAGACACAGTCTTAAAGTAGTTGTGACAGAGCTCAAGAGGACAACGCGCCTATCGGCTCGCGGGTTTCCGTTTGCGATCCACTGCCGACTATTGCCGCCGCCGCGAGATATCCCGTCGCATTCAGCGTCGTGAACATCATGTCCGGAATCACGTCCACCGCCATGAGGAGTCCGACACCTTCGGGAGGCACGCCGACCGACGACAGCATCGGTGCAAGAATGACGAGCCACGAGTGTGGCACACCCGGCGTGCTGAAGCTGAGCAGCACGCTCACCGTGACGAGCGTGAAGACCTGCGTGATCCCGACTTCCACACCGTAAAGACGTGCGAGAAACAGTGCGCCGGTCACCTTCGCCACCGGCGAGCCGATCTTGAACGTCGACGCTGCAAGCGGAAGCACGAAACCGCGAACTGTAGTTGGAAGGCGCAGCTCCCTTTCGGCGCCATCGATCAGCGCGGGCAGCGCCGCGAGCGAGGAGCTCGTTCCAAACGCCACAATCTGTCCCGGCAACGCGGCTCGCGCGAACACTCGCATCGAGATTCCCGTCGTCAACGCGACCACCGGATACACGAGGAGAATCATTCCTAGCGTCAGCACGATCGTGGCCGCCGTGTAGTAGCCGAGGGCGCCCGCTGCGGCCGCACCAAGTCGCGCCGTCGTCGGGACGATCAGCGCGAAGACGCCAATCGGCGCGAGCGCGATCACCCACCGCACCAGCGTGAGCATCGCCGCGGCAATCGCGCGGAAGACGTCGAGCACCGGCTTCGCGTTCCCGGCGTCGAGCCGCGAAAGCGCGAGCGCGAAGAACAGCGTGAACACGATGAGCGGAAGCAGCGCGCCCGTCGCCGCTGCCTGAACAGGATTCGTTGGCACCAGGCTGACCAGCCAATCGCGAAAGCCAGGCGCCGAGTGAATGGCTGCTGACGTCTGCTCTGCCGCGGCAGTGACACCGGCACGCATCGCCGCGCTCGTCACCGGATCGATGTGAAGCCAGTGCATCGACCAGGTCACCGCGACGATCGAGTAGAGCGACGAAATGCCCAGTAACGCGATGAACGTGATCAACGATCGCTTGCCGAGCAGTCCGAGCGCGACCGAGCTGCGGTCGGCGACGCCGACGATGAGGAGCGACACGACGAGCGGGATCACCGTCATGCGGATCGCGTTCACCCACAGCACGCCGATTGGCTCGATGGCAATCGCCATCGTAAGTGAGTGGCTGTCGTGCAACGCCGCCACGCTGACGCCGACGATCAGACCGACGATGAGTGCCGCAAGCACGCGGCCCGTCGGTGAGGCGAACTGCGCTCTGAGAGTCATCGTGGCGTCTGATTCAATCCATGCGAGGGGACGCGCAATGTTGCGTCCTCGCCGCTCGCGCGATAGCCTCAACCGCCATGGTCAACCTGAAAGCCATTCGCGAAGCACTCGGCCGCATCTCCGGCACGGTGCATCGCACTCCCGTGTTCAGCGCACGATCGCTCGCGTCGATGTCCAGCGTCGCGCGATTCGACCTCAAGTGCGAGAGCTTCCAGAAGACCGGGTCATTCAAGGCGCGCGGCGCACTGAACAAACTCAGCCAGCTCTCCGCCGCCGAACGCGCTCGCGGTGTCGTGACGGTGTCCGCGGGGAATCACGCGCAAGCGCTGGCCTGGGCCGCGCAACAGGCCGGTGTCCGATGCACAGTGGTAATGCCAGCGACCGCCGTACAATCGAAGGTGGACGCGAGCCGCGGCTACGGTGCTGACGTCATCCAGCACGGCACCAGCATGGATGCGTTTCAGAAAGCGCACGACCTGGCTAAATCGGAGGGCTTCACGTTCGTCCATCCGTTCGACGACGATGACATCATTGGCGGTACGGGCACGGTCGGGCTCGAGCTGCTCGAGCAGACGACAATGCCCGATGTCGTCGTCGTTCCAATCGGTGGAGGAGGACTCATTGCCGGAATCGCCGTCGCGATCAAGGAATCGAGTCCGACAACGCGCGTGATCGGCGTCGAGCCTGCGGGCGCAACTGTAATGAGACAGAGCCTCGATGCCGGACATGCGTTGCGTGTGATGCCCGAGCCGACCATCGCCGATGGTCTCGCCGCACCGATGGCGGGAGAACGCAACTTCGCGATCGTGCAGCGCTATGTGGACGACGTCGTGCTCGTGAGCGAGGACGAGATCAGGCATGCGATGCAGATGCTGTTGTCGCGCTGCAAGCTCGTGGCGGAGGGAGCCGGCGCCGCAGCGACGGCGGCCCTGCTCGCCGGACGGATTCCCATTCGCAATACGGAGAGTGTCGTCGCCATTCTGAGTGGCGGCAATGTCGATCTCGCGCGGCTCAGCGAGGTGGCCGCGGGTTAGCCGCCGCCGCTCAGATCCCGCCCAGTATCACCTCGAACTGCCGCATGATCGCGTCTCGCATCGCGTCCGGCAGCGCAAACACACTCGCGAACATCGCCTTCGGATCCGTCGGCGGAGTGCGTCCCGTCGTTTGCAGGTAGTACCGCATATATCCCGGCAGTGCAGTCGGTATCGTGCGCTCCAACAACATCGCACCGGCACGCACCGCAGCCGCCTGTTCATATCGCGACGTGACTCCAGCCCGCTGATCGGCCGGCGTCGTGTTGTCGGCAATCGCTGCGGAGGCGACCGCACCAGAGATCTCGTGCGCCATCACGTACAACACGATCTCCGCGTCGCCGATCGCATCGGGCATCGGACCCGCCACCGCGTTCTCCGCCTTCCCGAAGTGCACGGTGCGTCCCTCGCCACCAAGGGGAAACGAGAGATACAGCTCGCCATTCTGCTGTTGCGTGTTATTGAGAAATCTCTGCAACGCCGGCCGCCACTGACGTTGCCACAGCGAATCAGTTCGCCCGAGGACCCCCGCGTGCGAGTGCGACTCGGTAGTCCAGTAATCGTGATAGAATTTCCGGCTCTCGTCATCCACTCCGTCGGCGAAGGTACGAAGCCAGTCACGATCCGGCGCAGTCGGAAACGCTCCGCCGAGTAGCGCGAAATAACTGCGCGTCGCCGGATCGTTCGATCCGCCAGGGTTCCCATTGTTGCGCACGAACAGGTCGATCACCTGCCGCATCTGATCCCACGACGAGAAGTACAGTGGCAGAAACTGCCCACTCGTCGCGAGCGACGGCTGCACGTTGATGCGCGCGAGCAGCTTCGCACGACTCCCATCGAGCAGCGACGACACGTTGCGCCGCGCACGCAGGGTCGTGATGCGGTCGCGATAGTCGCGCTTGAAGTAGGGAACCAGCGTTGAGTCGGGCGCCAGCAACGCATAGCCGTGCAACCAGAGATCGACGTGCTCGCGCGTCCGCATTGGCCACGTCGTCTGCACCATCGGGAGCGCAACAGGCCTCGTCCCCGACCCCGTCTGCGGACTCGGTGCCTGACTCGGACTCGGCGTCGCACCCGCGCAGGCGAACAGGAAAACAACGGCCAACGGCGCAACCAGGCGCATGATGCGCGGAAGCGTTGTCGAACAATTCAGAGCGGACATTGCGTGCATGGCGAAAGGGACGAAGCGCAACCTTCGATCGCTACACTGGCAAGCCACGCGCCCGACGGGCGCGCATGTCCAGGCCGAGTGCAGAGCGACGACGCTAAGCCGCGTTACGACCGCACGTGACGCAGAACTTCCAACCGCGCTCCAGCTCGCTCCCGCACGCCGGACAGTGGACGACCGTCAGATCCTGCCCGCAGTGAGGACAGAAGCTGATCTGGCGACCTGCCGGCAGCGCACCTTTGCAGAACGCACAGTCTTCGCCCGTCTCGGGAACGGTGACTGGCTTTGCCGAGCGTCGCGCCGCATCAGCAGCCGTGGGGCTGGTGTTCGACTCCGAGGTACGTGTTGACGCATGCGGCGTGACTGACGCCGACGACGCACGCATCGGCGCCGCCGCCTCGCGCGAAATTGTCGCGCTGCCACCCGACATGCGCGCATGCGCCCCGCTGTCGAGCGCCTGCAGCTGCTCCGGCGCGAGCGCAACGTGCGACGATGCGAACTCCCGGATGCGCGCCGTATTCGGATTCGAAGTCGCCTGCTCGGCCTTCAACACATCGCACATCTTCTGGTCGACGACGAGATAGCCGTGTGCTCCAGTGAGCAGATCCATCAGTGCGAGCTCGTAGTCCTGATTGGTCTCGAGGCCGAGCTCCCGGCGATGGAGGCGATACGGAAGAATGGTCTGATACAGCTCGCCCACCTCGAACGGCTGCGTGAGATACGGCGCAAAGTTCGCGCGAATCGTGCGCACGAGGTGGCGATACATCCGCTCGACGTCATCCATGGCTGCGCCTCCAGTGAGTTTTACGCCGACGCTCATGTCATCACGCTCTCGTGGTGGTACTGGGCAACGGCCTGGCCGCTGCGAATGGACGCCCCAGAGGGAACGGGGCCGGTTCAACCTTCACGCGTTTCTTGCCGCGCTGCACACTAAGCCATTCATCGAACTCCGACGTGCGCGCGCCATCGGAGGCCGACTGCTCCTTCGCCGCCGCAATCGCGAGATCGTTCGCGTATTCGTTCTGCGGATGTCCAGCATGACCGCGCACCCACTGCCACTGCACACGATGCGGCCGCGCTTCCTGCACCAGCTCATGCCACAGCGTGAGATTCTCGATCGGACCAACCTTGCGCGTCCATCCTCGAGCGGCCCAGCCATGCACCCACTCGGTCATTCCCTTGACGAGATACTGCGAATCGCTCGTGAACAAAACGCGAAAGACGCCGCCCTTTTTCCCGATGACGCGAAACGCCTCGATGGCGCTGCGCAGCGCCATTCTATTGTTGGTCGTCGATGGCTCGGAGATCCAGTAGTCCCACCGCGTCAGACGCTCGGTGGCCGTATTGAAGTGCTCGATGACTCCCGCCGCGCCGCCGGGATTATCGCCTTCACGCCCGTTACCAAGACACGATTCGTCGGCGTAGATGGCAACGAGTGGAAGCTCGATCGTGTGCTCATCAGTCACCCGACAACCTCGATTCCTTCCAGCTCATCGATATAAAGCGTGAGCTTGTCGCCCGTGGTGGGATGATGCGCCTCGAGTGCTTCGCGACCGCCAGTAACGCGCAGCCGGTCGACGACGACCATGAATTCCGTCCCCCGTCGCCAGACGGAAAGGCGGCGACCATCCATGATGGCACGCTCGAGTGCGTCGTACTGCGCGGGATTCAGTTGCGTGACCTTGTGACGTCGTGGCATCGAACAGTGCGGCGAAGTTTCAGCGAGGTTCAGAAACACCAGCGCCTGGCGAATGAAGCGAAAACGTCCGTTGCCCGGTCGATCTCGCCCAGCGGAATGTACTCCTCCGCCGCGTGCGCGAGGGAGATGTCACCAGGCCCGAAGCAGATGGCAGGAATTCCGGCGTCGTTGAGCAGCGCAGCGTCCGTCCACGCCGACATCCCCTCGATACCGCCGGCTTCCCGATGTTCTTCCATCGCGTGCCTGAGCTCGTGAACGATCAGCGCAGACTCGGAAACGTCGCTCGGCCCTTGCGTCACCATGAGGCGCACGTCGGCTGCAAAAGTCGGCCGCCGCTCGCGAATACGATCACACGCGCGCTCCACCTCGGCAATGAAATCCGTCGCACGCGACGCGCCTGGAATCGTGCGTCGCTCGAGTGTGAGCACGCACTTGTCGGGATACGTCGACATTCCGACACCACCTTCCACGAGGCACGCATGCAGTGAGCCGCGCCCGAGCAGCGGATGCGTGAACAGCGGCAGCTCTTCCGCATCGAGGCGGTCGAGTTCGGCGAGCAACAATCCGGCATGACGAATTGCGTCGACGCCAATGTCATAGCGACTCCCATGCGCGGCGCGGCCGAAGACCGTCACCTCGAGCCACACGAACCCACGATGCGCCGGCATCACTGCCAATCGCGTCGGCTCGGCGACGATTGCGCCGTCGGTGCGAATGCCGCTCGCGACGATAGCGCGCGTGCCGGCGCTGTCGTACTCCTCGTCCGCCACCGCAGCGATGATGATCTCACCGCGTATGGCGGTTTGCGCTGCGCGCCACGCACCCGCGCACATCGCCGCAATTCCGCCCTTCATATCTGCGGAGCCGCGGCCATACAACAGGCCATCGCGCTCTTCTGCTCCAAAGGGCGGATGAGTCATTCCGTCGGTGCCAACGACATCGAGATGTCCGTTGAACATCAGCGATCGTCCGCCGCGCGGTGCACCAATGCGAGCGATCAGATTCGGCCGGCCGATTCCCGCATCCTGAAGCTCCGTGACGAATCCCCAATCGTGAAGCACGTCGCGCAGGAAGACTGCGCACGCGCGCTCGCCAGGTGCGCCGGGCGCCAGCGACGGATTGCGTGAATCGATTTTCACCAGCGCACGCGTCAGTGCGCGAGCATCTCCGGCGGCTATCGTCGTCATCGGTGAGGTTCGTCCTCGAGGGAGCTCTCTCCTTCAAGCAGCGCGACCACGTCGAAGCCCGTTGTGTCGATGGAGTACGTGAGTCGCTCGCCGAGTGGAGCGAGCGCGCGCGCGAGCTCATCTTCGCGTCCCGCGCGCGCAAACGCGAGCACACAGCCACCTCCGGAAGCGCCGAGCGCCTTGGTGCCGAGTGCGCCGGCTCGTGTCGCCGTCTCGACGATCGTGTCGATGCGCGGAGTCGTGATCGATAAATGAAGTTGGCGCTGGTGCGACCACTGTTCTCCGATCAATGCGCCGAGCGTGTCGAGATCCTCGTGGCGAAGTGCGCTCGCCATCTGGAACGCGAGCGACTTCATATTCGCGAGAGCACTTACGACGCGTCCGTCGTTGGCGAGATACGCATCGCGCACGGCAATGATCGTGTCGCCGGAAATGCGGGATTCGCCGGTATAGATAGCGATGCCGCGCTGCGCGATCGCGCGGCGTGCATCGACTCCAAGCTCGATACGCTCGACTTGGACGTCGCGCTCAAAGGTCAGCAGCAGCGCGCCTCCGAAAGCGGCGGCGTAGTGATCCTGAAAGCCGCCAGCCATGCCGAGCTCCTCGACTTCGGTCTCTCGGCTCAGTGCTGCGAGTGCGTCGGGCTCCGGACGAGATCCGGCGAGCACCGCGAGCGCACCAGCGATTGCGACGCCTGCGGCAGACGATCCGCCGAGGCCCGCGCCGACAGGATAGTCGCTCTCGAGTTGCGCTTCGATGTCGGGGAGATTCGAGCGGCGCACCGCGGCGCGAAGGAGCGCGTCGTCATGCGAGCGAACTATGGAAGAGCGAACGGCGACATGTCCGCCTGTTGCGACAGTCGCCGTAGCGTAGCGAGTGATGGCGACATTGCAGACGGCGCCGCCTTCACGCTCTGGATATGGTGGGACATCCGTCCACCCGCCGCCGAAGTCGAGACGTGCGGGCGCGCGCGCAACGATCGCGCGCGCCCGCACGTTGCTAACGCTTCTTCTTGGCCGGAGCCTTCGCGCCCTTGCCGGCGGGTGCGGCCTTGGAGCCGGCCTTGGCGGATTTGCCTGCCTTCGCCGTGGGCTTGGACGCCGAGCCCTTGCTTGGCGCCTTCGCTGCGGGCTTCGCCGGTGCCTTGGCTGCAGGCTTCGCGACGGTTTTGGGTGCCGGCTTGGCGGGTGCCTTTGCAGCCGGCTTGGGTGCGGGCGGTGGTGGCGCGGCGGCCTTTACAGGCGGAGCCGGCGGCGGTGCTGGTGCTGCGGGCTTGACGACAGGCCGCGGACCGCCAGTGCGAAGAGAGAAAGCACCGGGCCGCTGCGGCGGTGCGTTGAGCATCGCCGCAGCGTTGGCCGCATCGCGCGCCGCCTTGTCGATCGCCGCCTTCTCGGCGGCGATCTTGGAGGCTGTTGGGCGACCCTTCTCACTTGCCGGCTTCTTTGAGTGGGCGTCTTCGGCCTCGCGAATCAGCTTGTCGGCTTCTTCTTGCGTCATCTGACCGCGGCGCACCATGTACTGCACGAGATCGCGTGCGCTCTCGATGGCGAATCCGGCAAGTCCGGCGGCTGCACTGATGACGTCCTTCATGGCGGACGAGACCTTGCTGCCCGCTTCCTGGCTGATCAGCTGGGCGCGCTCCGCCATTTCGGCGACAGTGTCGCGCATGTCGGCGCCACGATGTCCCGGGCCGCGACGTGGTGCTGCCGGCGGGGTAGGGGCCTTCTCCTCGTCCATCTCCTTATCAACCATGTGCCCGGACCATTTCCGCGCTCTGGGGAGGAACTCCCCGTTTCATTGAAGGCCGCGCCGAAGCGCACTAACTTCGCACGCCGTCTGCGGGCCTGATTTATCGCGGCAAGTATATGATTTTTCGACAGCTACGCAAGGCACACTGAGACATCGCACGAGGGGAATGTGAGCGTAATCACGCATTTTACCTGCGAAATGTCTTGTGTTGTTGACAATTTTTTGGCTCATAACTAGAACATCATAGCGACACTATATGCTCAAAAACGTCAAAGTGCTGGACCTCAGCAGGGTACTGGCGGGGCCGCTATGCACCATGTTATTGGGAGACATGGGCGCCGACGTCATCAAGGTAGAGCGACCTGATGGCGGCGATGAGACGCGAGGATGGGGCCCGCCATTTAATCCAGATGGCGAGAGCGCGTACTATTTGAGCATCAATAGAAACAAGCTCAGCGCTGCCCTCGACCTCGATGCGCCGGCCGACCGCGAGTTGATAGAGAGACTGCTGAGCGAGGCGGACGTGGTGGTCGAGAACTTCAGACCACGAGTTCTGGCGCGCCGAGGGCTCGATGCGATTTCGGTGCGGGCGCGGTGGCCGCGGATCGTGTGGTGCACTATTGCCGGCTTCGCCAACGAGCCCGACCGGCCCGGTTACGACTTCGTCGTTCAGGCCGAGAGTGGATGGATGTCGATCACCGGTGAGAGGGATGGCGCGCCGATGAAGCACGGTATTGCGCTCGCGGACCTGCTTGCCGGAAAGGACGCGACGATCGCGGTACTCGGTGCACTCGTCGCGCGCGCCACGACAGGCGAAGGGCGGATCGTTTCAGTGTCGCTCGAGGAGAGTGCGGAGGCAGCCCTGGTGAACGTCGCGCAAAACGCGCTCGTCACCGGTGCCGCGCCGAAGCGGTGGGGCAACGCGCATGCGAATCTGGTTCCGTATCAGCTCTTCGATGCGGCAGACCGGTCGATCGTAATTGCCGTGGGGAACGACGCTCAATGGGAAGCGTGCGTTCGCGCGCTTGGTCTCGAGCACCTCGTGGCAGACGCGGATCTCCGCACGAATGCCGGGCGGCTCGCTCGACGCGAATTGATCGTGAGAGAGATGCAACTATGCGTGCGCCAAAGGCCAGCTGCGGAGTGGCGCGAAAGACTCGATGCAGCTGGAGTTCCATGTGGAGTTGTCCGCACTGTGCTCGAAGTTCTGCAGTCAGCGCGTGGATCGGCGGAGACCGGGATGCCGCCGGCGGTGCCGGGTGCGATTCGCCGACGACCGCCGCGTCTTGGCGAGCACTCCAAGCTCATCCGCGCGGACGGGTGGAGGGCTTTCGAGAGCAGTTGATCGTCGCGCGGAGACGTGAAAATGGAACGAATGGAATTCGGCGGAAAAATGAACGGCAGTGATCCATTCTGAGTGGGAATCGTTCTCCAGTTACCGAAAGATCCTTCCGCGGATTTTTTTTCTGGTGAATTCGTTGGAGCTGCCGGGGGCTTCGTCCTCGCGGAGTGGTTGCTGGTTGCGAGAAGCCAGTGACCGGGGAGGTCCGTTCCGCGGCGTCCGCGCGTCAGTTACGACCCCTGCGGGACCGTCGTCCTGACTACGTGGCAACAAAATTTGCGACAAACGATGGGACTGCTACCCTGTCCCGAGCGCGGATTCTGCGTTACTCTATCGTCGTGAGGACGACGGAGCCAGAACTGCTCGTTGATCAGGACGACTCTGATCAGCGCATCATCCAGCGTGTGCTCGCGGGCGACCGCGACGAATTCACGGTGCTGATCACTCGGTATAGTGATCCGCTCTATCGACACGCGCTGTGTATGACGGGAAGCCCAGATGTCGCGGAAGACATCCTGCAGCTGTCATTCATCAAGGCATATCAGCATCTCGCGGAAGTTCGCGGGCGATTCGATGCCTGGGTGTTTCGCATTGTCGCGAATGGCTGCAAGGATTGGCTGAAAAACATTCGACGGTCGCACCTCAGCTACGACGAGGACGATCAGCCCTCGGGTTTTGCGACGCCTGAAGAAGAATTGGACCGGACGGAGCTTCGCTCCGACCTGGACGTGGCGCTGTCATCGCTGCCTGCTTCGCTTCGCGAAGCGTTCGTGATGAAGCACGTCGAAGGACGCTCGTACGAGGAAATGGCCGACCTGCTGGGTACAACGGTCGGCGCGTTGAAGATGCGTGTGCATCGCGCGCGTGAAGCGCTCCAGGCCCTACTCGAGGAAAAATACTCATAATGTTCGACGACATTCTCTCCGACGGCCGGGGCGAAGGCCGAAAGCGTGAGCGCACATCGGGTAACCCCGAGCGCCCGCTCGCCGATCGCGAAGTCCCACTCGGTCCACCGAGCACCACTATCGCAGAAGCAGTGCACGCATGGCTCGATGGCGAGACGCCCGAGCGCGATGCGCGCCGTGGCGACTGGACTCGAGACGTCGAGTTCTGGAAGAAGCTCGATGACGATCTCGCGCGACGCCGCCGTTTGCAGACGCCTGCGCATCTCACGGCAAAGATCATGGAGGCGATTCCGCAGCATGCGCCGCAAGTGATCACGCCGTGGTGGAAGCGTGAGTTCGTGATCACGCCATCGAGTGCAGTCGTCGCGGTCATGGCTCTCATGGCCGCTTCGGCTGCGGCAACTGCAATCGCTCTCAGACTGCGCTAACAGCGATACGTAGTGCCCGACGCACCGCCGGCTCTCTCTCGAGAGCCGGCTTTTTATTGTGGTACGTGAGCGGCGTTACCGAACGCGGCCGGGAACATTGGATCACATGTGCTCCGTGGGGTACGATTCACCGGGATCGGCGCAGTCGCGCGGTTCCACTACCTCAACCATGGAGCAGCAATGTTCGCTCATTCGTTCGTGCGGAAACTTCTCGTCCCGATGGCAATTGCCGCGCTGGTTCCGCTTGCGGCGCAGGCACAGGAAAGCGAGATCTTCACGTGGAGCGGCCGAGTCGACCGCGAGGTGCGCCTGACGGTGCGCGGGTCGCAGATGTCGAGCAGCAACGAGATCAACATGCAGAATCGCGGACGGTTTCGCGCCGGCGCATTGCTCCCTGCGCAGCCAGGAATCGTTCGCGTCGTGATGGAAGCCGGTCGCGGTCAGGCATCGGTGATTCAGCAGCCTGACGCGGGCAATGGCTACGTGACGATCATCAATGTCGTGGACGGCGAAGGTGGAGCGGACAACTACCGCGTTGCTGCGTATTTCACTCCGTCGAATGACGGCCGATATGCGCGCGACAATCGTGATCGCGGTGTGGGCCGCGGGCGCGATGATCGTGGGCGGGACGATCGTGGGCGGGACGACAATCGGAACAATCGCAGACGTGACGTCGCAGGATTCCACTGGAGTGGCGACGTCGATGGAGAGGTGCAGCTCATCTGGCGCAATGGCAATGTGAGCCAGCGCGTGATGAGCGGCGGTCCGAGTCGTGGTACGAACGTGAGCATGTCTGGCAACCCGACGAACGTGCTCGGCCCAATCTCGTTGAGCCTGCGCGAAGGACGTGGACGAGTGGATGTCGTGCAGCAGCCGACGGCGGACAATCGCTACACGGGCATCATTCGCATCGTCGATCCGCAGCGTGGGTATGGGCACTATGACGTTGATGTTCTCATGCGGTAATTGCGGGCGTGCTGTTTTCTTCTGATCCTTGAGTGGTCGTTGATGTCAGATGTCGGGAATCCGACGTTCGGACATCAGCGGCCACTTTGAGTTTCGCGCACGCTTGCGCACGCTCGCGCGTCCGACGCGTCGTCGAGGCGACAGGCAGGCCCGAAAAAGACGCACAGAAGAGCGGATCGTTTGGAACCAGCGGATCACTTCTGGATCGGTCCGCGATGAATCGCAATTGTCCGTGCTCTTGACAAAGCCTGGGCGCCAATGCGTATTAGCGGCGTGCCAATACGCATTAGCAACCGCGTCACCGCGGTAGAGGTCGCAAAGCAGGCAGGGGTCTCACAGCCCACGGTCTCGCTCGTGCTCTCCCAAAACCCCAAGGCGCGCGTCGCACCAGAGACGCGCGCGCGCGTGCTCAGAGTCGCTGAAGAGCTCGGCTACCGACCAAACCGGCTCGCGCAAGGGCTCGTTCGGCGCCGCTCGTTCGCACTCGGGATCATCGTTCCCGGCTTCGCCAACCCGGTCAATTCGGCCATCATCTCCGGAGCGGAACGGGTCGCCGCCAAGGCCGGATATGCCGTTCTTCTCTGCGAGACCGGCGAGGTCGAAGTCGCGCAGCACGTCACGGCACTCGCGGACCGCCAGATCGATGGCGTCATCATCGCGGGAATCAGCGAGAGCGAGCTCGCCGATGCAGATCTGCGACGACTGAACGTCGTGCTGGTGAATCAGGCGTCGGAGGTGTTTTCAACGGTGCAGGACGACTCGCTGCGCGCGGGTATGCTCGCGGCCGATCATCTGTTGGGGCTCGGGCATCGCCAGGTTGCGTTCATTGGGCCCGTCTCAGCGGCATCGGCGTTCCGGTTGCGCGAACGAGGATTCGCGCAGGCGCTGCGCGCGGCAGATGCGGTGCCCGCGAGTGAGTACTGGCAACGCGCCGATGCGACGGTTGCGGGCGGACTCGCGGCGATGCGCGCGCTGCTCGCGCTTCCAGAGCGCCCGACCGCAGTCTTCTGCGCGAACGATCTCATTGCGCTCGGCGCACACAAGGCGTGCGCCATCGCTGGTGTCGCGCTGCCACGAGAACTATCGATTCTCGGCTGCGACGACATCGATCTCGGCACGCTCGTCACGCCGGAGTTGAGCACCATCAGTACGCCGCAGCGAGAACTTGGCGCGCGCGCCGTTCGTCTCCTGCTGCGACAGCTCGACGGCGATACGACGGCAACGGCGCAAACGCTCCCGGTGAAGCTCGTGCTGCGTGGCAGCACCGGTGAGCCGATGACGAGGATCCGTTAGCCGATGAAGAGGCGCCTCGTTCGGCTGCTTGCGGCCTCGTGTTTCCTCGTCGCCGCTGCCTATGCGGCGCTCTTCATCTCGACGCCGGCGCCGCTGTGGGCGCCGCTCGCGCTCGCGATCGGAGCGAACGGAGTGATCATGTCGCTCATGGCGTTAGGCGCCGTGCGGCATGATGCGCTGCCTCGCACGCTGGTGTGGACGTTCATCGGACTGTTCGTGCTGTGCGCGGGCGCGTTCGTCGTTGCACTCGTGTTACCGTCACAGGAAGGGCCCGGAGGTCCTCTGCTGCTCGGGCTTCCGCTTCGCACTGCAATCGTGCTGTACGGTGTAGGCGTTGTTCCGATTGCCGTGCTGCCGTTTGCGTATGCGCTCACGTTCGACTCGTCGACGCTGAGCGAGGAAGATCTCGTGCGCGTGCGCGAGACGAACGCTGACATGCGCGCACGTGAGGCAGCATGACGCCAACGTCGCCGTTGCTGCTTCAAAGCGCGATTCCAGGCCTCGCGTCGCCGGGTGTCGTGGCAATCGCCCTCGTGTACTTCGCCGTTGTCGCGACCATCGCCACGTGGGCGACGCGGCGCACGAAGAGCGCGAGCGACTTCTTCGTCGCCGGTGCAGGAGTTGGACTGTGGACGCTTGCGATCGCGAAGATGGCGGCGACGCTCTCCGGCTTCGCGTTCATTGGCGGACCGGGACTGGTTTACACGATCGGTATCGGTGCGGTGTTCATCATCCTGCCTGGTGCGCTCTCGAATGCGCTAGGCGCATGGGTGCTCGCGAAGCGTATGCGCCTGCTCGGTGAGGCGCGTGGGCTGTTCACCGTGCCTGACGCGATCGGTGCGCGGTATCGCTCACGTCTCGCGCAGGGACTCGCCGCAACGGCAGTACTGATCGCCGTCGTCGGATACATCGCGACGAATCTGCTCGCGCTCGGGCTTGTGATCGACGCGATTTTCGGCACTGGGCTTCCCATCGGAATCTGGATCGGCACCGCGGTGATCCTCGCGTATTCGGTGGCGGGCGGAATTCTCGCCGGCATCTACACCGACGTCTTTCAGGGTTCGGTGATGGCGTTCGCATCGGCGGTGGTGTTCGCGTTCGCGCTCAGGAGCGGCGGCGGAATGGAGCATATCTCGCGCACGATCATGTCGTCCGACTCGGCATTTCTAAGTCCGTGGGGCGCGATCGGTCCGATGGCGGCGCTGTCGTTCTTCTTCGTCTTCGGCGTGGGATCGCTGGGGCAGCCGCACGTCGTGCACAAGTTCTACATGCTGCGTGATCCGCGGCAGCTCAAGTGGTATCCGCTGTTGATGACCGTCGCGCTGGCGGTGACGCAGCTGTTGTACGTGAGCGTTGGCGTCGCGATGAAGGCGCTCGTGATCGGTGGTGCGATCGCGCCACTCGCGAAGGCCGATCAGGCGACGCCGCAATTTCTTCTGCACTACACGCCGACGATCGTCGCGGGACTCGTGTTCTCAGGCGTCGCTGCAGCGATCATGGCGACAGTCAACTCGTTCATGTCCGTTGGCGCCGCGGCGTTGACGCACGATCTGCCGATTGCTCTTGGTCACCGAGTGCGCGATGAGCTGCGCGTTGGTCGGATCAGCACAGTGGTGCTCGCGATTGTGGCCGCAGGAGTCGCGCAGGCATCCGGGACACTCGTCGCCTTCCTCGGAATTTTCGGCTGGGGGTTGTTTGGCTCGACCATCGTGCCGGCGCTCGCGATCGGGTTGAACTGGGACGGCGCGACGCGTGAAGGTGCGATCGCGTCGATCGCCACCGGCCTTGGTGTCACGCTCATCGGCGAGACGCTCGGCTACTTCAAGCTCTATGGCCTTCCGGCGGGCGTGTCGATCTCCGCGCTCGCGCTCGTGTCGTCGCTGCTCGTGTTCTTCGTGGTGTCGTGGCTCACGCGCGCTGGCGCGATGGCCGCGATCGATCCGGACATCCGTCTTGTGATGAACGCGTAAGAAGTTCCCGCCGCTCGTCGAAGCACCACCACTCAGGAGATTGGCCATGTTCCGATTCATCCTCACGCGGACCGTGCGCACTATTGCGATGGCGATGCTGCCCGCGGTGTGCGCGCTCGCTCAATCGACCGGCCGCATCGTCGGTCGCGTCACCGATACGCATGGCGCGGGCATATCCGGCGTTCAGTTGCTCGCGTCGCCGTCGGGCAACTCATCGGTCAGCGGCAGCGACGGACGCTACACGATCCGCAGTGTGCCTGCGGGCACCGCGTCGATCCGCACCTATCGATTTGGCTTCAAGCCGAAGAACGTTGAAGGAGTGACGGTCGTCGCGGGGCGTGATGTCACCGCGGACATCCAGCTCGAGCAGGCGACGGTGCAGCTCGGCGGTGTGGTGACGTCGGCGTCGCGTCGAGTGGAGAAGATTACTGATGCGCCGGCGACGATCACGCGATTGGACGAGGCGCAGATCGCCAACACGATCGGCAACTCGTTCGCCGCAGCGCTCAAGGAGGTGAAGGGTCTCGAGTTCATCCAGACCGGCATTCTCTCGAGCGCAGTGAATGCGCGCGGATTCAACTCGTCGTTCAACAATCGCATGCTGCAGATCGAGGACGGCCGCATTGGCGTGCTGGCCGAGAGCGGGCTTCCGGTTGGCTCGCTGACGACGGTGTCGAAGATTGATCTGGCAGGCGTAGAGGTGCTCGTTGGGCCGGGATCGGCGCTCTATGGTCCGGATGCGTCGAACGGTGTCGTCACGCTGCAGACGAAGGATCCGCGCCAGTATCCGGGGTGGTCGCTCGAGGTGGATGGCGGGTCGCGCAGCTTCTACAACACACAGGCGCGTTACGCCGGCAACTCGGGTCAATTCGGCTACAAGGTGACGGGTGAGTACGTGGCGGTGAACGAGTTTTCCAATCCGGTCTCTTATCCGAGTGTGAGCGTACCTGTGGGTGCCGCGATCCCGGAAAAGGACGCGAATTGGAGGTCCGACATCATTCGTGGCAGCGGCATGCTGGCGTACTACACGAACAATGGCAGCCGCCTGCAGGGGACGTTCGGCATGAGCAAGCTGAATGGCATCGGCGCGACGAACGTTGGCCGCAACCAGCTGCAGAACTATGGCTATCGCGACGCTCAGGTGCAGTACACGGGCTCGCGGTTGTTCGCGCAGGTGTACATGTCGCAGTCAGTGGCGGGCACGACGTTCCAGCTCAATGGACTGGCACAGAACTCCGTTCGCTTTCCGGCGCTCAGCTATGACTCCGTGAAGTCACTGTCGGCGTTTCCGGGCGACGGTCGCCTTCAGGCAGCGGAAGTTCAGAACAATTTCTCCATCGGGATGCTCACGAAGACGGGCATTTCCGCGATCGACAACACGCACTTCACGTACGGCGGGCAACTTCGCAAGGATCGCGTGAGCTCCTACGGCCACTGGTTGAGCGATCGCGCAACGGGCACGCCGATTCTGATCAACCAGAAGGGCGTGTACGGCCAGATGGAGACGCCACTGTCCGAGATGCTCCGGCTCGTGCTGGCCGGCCGCTACGACAAGCACGACAAGTATGACGCGCAGTTCTCACCGAAGGCGGCCCTCCTGTTCACGCCGATTACGGATCAGACGTTCCGCGTGACGTACAACAAGGCGTTCAAGTCGCCGAGCGTGCTCCAGACGGATTTCTACTTCCCGAATTTCCAGCCGTTCATCGGCGTGTTCGGCAACCTCGATGGGTTCGACATCAAGAATGCGTCGGGAGCGATCGTGAATGCGATCGATCCGATCCGCCCTGAAGTGAACACGACGTATGAGCTGGGCTACAAGGGTGTGATTGGCCAGCGTCTGTACGTGGACCTCGTGGGCTATCAAACCAAGTTCGACGGATTCATCAGCCCGCTCGTCGTGATCGCGAATCCGCTGGCCGGCGCAGCGGCGACCACGGCGTACGATCACAGGACCGGCGCCAAGATCACGGATCAGGCGGGTGGGCCGCAGGTCGCGCTGACCTATTTCAATGCGGGCAAGGCGACGATCAAGGGGATCGACGGCGGGTTGCGCTTCTACTTCACCGACAAGATTGCGGCGTCGGGGAGCGCGAGTGTCGTCAAGATCGACACGATCATTCGCAAGGCGACCGATCCGGCGGAAGCGACGGCGTTCAACAGTCCGTCGGTGCGCGTGACAGGCGGCATGGACTTCACGAACGTGATCCAGAATCTCGTTGCCGGATTCACGACGCGATACGTGTCGAAGTATGACTTTCGCTCCGGCGTGAATTTCGGTCTCATTCCGTCGTTCGGCACGCTCGACATCTCGGGCGCGTACACGCTGTCGAAGTCGGCGAGGGTCATCTTCCAGGCGCAGAACATCTTCTCCTGCGTGGGTGGCACGAGCACGCCGCCGGGAATCGGCATCGGATCTGGTACGGCGAATCAGGCCGTGTACGCGGCGGGCAGAGAATGCGGCTTCGGCAAGACGCATCAGGAAATGATCAATGCTCCGCTGGTCGGGCCCATCGTGCTGCTCGGCCTTCGGCTGGACGGCCGGTGATTTCGGCGGCGGAGATGTCTCTCCAGCTCACCGGCGCGCCAGATCGGGGTGCTGGTGACTTGCGGGCTCTCGTGCGCCGGCGTCATGCTGTGCCGGCGATCGCGCGACGCGGTACTCAGGAGCACGCAATGTTCTATACCCGAGGTCTAACGCTGCACAGCACGATCGAATTCCTCGAGCACACATTGTCGCCGAGCGAGCTCGAGATGGTGTTGTCGCGGCTGAGTGACGATGAACGTGCGTTGTTGGACAGTGCGTCGCTCACCGACGACGTGCCGTATTCGGTTGCGCTGAGCCTGTGGCGAAGCGCGGACGAAGCGCTGCGCGATGTGGACCCGCAGTGGGTGGAGCACGCAGGGGCCGAGTCGATTCGCGTGCGAGGCATGCAGTTTTACAGTGGACTGCTCAAGAAGCCGACACCTGTCGAATTCTTCGCCCAGCACATTTCGTTGTTTCAGCGCTATTACCGGCCCGGTGACATGATCATCACCGAGCGTGGAGTTGGGCGCGCGACGGCGCGGCTCGTCGGATTCGAAGCAGGTGACCGCTTGTTCTGCCGGCGTCTCACCGGCGGCTGGCTTGCGGGGATGCAGATTGCGGGTGGGCGCGACGTATCGGTGAATCATGCCCGATGCGTGCTCGAGGGAGACCTGTTCTGCGAATGGGAAGTTCGCTGGAAATGAGTGGCCACTCATGCCGATGATCACACTCGGAGATCTGAGCGTCCACTACGAGCAGCACGGCGAGGGCGAGCCGGTGCTGCTCATCCACGGGCTTGGCTCCAGCACGGAGGATTGGGATCCGCAGGTGGACGCGCTCGCGCGTGCGTTCACCGTGATCACGTATGATGTGCGCGGTCATGGCAAGACGGCCAAGCCGGGTGGCAAATACACGGTACCGCAGTTCTCGGAGGATGCGGCGAAGCTCATGCGGCATCTCGAGCTCGGACCGACGCACGTGATGGGGATATCGATGGGAGGGATGATCGCATTTCAGCTCGCCGCTGATCATCCCGATCTCGTGCGGAGTCTCATCATCGTGAACAGTGGACCCGAGATGATTCTTCGTACGTGGAAGGAACGAATGGGCATCGTGCAGCGGCGGATGATCGTGCGCATGATGGGGATGCGAAAGATGGGCGAGGTGCTGGCGGCGCGTTTGCTTCCGTCGCCGGAGCATGGCGCGCTGCGTGCGACGTTCGCCGATCGGTGGGCGCGCAACGACAAGGGCGCGTATCTCCGCGCACTGTCGGCGCTCGTGGGCTGGAGTGTGAGCGCGAGGCTTCCGGCGATTGCGTGTCCGGTGCTCGTGGTGTCGGGCGATCAGGACTATACGCCGGTTGCGTGGAAGCAGGAGTACACGTCGAAGATGCCCGATGCGTCGCTCGTGGTGCTTCCGGATTCGCGGCACATGATGACCGTGGAGCGTCCTGAGTTGTTTCACGACGCGATCCTTCCATTTCTTTCGCGCGTGGGCGCGGCGCGGTGAACGTCGGCTCGTTGCTGCCGAGACACGCGCGCTATCGCGGTGAGCATCTCGCGCTGGTGTGTGACGACACGCGACTGACGTACGCCGAGTTGGCTGCGCGTGTGAATCGATTGGCGAATGGGTTGTTGTCGCTCGGACTGCGGAAGGGCGACAAGCTCGCGGTCGTTGTGCCGAATTGTGTCGAGGTGCTGGAGACGTATTGGGCGGCGATACAGATCGGCGTGGTGCTCGTGCCACTCAGTCCTTTGCTGCGGGGTGCGGCGCTCGCGTCGCTGCTGCGCGATTCAGACTGTGTGGCGGTGGTGCTCGGCGACGCGATCGCGGATGAGGTGATGTCGGTTCGCGGCGAACTGCCGGGGATACGCGAGGCCAGTCTGATCAAGGTGGGTGGACCGAGGCGCGAGGGGTTTCAGGACTACGCTGCGCTCGTTGCGTTGCAAAGTGCGGATGCGCCGTCGCCTGTGCATATCGGTGATGATGATCTGTTCAACATCGTCTACAGCAGCGGAACGACGGGCACGCCCAAGGGAATCGTGCACACGCATCACATTCGGGCGATGTACTGTGCGTTGTTTGCTTCGACGTGGCGGATGACGCCGGACAGCGTTGTGATGCACGCGGGGTCGCTCGTATTCAACGGCGCATTCGTCACGCTGATGCCGGCGCTTTTTCTCGGCGCGACGTACGTGCTGTTGCCCAGGTTCGATGCCGTCGAGTTCATCGAGACTGTGGCGCGTGAGGCAGTGACGCATGTGATGATGGTGCCGTCGCAGATCATCGCGGTGATGAATGCGCCGAATTTTTCGGCGACGAAGCTGGCGTCGCTGCAGATGCTCGGGTCGGTGGGCGCTCCGTTGCATCGCGAGCACAAGGATCGGCTGACGTCGGCGCTGCCGGGAATCTTCTACGAGCTGTACGGGCTCACGGAAGGCGTAATCACGATTCTCGACAAGGATGACGTCGCGACGAAGGCTGGTTCCGTTGGCGGAGCGCAGCCGTTTTTCGAGATGCGTATCTGCGGCGAGGATGGCAAGGACGTGCCGGCGGGAGAGATCGGTGAAATTGTCGGGCGAAGTCCGTTTCTCATGCCGGGATATTACAAACGGCCGGACCTGACGGCGGATGCGATTCGTGATGGCTGGATGTTCACCGGCGACATGGGATATCTCGATGATGATGGGTTTCTCTATCTCGTCGATCGAAAGAAGGATCTGATCATTTCTGGCGGAGTGAACGTCTATCCCAAGGACATCGAGGAAGTGGTGGTGACGCATCCGGATGTCATCGAGGCGGCGGTGTTCGGCATTCCGAGCGAAAAATGGGGAGAGGCGCCGATGGGTGCAGTGGTATTGCGTCTTGGTGCGGTGATTACGGCGAGCGCGTTGAAGAGCTGGGTGAATGAGCGGGTCAGTGCACGGTATCAGCGGTTGTGTGACGTGGTGATCGTTGCGGAATTTCCGCGCAATGCGGCGGGAAAGACTCTCAAGCGTTTGATGAGAGATGAGTACTGGAAGGATCGGGCTGCGCAGATTTAGACCTGGAGACAGATGCCCAAGCTCGACGGAAAGGTGGCGATCGTATCGGGATCGGGGCGAGGCATAGGGCGCGCTGTCGCGCTCAAGCTTGCGTCGGAGGGAGCGCGTGTGGTCGTGAACGATCTCGACGAAGCGTCGGCGCTCGAAACAGCGGACGCGATTCGCGCGCTCGGCGGTGAAGCGACGGTGTGTGCGGGGAGCGTCACTGCGTCCGACTTTGGAGAGCGATTTGTGGGCGCGGCGCTCGACAGCTTCGGCGGACTGGACATCATCGTCAACAACGCTGGGTACACGTGGGACAGCGTCATTCAGAAAATGACTGACGAGCAGTTCCAGGCCATCATGGACGTGCATGTGACGGCGCCGTTCCGAATTCTTCGTGCGGCGGCCGAGCCGATCCGTCGATTCAGCAAGATGGAGGCGACGGAGGGACGCGAAGTGTTCCGCAAAGTCGTTAACATCTCGTCGGTGTCCGGGCTCGGCGGGAACGCGGGGCAGATCAATTATGCGGCGGGAAAGGCGGCCGTCGTGGGAATGACGAAGACGCTCGCGAAGGAGTGGGGCCGATACAAGGTGAACGTGAACTGCGTCGCGTTCGGATTCATCAGGACGCGAATGACGCAGCCAATCGCGTCGGAGGCTGGTGCGTCGGGAGAAGTTCGGAAGGTCGGCGTGCAGCCGGCGCTCATCGAGCACCTCGAGCAGAACGCCATTCCGCTCGGCAGACTCGGCACGCCGGAAGAAGCGGCGGACGGTGTGTATCTCTTCTGCTCGCCGGAGTCGAACTACATTTCCGGCCAGGTGATCACGGTGGGCGGCGGGATTCGGTTCTGATGCGGCGCCTTGTGGCTGTGATGTTCGTTGCGTCGAGCGCATGTGCGAGTGCGCAGACTTCTCAACCCAAGACGATCCCGATGACGCGAATGAGCTATGCGAATGCGCAAGGATCGCGTGAGTTCGTCGTCTACAGGCCGGCGTCGTTCCCGGAGAAGAAGGAAGCGCGTGCGCTCGTCGTGATGCTGCATGGATGTACGCAGACGGCCGACGATTTTGCACGCGGCACGCGAATGAACGTCGCTGCCGAGCGTGAGGGGTTCATCGTGTTGTATCCGGAACAGCCTGCGTCGGCGCATCCGCAGAAGTGCTGGAGCTGGTACAACCCTGAGCAATCGTCGCGCGACAAGGGAGAGACGGCATTGCTGGCGGGGCTGATCGATTCGGTGGCGCAGGCTGAAGGTGTGAGTGCGACGCGCGTGTCGATTGTCGGTATGTCGGCTGGTGCGGCGATGGCGGCGAATCTTGGCGTGGCGTATCCGGAGCGGTATGCGGCGCTTGCGCTGCATTCCGGCATACCTGCTCTTGCCGCGAAGGATGTGACGTCGGCGCTCGCGATGATGCGTCAAGGTGCGAGCGATGGCGATGCGCTCGGCGCGACGGCGCTTGCTGCGATGGGCTCACATGCGCGGCCGATTCCGGTGATGGTGCTGCATGGAGGCGACGACAGGGTGGTATCGCCGGTCAATCTCGCGGCGACGGTGCGTGAGTGGACGGTCGTGAATGGCGGGGGCGCGCCCGTCGAGCAGGTGGTGTTCGACGGTGTGGGACACGCGTGGAGCGGTGGGTCCTCGGAAGGGACTTACACCGCTCCATCGGGGCCAGATGCTACCGGGATGATCGTGGGATTTCTGAAGCGTGTTGGTGCGATTGGGCGTTGAGTGCGACTGCGGATGTGTTTTCGGTCCGGTCGAACATCACGGTCTGTAGATGATTTTCCAGATTCTTCCGCCCTTGTCATCCGAAACGAAGAGCGATCCATCGGGGCCTTCCGCCACACCCACTGGGCGATGGACGGCCGTTGCGGGAAGTCCACTCGTGGCGACGGCGAATCCGTCGGCGAACACTTCGGGCGCGCCGGATGGTTTGCCGTCTGCTCCCATTGGAATGAACATCACGTTGAATCCTTCGTTCGGCAGCGGCGCGCGATCGTGTCCGCCATGCAGCGCCACGAACGCACCGCCTTGATACTTGGCGGGAAAGAGCGTTCCTGAATAGAAGTGCAATCCGTTCGGAGCCCAGTGTGCCTTGAGCGTCGCGAGTGGCTGGTTGTACGTGGAGCAATCGAAGCCACTACCGGTCACCTTGTTTCCGTCGCCGCCGTACTCCGGCGCCAACACCTTCTTGTTCAACGTGAGCGCGTCGTAATAGCAGTATGGCCAGCCATTGTTCGTGCCGTCGCCGATCTGCGCGAACTCTTCGGCGGGAAGCTCCGCGCTTTGTTCGGCCGTGTAGAATTGCGGAAAGTTGTCGAACAACATGTCGCGCCCGTGCTGTGCGCCGTAGAGAAGATTGTTTCGCGGATTGATTGCGAGCGCGACGAGATTGCGATAGCCGGTGGCGTAACGGCGACCGGATGCCTGCGTCTGATTCGTTGCGGTGGGATTGAATGCCCAGACGCCAGCGCGAATCGCAAGCTCGGGACACGGTGATATGCCTGGCGACTGCGGAATTCGGTTGGCCACCTGACACGAGTTGGTTGCGGAGCCGATGTTGACGAGCAGCGTCTGTGCATCGGCGAGGAGCACTGTCTTGCTGACGTGATCTCCTGTGCTTGGCAAGCCAGACACGACCACCTCCGCATTGCCGGTCGGCGTGAGCTGGCCGTCGGGAAGCGCATAGCGCATCACGCGATCGTTGGCGCCGAAATACAACACTCCGTTGCTCCACGTAATGCCGCTCCCGCCGAGCCCCGGGCTGAATTGCGTTTGCTGCTCGTAGTGACCGTCGCCATCGGCGTCACGCAAACCGATGATGCCGAAGCCTGGATTCGTGCCGTCGTTGTTGATCGCGACGAACAGATCGCCGCTTGGTGTCACGACCATGTGTCGCGCGTTTGCGGGCTGTCCATCCATGACAAGATCCGCGACGACGGTTGCGCAGAATCCGGCAGGCAGAGTGATGCCGCCGTTATTCACGTCGCACTTGATGCTATCGATTGGCTCGGTCGCGGACTCGGAGCAGGCCGCGAGAATCGCGACAACGAGTGGCAGCACGCGAAGTGCTGACGATCTGGGACGATTTGGCATGATCAACTCGCTTGACGGTTGACGAGGCGCCTCATTGCGCCGCGCACGACCGCGAAAGGCAGAGCACATGCCAGTGGAACGAGCACACAGCTGTTAGACGGCCGAGCTGGCTGCGTACTGCATGCGCTCGCAGCGAAACGATACAGGTTGGCCAGTTCGCCTAAGAAGCCAACTACCGAGGATGGCGCTCGAACTGCCACTCCATTGCTTCGCCTGGTGCGAGCGACGACCATCGCCGCAGGAGCTCATCACGCACGGTGCGCACGCGTGCGATGTCGTCGTCGTGCAGCACCGGAACCTCGATCGTTCCGCTGTACCTGCTGCCGGAGACAAACGTCTTTGCCTGTTCGTTGAACTCGATCGAGCTCCATCGGTCGGGACTGCGACGCTCCGCGTCGAAAAAGCCGACGATCAATTCCACCACGGCGCCTCATCCGGGATTTCACGCTGCTGCCACGTCACGGTGCCGTCGGCGCGCGTGAGTGTCAGTGACGCCGACCCGTCGGAGTGTCGCTTGAGCCGAATCGTGAGCGGCAAGGGCATGACCGCGCCTCAGCGGAGTTGAAGTGCCGACGACACGATGAAGGAAAGAAAGAGTGTGGCGACGATCGCCGTGATGAGCGTGTGATACCACGGCTTCCTGATCACGCACATCGATGCAAGGAGCACGGATGAAATGAGATTGCTGGATGCGCCAGAGTCTCTCATCGTACCTGCCTCGATGCCTCGGCGAATTCCGTCGAGCGCGGGGCTGATTGCCAGGCAGCCGAAGAGCCACGCTGTGTTGTCGTAATAGTAGCGGCGGAGGTCGACGACATCGTGACCGCGCTCGCTGTCATCCGGGAGGACGAACGCGGCCGCCAGATACAGGGTCACGGGACTCATGAGCACGAACAGAAAGTAGAAGAAGTTCCATTTGATCGCGTTGCGGAGAGCGAAAATTGCCCACCACCACTCGATCAGGCTCACGAAGATGAGCACGAACCAAAGTACTGGCAGCCAATACAGCTTGACGCGCGAGCGCACCTGAATGAGCTCGTGGACCGTGGTCAACAAGTGTGCGAGCCCCATGCCGATGACGATCGAGATGAGGACGGTGAGGTGCTCGAATGGTGTCACGCTGCTTTACGGAACGGGTTTGCCTGCAGCGCTGGACAGTCGCTTCGCGATCGCGTCGAGGTTCTTCCGGAGCTCGCCGTAGCGCTCGACCGCATCCTTCTCGACCCGCTGATCGGCACTCACCGTCATGCTGTAGAGATACGTGATGTGCGCCTGCAGGCCTGGTCTGCTGTAACGCACCGGCGGCGTGAAGAATTCGCTGTCGAGCGCCGCGATCTTTGCGTCGCGGAGACGCACGCCGAGTCGGTTGGCGTCGCTCACAAGATCGCGGACGCGAAGGTTGTGTGCGAGTTGCGCGTCCAACACCGCTTGTGTGATCCCGTCGCGCGTGACGCGCGGATCGGCGCGCAGCGTGAGAGGATGGGACATCGTGACGCCGTTGGCCGAGAGGCGCACGGTGTACGTGCCGGGCGCGGCCATCGGACCGTTGCGGCCGCGCTGATTGGCGCTCTCGCTCCACGGACCGGGATACGTCATGTCCCACACGAAGCGATTGAGCCCGGCACGTGACGGAAGACGCGCAGCGCCAAGTCGGGTCGTCGAGGTGTCGCGCGTGCTGTCGCTCGAGAAACTACGGATGACCACGCCCTTCGCGTCGATGATGTCGAGCGTGACGGGGCCCGCGCTGTTGCCGAGCCAGTAGTCGAGCATCGCGCCGGCGGGTGGATATTGTGGCGCGTCGTCCGACGCGCCCCGATCCGCCTCGGCGCCACCGAAGCCGGCGCGGTAGCGATAGCGAATCGCGGTGCGTGGCGAGAAGAAGTGCGCAGGCTTCGCGACGATCGCGTCACTCAGCTCGTGCAGTGGAGTGAGGTCGTCGAGAATCCAGAAGGCGCGGCCCTGCGTGGACAGCGCGAGATCCTGCCGATGAACCTTGATGTCGGTAACCGGCGTGATGGGCAAGTTGAGCTGGAACGGGTGCCAGTGTGCGCCATCGTCGAAGGAGACGTACATGCCGAACTCCGTGCCGGCGTACAGCAAGCCGGCGCGCGATGGATCTTCACGTACGACGCGCGTTGGCGCGTCAGTCGGAATGCCGGTGACAATTTTCGTCCACGTTTTTCCGTAGTCTTTCGTCTTGTAGAGATACGGTTGGAAATCGCCGAGCTGATAGCGGAGCACGGCGACGTACGCGGCGCCGGCGCGGTGGGGCGACGGCTCGATGTTCTGCACGCGTCCGCCGGGTGGAAGATCCTTCGGCGTAACGTTCGTCCACATCTTGCCATTGTCGCGCGTGACGTGAATCGGACCGTCGTTCGATCCGGCCCAGATGAGACCGGGGGTGAGCGGTGATTCGCGAATCGCGTAGAGCGTCGCGTACATCTCTTCGCCGGTGACGTCGATTGTAATGGGCGCGCCCGAGATCACGTTGCGATAGCGAGGATCGTTCGCTGTAAGATCGGGACTGATCGTCTCCCACGTGACGCCTTCGTCGCGCGTGCGGTGCACGAACTGCGAGCCATAGTACACCGTGTGCGGCTCGTGTGGTGAGACTTCCATGGGCGACACGCGCTGGAAGCGATAGCGGAGATCGCTGTTCGCGTTGCCGTACAACGACTGTCCTCCGATCCAGAACTGTTGCTCCTGTCCGCTGCGAAGACTCATGCGACTCCACTGCCCCTTGCAGCCGCCGTAGACGGTATCTGGGTTGGTGCGATTCGGGATGATGGGGCCCGTTTCGCAGCCAGGTCCCTGACGCCAGCTCTGAATCGGATCGTCGAGCCCTGCCGAGCCAACAGGGAGGCTAGGGACGATGACTGTGCTGTTGTCCTGCTGCGCGCCATAGACGCGATACGGGTACTGCTCATCTGCTGCGATCTGATAGATCTCGGCGGTGGGCTGATTTTCTTGCGTGCTCCAGCTCTGGCCGCCGTTGAGCGAGACGTTCGCGCCGCCGTCGTTCGACTGAATGAAGATCTGTCCGTTGGTCGGATTGATCCACATGTCGTGATTGTCGCCATGCGGTGTGCGCATGGTGCGGAACGTCTTGCCTCCGTCGGCCGATTTGTAAAAGCCTTCCGTGCCGACGTAGACGATGTCAGCGTTCGTTGGATCGGCGTCGACGTTGTCGTAATAGAATGGGCGCGTGATGAGACCGGGGGTCGTATTCATCAGCGTGAAGTGCTCGCCGGCGTCATCGCTCCGATAGAGTCCGCCTCCGGTCTTCGCTTCGACGAGTGCGTAGAGTCGCTGCGGTGCAGCGGCGGACACGGCGAGATCGCTCTTGCCGAGTATGCCGGTGGGGAGGCCGTTGTTCAGGCGTGTCCAATGATCGCCTCCATCGACACTCTTGTAGATGCCGTCCTCACCGCCGCCACTGAGGATCGTCCATGGCCGGCGCTGTCCATGCCACATGGATGCATAGACGACGTTCGGATTGCCCGGTTGCAGCTCGATGTCAACGGCGCCGGTGCTATCGGACAGAAAGTGAATCTGCTCCCATGTTGCGCCGCCGTCCTTCGTGCGATAGACCCCGCGTGTGCGCGTGTGTGCGAACGGATTTCCGAGCACGGCGGCGAAGACGATGCTCGGGTTGGTGGGATGCACGACGATCGCGCCGATCTGTCCGGCGTCGCGCAGCCCGGTGAATGACCATGTGCGTCCTGCGTCGGTCGACTTGTAAATGCCCTTGCCGATGGACACGTTGCTGCGAATCGCCTCGGAGCCCGTGCCGACGTAGATGATATTCGGATCGGAATCCGCGACGTCGAGCGCGCCGATGGATGACGACGCGAACGCCTGATCGCCGGTGCTGCGCCAGCTGACACCGGCGTCGGTCGTCTTCCAGACGCCGCCGCCCGTCGACCCGAAGTAGAACGTCAGCGGCTCCTGCGGCACGCCTGTAACGGCCGTAACTCGGCCACCTCGCGCGGGTCCGATCATGCGATAGCGCATCGCGTTGAGGCGGGCGGCGTCGTACGTCGTGACGTCGACAGTGCGCGACTGCGCGGCAACAGGCGCCGCAGCACACAGTGCACTGATGGCAAGTGCGGACGTCGTGCAGCGCGCGCCAATGAATCGCAGCATCAATACCTCATCTCGGGTCAGGGAACTACGACGGCGTTCGTGACGGTCGACGTCGGACCGCTTCCATCCGTGACGACGAGTGTCACGTCGTACGTACCGGCAGTCGCCCACGAGTTCTTCGCGAGCGGCTGCACTTTTGTCTCACTCTTTCCGTTGCCCCAGCTCCACTTGTACGAGACGATGCCCGTGTCATCAGTCGACGTGGAAGCATCGAGAGCGCATTGGTGCGGGAATGCCTGTGCAGTGCACGTCCAGGTGAATCTGGCGACGGGGGGCTGATTCGTGGGCACGGCCGGCACCGTGATCTGTTTGACGACGGTGCTCGTCAGCCCACCACCATCAGTGACCTTCAACGTCACGCTGTAGGTGCCCGCACTCGCCCAGGTATTCCGGGAAGTTGGCTGCACTCTCGTCTCGCTGCGTCCGTCGCCCCAGTTCCAGTTGTACGACACGATACCCGCGTCGTCGGTGGAAGCGGATGCGTCGAACACACATTGAAGCGGCGAGCCCTGGCCGGTGCAGTTGAAGGTAAAGCTCGCGCTTGGCGCCTGATTGCTCGACGTGATGGTGATCGTGCGCGTCGCCGTTCCCGTTGCACCGTTCGCATCCTTCGCGGTCAGGGTGATGGTGTGGACGCCGACGGACAGGTTGCTTTTCGAGAACGACGTGCCCGTGCCGATCTGGCCATCGCGACTGCTGGTCCACACGAGCGACGCGCCGGAGAGCGCGCCGTCTTCCGGATCGGTTCCCGTGCCCGCGAACGACACGCTGGCGCCCTGCGCGAAGCTCGCATTGTTCAAAGGTGCCGTGATCACTGCGGTGGGCGCCTGGTTCGACGTGCCGACAGTATTACACGTTGCCGTGCCCGCATCGTTGAGTGGATCGCCCGGCACGGGCACGAACTGCCAGTCGAAGCTCGTCGGATGCAGAACGAGCTTGAGCACACCCAACGACGTGTTGCTGCGGAACTGACTGTTCGGGCGGATTGTAGCGAAGCCGCGCTGCTCCTTTCCGCCCGTCCCAATCACGAACGATCGCACACCATTCGTGTTGTCGAGCGCTCCAGTCGGCGTCTGCGGCGCGAATCGCTCGTAGTCGTGATCGTGTCCGTTGATCACGACGTCGGCGTGATTGTCGTACAGCGCCTGCCACAGCGCCTGTGTGGACGCGTCGTTGTTGTGCACGCCCGAGCTGAAGCGCGGATGATGCCATGCGGCCAGTGTACATGCGACGGGATTCGCCGCGAGATCTGCGCGGAGCCATTGCTCCTGCGCGGAGCCTGCGCTGCAATTCACGATCGAGCAGTTGCTGTTGAGGACGACGACGTGCCACGCGCCGAGGTTGAAGCTGTAGTAGCCCTTCAACCGGTCGCCGGCGCGTCCGGTCTGCACACCGATGCCGTTGAAGTAATCGAAGTATCCCGTGGCGCCCGGTGTCTGGTATTCGTGATTGCCGACGACGGGCCAGGTGATCGACTTGTAAACGCCCCACGTGGGACCGTAGAAGTTGTTGAATTCCAGCAGCGTACCGTTCTCGTACTGGTTGTCCCCGAGCGGGATGACGGCGTCGGCGCCGATCTGGCCGATGAGCGCGCCGGTCTGCGCCTGCTTGCACGGCGTTCCGGGCGCTGTGGTGGTTCCGCACGCGATGTCGCCGGCTGTGACGACGACGGGGTCTGTGGCCGCCGGTGTGAGATCGGTGCGCAGCGCGATGGAGCTCGGGCGCATGGCCTGGTCGGCGTGACCGCATCCGACGAGTGCGATGACGGCGGCGGCGCTGGCCGCGCGCACAAGTGTGATGGGAAGCTGCTTCATCGAGGTTGCGACTCTGGTGGTGGGACAGCAGATCCGCGTGACGTCCGGCCTCGGTGGTCGCGTGGTCCTCTGTCGGAGTCGGAGAGTTTGTGCGCGGCGCTGCGACGGCGCCAGCCGCAGCCACGAAGCGCCTCGCGAAGCGGACGGCGCGTTGGATGGCGGACGATGCGGGTCGGGCGAGGAACTGTCGAGCCGACCGAGGTGTCGAACCATTCAGGGCTGGGCCGCGTACATCCAAGAGTGCATGTCCCTCGCCAGTGTGCGGCGTGGGGCATTGCGCATTTGATGGGTTGGCGTCAGCATCGCGATTCGTTTCCGCACCCGCTCGGAAGGTGGCGGAAGAAGTCGTCCGTCCGTGCACCTTCGCCCAGCAGCGGGAGTCCGATTGGGAGCAGCGTTCGAATCGGTCTTTACTTTTCTCTTCAAGTATCCGCTCCGTGTATTTCAGCGGGGCGATCTTGTCGTTGCCCCGGTCATTCCCGCGACGCTGATTGCTCTTGTCGCGTTGGCGGCGGTGGCGTTGGCGATCGTGATGTACGCTCAGGTGAAGGCGGTGAGTCGGGTCGATCGCGTTGTGCTGGCGACCATTCGCGCGATTGCTGTGGTCATCGTGCTGGGCTGTCTGCTCGGGCCGACGGTTGTCGTCGCGAGTGCCGTGGCGCAGCGCAACGTGCTCGCCGTGGTGCTCGACGACTCGCGCAGCATGCGCCTTCGCGACGTGGACGGCTCGGCGCGACTCGCCGCGGTGCAGAAAGTGTTCGCGGACTCGAGCGCACTCATGCGGAAATTGTCGCAACGGTTCGCACTGCGCGTGTTTCGGTTCGCTGCCGATGCCGCGCCGCTGTCTGGTGCGTCGACGCTCACCGGGGCGGGTGCGCGCACGGATCTCGCGACGGCGCTCGACGTGACGCGTGAGGATCTGGCCGGCATGCCGCTCGCCGGAGTGGTGGTGGTGACTGACGGCGCGGACAACGGCGGCGGCGACCTCGGGTCGTCGCTGCTCGCGCTCAGAGCTCGGCGGGTTCCGGTTTATACCGTGGGCGTCGGGCAGGAACGATTTGCGCGCGATGTTGCGGTCGAGCGCGTGACGTCGCCGCCGAGTGTGCTGGCGGGTTCGACTGTATTGCTCGAGGCGGCGATTGGTGTGCGCGGCGCGGGCGGCGAAAAGACAACGGTGAACGTCGAGGCGAATGGACGCATCGTCGCGACCGAAGAGATCACGTTGCCTAAGGCCGGCGACATCGCGCGCGTGCGACTGCGCGTTCCGCCGCTCGCGCCGGGCACGTATCGCCTGTCTGTACTCGCGCGGCCGATTGCCGGCGAGACTGTTACGGAGAACAACGCGTATCACACGGTGCTCGAAGTGCGTCCCGGTCCGGCGCGCATTCTCTATCTCGAGGGCGAGCCGCGCCCCGAGTTCGCATTCCTGCGACGCGCGATTGCGGACGACAGCACGCTGCAGCTCGTGGGCCTCATGCGCAGCGCCGATCGCAAATATCTGCGACTCGGAGTGAAGGACAGTCTCGATCTGCAGGGGGGATTTCCCGTCTCGAGGGACGAGCTGTTCAAGTATCGCGCAATTGTTCTCGGCAGCATCGAATCCTCGTTTTTCACGGGCGATCAGTTGCGCATGCTCGCCGACTTCGTGAGCCAGCGCGGCGGTAGCTTACTCGCACTTGGTGGACGCTCGTCGCTCTCGGAAGGCGGTTTCGCCGACACGCCGATGGCGGAGGTGTTGCCGGTTACGCTGCAACGTACGGGTGTGGATACGGGTGCTCCGCCGTTGGTCGTTGCGGTGCATCCGACGTCGGCGGGATTGGCGCACGCGGCACTGCAACTTCGCTCGACCGAAGCGGCGAACGTCGCGCGCTGGGATTCGCTGCCCACGCTGACGTCCGTGAATCGCCTCGGGCCGCTGCGCTCAGGCGCAACTGTTCTGCTCAACGGCCGTACCGGCGACAAGGGCGCTGACGTTCCGCTGCTCGCGTTCCAGCGATATGGTCGCGGAATGGGCGCGGTGTTCGGTGTGCAGGACACCTGGCTCTGGCGTATGCACGCGAGTATTCCTGTCGATGACCAGACGCACGCGACGTTGTGGCGACAACTGCTGCGATGGATGGTCGAAGGTGTACCCGACCAGGTGGAGATCGCGGCGATTCCGTCGCGCGTCGGTCCCGGCGAGTCCGTCACGCTGCGTGCGCACGTGACCGACTCGACGTATCAGGACGTCAACAATGCGTCGGTGATCGCGCAGGTAACGACTCCGGCTGGGCGGAAAGTCGATGTGCCGATGGAGTGGTCGTTGCGCGAGGACGGATCGTACACTGGACACTTCGTCGCTGATGAAGCGGGCGTCTACGCACTCTCGGCGCAGGCGCGTCGCGGTCGCGATACAACGTACTCGGTGGCCGGTGCCTTGCTCGCCGATGATCAGGGTGCTGACGTGCAGCAGGCGGAGTTGCGTTCGCCGTTGCTGCGCCGCATCGCGAAGGAAACGGGCGGGCGATATTACCCGCTGTCCGATGCGAATCGTCTGTCGGACGACGTGATCTACACGGAAGCGGGAGTCACTGTGCGCGACGCACGTGATCTGTGGGATATGCCGATTGTATTTCTGATTCTCGCGGCGTTGCTCGCTGCAGAATGGATTTACAGGCGGCGAAGAGGTCTCGCGTGAGACGCACGCTGCTGCTGGTTCTTACGCTGCTGCTCGCACCGATGCTCTCGGCGAGCGCGCAGCGCGTCCATGTGATCATCATCTCGGGACTCGCCGGCGAGCCGCAGTATCGCACACGCTTTCTCGAAGTGGCGGCCTCACTCGCGGATGCGGCGCGCGCACGCTGGGGCGTGGCTGACTCGAGCCTCATCGTGCTCGGCGAAGATCCGGCGGAGGATGCCAAGCGCATCCAGGCGAAGTCGACACGTGAGGAAGTTGCAAGGGCGTTCGTCAGGCTCTCGACCCGCGTGGCGCCGGGCGACATCGTACTTGTGTTCCTCAACGGTCACGGTGCTGGTGAAGGTCCTGCGTCGCGCGTGAATCTTCCCGGTCCTGATCCAACTGCGGCTGACTATGCGTCGTGGATTGCGGGCTTTGCTCGACAGACTGTCGTTTTCGTCAATGCCGCGAGCGGCAGCGGCGACTTCGTACACGTGCTCGCCGGACGCGGCCGCGTCATCGTCGCGGCGACGAAGACGGGCATCGAACGGAACGAGACAGTCTTCGCGCGCCCGTTCGTGCGCGGCCTTACGACGAGTGACGCTGACGCCGACAAGGACGGACGGGTCTCCGTTTATGAAGCGTTCGAGTACGCGAAGAAGGAAGTCGCGCGGCTGTACGAAGTGGACAACAAGATGCTGACCGAGCATGCCGTGCTGAGCGACACCGCACTCGCACGAACAGTGACGTTCGGGGGAAAGACCGGCAGCTCCGATCCGCGCATCATCGCGCTGGTTGCCGAGCGGCAGGAGCTCGAGTCACAGGTTGCAGCACTGCGCGCGCGCAAGGCGACCACCGACTCGACGACGTACGAGCGTGAGCTCGAGCGCCTGCTGCTTCTGGTTGCCGAGAAGACGCAAGCAATTCGTGCAGCGGGAGCGAATCCGTGAAGCGCGCTCTCGCCGTCGTGATCGCATGCGTGATGCTCGGCGCATGGCAGCGCGCGCCGGACCCTCGCGCGCAGGTGCGCGCACTCGCGGATGCGGGACATCTCGACGACGCCGAGCGCACGGCGCGTGCGGGCGGCGCGACATTGCTGGCGAGTCTTGGCGAAGTGTTGGTGATGCGCGGACGTCTGTCTGCGGCCGATTCGGCTTTCCGCGCTGCACTGGCCGGCGATGTGGGAGGGAGGAGAACGGCAGAGGCAGCGCTGGCCGAGTTGGCGTATCGTCGCGGTGATCGCGTCGAGGCGTATCGTCGCGCGGGAGTGCTTGCAGGATCGTACGAGAATCCGACGTCGGCGTGGTCGGCAGACGATCGCGTTGCCGCCGGGCGCGCGTATGTCATCCTCGGCACACGCAACGCTGCGGCGGTGCGGCAAGCGTTGTCGGCGTTCGACAAGGCTGTCGCGGCGGACGCGACGAATCTCGAGGCGCGGTTGCGCACGGGTGATCTCTTTCTCGACAAGTACAACGCGCCGGATGCGAAGGCGTCGTTTAGCGATGTGCTCGCACGGGCGCCGGAACATGCGCGCGCACTGCTCGGTCTTGCGCGCGTGGCGGAGTTCGAGGGGAAGCTCGAGTCGACGACGTTGGTGCGCCGGAGCGTGACGGCAAATCCGTCGCTCGTCAGCGCACAGGTACAGCTCGCGCGATATCAGCTCGAAGCGGAGGAGTACGACTCGGCGAAAGTGGCGGCGCGTCGCGCGCTCGCGGTGGACTCGGCGTCGATGCCAGCGTGGTCGGTGGTCGGTGCCATTGCGTGGCTCAAGGGCGACTCGGCGGAATACCAGCGCGCGCAATCAGCTGCGCAGCGGTTGAGCTCCAAGCCATCTGATTTCTACGCCGAGCTGGCGGAAGCAGCGGTGCGTCAGCGCCGCTATGTGGACGGGATGCGCATGGCGCGCACAGCGCTAGCGATCGATTCGACGTCGACGCGCGTGCTCGGGCTGCTCGGAGACAATCAGCTGCACGCAGGCAATATCGAGGAGGGACGTGCGCTGCTCGAGCGTGCGTTTGCGATCGATCCGTTCAATCTGTGGCACAAGAACACGCTCGACCTGCTCGACAATCTTCGCACTTTCCGCACGATCGATCGCGGCCATTTCCGCATCGTCGCGCCACCGAAGGAAGCAGAATTGCTGGCGACGTATCTCGTGCCGCTTCTCGAGGAAGCGTACGATTCGCTGTCGAAGCGGTACGGCTACAAGCCGGCGGGTCAGGTGCGTCTCGAGCTCTATCGGCAGCACGCGGACTTCTCCGTGCGAACGGTCGGTCTCGCGGGACTCGGCGCGTTAGGCGTGAGTTTCGGGCCGATGTTGATGATGGACGCTCCGTCGGCGCGAACGAAGGGCGAGTTCAACTGGGGCTCGACGGCATGGCACGAGCTTACGCACACGTTCACGCTCGGGCTCTCGGAGTATCGAGCGCCGCGGTGGTTTTCCGAAGGACTCTCGGTGCTCGAGGAGCGTCGTGCACGTCCATCGTGGGGTGCAGATGCATCGGTTGAGTTCCTCGCTGCGTATGCCGGCGGACGTCTGCGACCAGTGAGTCAGCTGAGCGACGGCTTCGTGCGTCCGCGCTTCGACGCCGAAGTGATCTTCAGCTATTACGAGGCGTCGCTGGTATGCGAGATGATCGAGCAGCAGCGCGGCTCGGCCACGCTCGTCGCGATGCTCAAGGCATATCGCGACGGACTCGGTACGCCGGCTGTGTTTGCGAAAGTGCTCGGCATGAAGCCGGAGGAGGTCGATCAGAAGTTCGACGCGTGGATGCGCGCGAAGTTCGCTGTGCCTCTCGCTGCCATTCAACCGAGCGATGGAAAGAGCGCGATGGGTGGTGCGTTTGTCGAAGCGATGCGCTCGGGCGTCGCGTTGCTCGAGCAGAAGCATCTCGATTCGGCGCAGACTGTGTTGTTGCGGGCGCAGGCGATGTTTCCGGACTATGCGGGGCAAGGTGCGCCGGCATTGTTGCTGGCGAAGCTCGCGATGGATCGCGGAGACAAACGCACAGCGCTTGCTCAGGTGCAGCGCATCACGTCGGGAAACGAAACTGCATGGGACGCCAATTTGCTCGAGGCGGATCTGCGCACGCAGTTGGGCGACTCGGCAGGTGCGCGTGCGCCGCTCGAGCGGCTGCTCTGGATTTCGCCGTACGACATCGTGATTCACAACAGGCTTGCTGACGTGGCGGCGCGTGCGGGCGATCATGCGCTCGCGTTGCGTGAGCGGCGAGCGGTTGTCGCGCTCGATCCGCCTGACTTGCTCGACGCGCGCTATCAGCTCGCGCGTGCGCTTGCGGATTCGGGTGATACAACGGCGGCACGAAAGGAACTGCTCGGAGTGTTGGAGCAGGCGCCGTCGTTCGAGAAGGCGCAGGCATTGTTGCTCGAGTTGCGAAACCGGACAACTCCGAACGCGGGAGGCAAGCCATGAGATGGCGATGTACAGCGCGTCACCCATAGCCGGGCAAAATCGCAGGGACGGTAGATCCCGACACGCACT
>JBDUCR010000494.1:0-5231 GCA_040003345.1 bacterium
ACTTCTCGCTGCCGCTCCTGCGGCATCACAATGTCTCGCTGCCGCTCTTGCGCATAACGGCATCACTGACGCCGCGCGAGGAAAATCTCCCGCAGCCGACCGAAGATTCCGCCACCCAATGGCATCGGCGGTACGGGTAGCACCGGAAGTCCATCGAGCAGCCGCCGCGCATTCGTCCGCGTGAGCAACTCGGCGTGATCCGCCGTCGCCACCTCACGCAGCCAATCGCGCGCCGTCGCGAGCGAGCGCGAGTCACCGTGGTTGTCGCTCGCGAAAAGATCCACCAACCCTTCCTCCACGAGTGCGCGCGACAACTTCGAAATGGCACCCTTGCCGAGCAAACCACCCGTGTCCATCTGGATCACCGCGCCCGCGTGCCGCCACTCCTCTACGGTTTCCACCGTGCATCCGTAGTAGCGCTCAGGATGAGCAAGCACGGGAACCACACCAGACGAGCGCAGACGATAGAGCTCGGCCGCAGCCGCCATCGGCACACGCTGATGCGAAAACTCGACGAGCACCGCACGCGATCCACCAAGTGCGAGATGCGGCGCCCGCAGATCCATCCTGGGCTCGTCGAGCATGATTTCCCAGCCAAGACGCAGTTCGAGTCCGCGTGGAGCAACGCTGAGCAGCTCCTCGAAGATGGCCAGATTTCTCTCGTGCGGCGCGTTATTCGCCTGAGACGCCATCAGATGCGGCGTCAACACAAGACACTCCACGCCGTCGTCGATGAAGCGTTCGAGCACCGGCAGCGACATCTCCACGGATTTGGATCCGTCGTCAACGCCTGGAAGCAGATGCGAGTGAATGTCGACCACGATCAGCTCAGCCGCGCTGCGCCAAGTGCGGCAATGCGAGTCATCGCCGCTGATGCGCGCGCTTCTATCGCTGATGGAGATTCGCTCGCCGCCTCGAAGGCGTACGTCACCAGCGCATCCGCTGTCAGCAGATCGAGCGCCGAGTCGCGTGATGTGCTGTTGTTCCGCAGCAGCTCTGCGACGAGATGCTCACCCGCAGCCAGACAGACGTCCGGCGTACGCTCGGACGACAACGACAACGAGTTGCCGAGCACCGCGTCGAGGCGGGCAGCTAGCGCCGCCGGTGGCTGCTGCGCGCGCGTGCGCAGCCACTCGCCAACAGTCACGCGCCGGCCATCGCCTTCGTGACCAGCGCCGGCGTAGCCGCGAGCGCCTCTCCGATCCGAGACGCATCAGGAAGACCGGCCTGCGCCATATGCGGCTTGCCACCGCCACGACCACCGGCCACCGCAGCTACCTCTCGCACGATCGCATCGGCACGAACGCCACGCTCGCGGAGATCATCCGTGACAACAACCAGCAAGGAGCCCTTTCCATCCTCGAGACGCGCCGCAAGGATGCCGACACCGCTACGCATCTGTTCGCGAAGCACGTCGCCCATAGCCTGCAACGCCTTTGCGTCGCCAACTGCGACCTCACCCATCACAAGTTGCGCTCCATTCGATCCGATCGGCTGCGCGGACGCGAGCAGCTTCTGCAGCTCGTCGCCTCCTCCTCGCATCGCCTCATCGAGTTTTTTCTCGAGCGCGCGTCGCTCGTCGACGAGCTGCTGCACACGCTTCTCAACCGTATCGATCGGCGACTTCACCAACTCGGCGACACGCCCCAGTGTGTCTTCGCGACTCCGCAACTGCGCGAATGCACCCGGACCAGTGAGCGCCTCGATGCGACGCACGCCGCTCGCCACACCCGTCTCGCTGAGAATCACGAACAGCCCGATCTCGCTCGTGTTGCGCACATGCGTACCGCCACACAGTTCCATCGAAACGCCAGGCACATCCACGACACGAACGACGTCACCGTACTTTTCGCCAAACAACGCCATCGCGCCCTTTGCGCGCGCGTCAGGATATGGCATCTCGCTCCATGTGACAGGCAGCGCGCGCCAGATCTCTCGATTCACAATCGATTCTACTTCCGCGAGCTTCTCTGCCTTCACCGGACCATGATGCGTGAAATCGAAGCGTAACCGATCCGGCGCGACGAGCGAGCCGGCCTGATGCACGGCGTCGCCGAGCACTTCCCTTAGCGCAGAGTGCATCAAATGCGTCGCCGTATGATTGCGCTCCGTATCTTTTCGCCGAGCGGTTGGCACGCTCGCCTTGGCTGTTCCCCAGTGGAATTCACCAGAAAGCTTACCGAGCGCCGCGGAACGTCCGTCGATCTTCTTGACGCCGTCGACGTCGATGCGCCAACCCTCACCGACAATCTCACCCTCATCCGCAATCTGCCCGCCCGACTCGGCATAGAATGGCGATTCGCGCAACAGAACGGCGACGCGATCGCCGTCGAGATGACGAAGTGCAACAACTTCAGTGTCGATGTCGATAGTGTCGTAGCCAACGAAGCGCGATTCCGCGCCACTCGTTGCGTCACGACGATCCCACAGGGCAACGTCGCCGAGCGCGTCGGCGGTGACGCCAAGTTTGCGGGTTTTGCGTTCGTCTTTTGAGCGATTGCGCTGCTCGAGCAACGCAGCCTCGAAACCGGCAATGTCGACGGTGTAGCCGCGCTCGAGCGCCATCAGTTCCGTGAGGTCGATCGGGAAGCCGAAGGTGTCGTAAAGCCGGAAAGCGTCGTCGCCCGAGATCGTGCCACGAATCTCGCCGCCGCCTTGAGTGGTGTGCGGCGGAGCGAGCTGCTCGAACCGCGAGAGACCTCCCTCGATTGTCCCGAGAAATGCCTGCTCCTCGACGCGCGTGGTCTGCAGCAGATGCTCGGAGCGCGACCGCAGCTCTGGATATGCATCACCCATCGTGTCGATGACAGTCTGCACGACGTGGACGAGCGTCGGCTCGCGTCGGCCGAGCAGGTAGGCGTGGCGCACAGCGCGACGGAGGATGCGTCGCAGCACGTAACCGCGTCCCTCGTTGCTTGGAAAAACTCCATCAGCGAGGAGAAACGCGACCGAGCGCGCGTGGTCGGCGACAACGCGGAACGACGCTGGATCGACGGCGTTCTGCACGATCGCCGCCTCGCCCTTTGCGCCCGCGATACGAACGCCGCTCCGATGCTCGTTGCTCTCGCGTCCCCAGTAGCTGAAGCCGACGGTGTCTTCGACGGTCTTGATCAGCGGAAGGAATACGTCAGCGTGGAAGTTGTTCGTCACACGCTGCTTCACCGCCGCAATGCGCTCGAGACCAGCGCCCGTGTCGACGGAGGGCTTGGGCAGCGGTACGAGCGTTCCGTCGGCCTGCTTGTCGAACTGCATGAACACGAGATTCCAGATCTCGAGGAACCGCCCGGACTCCGCTCCCTCGACGAACGCGTCGTGCGAGAAGTTCTCGCGGTCGAGGTCCGTCCACTCGCCTGTCGCACCGTCGGGAAAGCGAAAGTCCGTCGCTACCTTTGCCAGATCGACGTAAATCTCCGTGCACGGTCCGCAGGGGCCCGTGTCGGCCATCTGCCAGAAATTGTCTGCGTCTCCGAGCCTGTACAGACGCTCCGCTGGCAGCCCACCGATCTCCTGCCAGAGTGCGAAGGCCTCGTCGTCGCTGTAGTGCACGCTGATGCGGAGCAGCGACGGATCGATCCCGAGCTGATCCTTGCTCGTGAGCAACTCCCACGCGAAGCGGATCGCGTCGCGCTTGAAGTAGTCCCCGAAGGAAAAATTGCCGAGCATCTCGAAAAAGGTGTGATGCCGGGCGGTGTGCCCTACCTGTTCGAGGTCATTGTGCTTTCCGCCCGCGCGCACGCATTTCTGCGCGGTCGTCGCGCGACGCCTGCCTTCCGGCGGATCCTCCATGCCAAGGAAGACCCTCTTGAATGGCACCATGCCCGCGTTGACGAACAACAGCGTCGGATCGTCGGCCGGCACGAGCGAGGCACTCGTTCGCACGACGTGCTGCTGGTGGGCAAAAAATGCGAGGAAGCGACGGCGAATTTCGGAAGAGAGCATAGACCGCGAAATATATAACGGCAGCTACTCGTCGGTGGACTCGTCCTCCTGCAGCTCCTCCCCGACCGTCTCCATCGCGCGACGGATGTCGTCGCCGTCGTATCCTCGCCGCGCGAGAAATCCGTACAACCGCCGCCGCCTTACTGCAGGCTCGAGTGCGCGCAGGGATTTCATCTTCTTGCGTGCAGCCTGCTCGACGATGACGCGCTGATCAACACCCTCCTCCTCGAACACCACGTCGATCGCTGCATCAGTGACATCGCGCGGCACACCTTTCCGTGCGAGTTCCTGCTGCACTCTCCGACGCGATTGATTTGCGCCGAGCACCTTGGCGCGCGTGAAGCTCTGCGCGAATGCAGCGTCGTCGAGGAGTCCCTGCGCTTTCAATCGCTCGATCGCACGTTCGACGTGGATCCTCTCTTCACCCTTCCGAATCAGCGCGCGCGAAAGTTCAGCGGATGACCGTGCGCGAAACGCAAGCACGTTGATGGCGCGATCGTAAACCTTGATCTGCGCAGCCTCGAGCGCGATGCGGTCGATGATGCTGCCGATGTCTTTTCCGACCGCGAGTTGCAGCTGTTCGATCGCATCGATCGAAAGTGTCGCGATGGATTCACCGTCGACGAGTATGGCGAATCGTCCGGGCTGCCGAGGTGCGGCGACGATGGCGGATATCACAGACATGGCGCTGTGCGAGTTATCCAGATCATCAATGGCCGCGTGCGACGCTGGCTCGGTCGCAGAGTTATCCACACGCCACTCTTGCCTGAGAAGTTGCTTTATGTGGCACTGTCAACTTGTTTCTCAGCAACACGATAGGCGCATATAAGGAAACCGAGGAGAGTGCTCTGTCACGCTGGGGATTCCGGGCCCCATCGATTCCAGAGAACTACCCCTCGGCTCCTTACCTACCCAACATACAACGTGAACCGCACCAGTGTTCCGCCAGTTTTGGACTCGCTCGGTTCCGCATGAGCGATGCCAGCAACGGCCCCGGCAGGTCACGGATCTGACTCGCTACTCGGCGTCCTCTGCCTCAGGCGCCCCGCCAGTTTGATCGGCGCCGATGCCGAGCACAACCTTGACCTTTTCTTCGATTTCAGCAAGGATCGCCGGATTGTCCTTGAGGTACATCTTCGCGTTCTCACGGCCCTGGCCGATCTTCTGACCGTTGTAGCTGTACCAGGCGCCCGACTTCTCGATGATCCCCGATTCTGCGCCAATGTCGACCAGCAGCGAGGTATGGCTGATCCCCTCCGCGTACATGATGTCGAACTCGGCCTGCTTGAACG
>JBDUCR010000205.1:0-5220 GCA_040003345.1 bacterium
TCCGCGGTCACTCGTCGGTCACCAGCAACCTCCTGCTGGGAAAAATCTCCATTCTTGCCGCCGTCGCCGCCTTGTGTACGCGAGTCGTAGACGTGTTGTAGACGACCGCCGGCGGGCAGAACGCAACAAGGGGCGAAACTCCAGCATGGAGTTTCGCCCCCCGGCACCCGCGAACGACGTCAGCGGTGAGCTGCCATCCGCTCCTGCATCTGACGCGTCAGATGCGGTACGATCCCCAGCATCCGCTCCGTGAACATGAGCTGCCCGCGATGATGCATCTCGTGCTCCTTGGCCGAGAGAAGGTTCTCGAACCGCGTACGGGGATTCTCGCCACGCGGATCCGTGTACGTCTCCGCCAGAAAGTCGGGCGTGAGCGATTCGAGCCACCGCGCGAATTCCTCTCCGCGCGTCTCCAGCAGCGTGACGATCTCAGCCTTTGATCTCGGCTTTTTCTCTTCCGCGGTAGCGCTGGTCATGTAACCGACGAAGTCATATCCGCTGAGCGTCGTCACACGCTTAACGCGGTGAAAGTCCTCCTGCAGCCGCGATATGAAAGCGATATGCGCTAGGAGCTCCCTCACGGGACGCACTCCGGGCGCAGCTACGAAGTCGTACTGGTCTTCTGGAATCTCCTTGGCAATCTGGACCGTGTTCCCTCTCACGGTGCGAAACGCAGCTGCGAGCTCGGGGCTACCATAGCCGATCACGAAATCATCTCTCCTCGAATGTGAGCAAATCCATGAGCGGCGAGTTCATCACGTCCGCTCCCACACGACAATCTACTCGGGAGCGACAAAGGTCTTGTCGCGATCTGTCATCAGCTTCGTCTGAAAGCGCTGCGACTCACCTATTCGCTCGACTTCGATGGCCACCGATTCCACCGCCTGCTCCAGACGCGAAAACCGCTGGCTCTCCTCCACCGGCAGACGCGCCGGACGCGTCCCTCGACGCCAGATCACTCGCGCGAACGCAATCACGAGCGGAAACAACAGACCAAACGCGAACACGCCGGTGAACTCGTCCTTCGTCATGCCGAACATTCCGGACCTGGGCGGCGGCACGACCATCACCGACGTCGGCGCCGTGGTCGAGATTGGCGACTCCTTCTTCAACTCAGCGATTCGCTGCTTGATATCGTCGATCTTTGCCCGCTCACCGGCGATTTCGCCGTCCACCTCGATGAGACTGGCGTTGAGCTTAGCCTGATTGCTGCCGGGGACGCTCAGCTGCCGTACGAGGTTGGCCCTGTCGCCCGACATTCTCACGAGCGACCCAACGCTCATGATCTGCTGCTGCGTCAACGCATTGATCTGCATCGAAACAGGATCCTGCAATAAGTCCGCGTTCGCCGGCCCTTGAGTCGTTTGACGCTGCAGGAACATCGCCATGCTCACACCTCTCGAATCAATTGGCTCCGAAGCAGTACAACAGCCCGGCACCACCAGTCGCAACAAGATTCGCCTGACCACATCCGCGCGACGGATGCGCATTGTTCCACGACGTCGAGCCGCCACCCGTACGATCGTGGTGCCCGACCATCGCACTGCCCGTCGCAGAGTTGCTCGTCCAGTTGCTGCACGTCGTGTCGAGCGTCCCCGGCAAGGCCCGACCCTCCGAATCCGATCCCGTCAGCATGTCGTGACTGTTCGGCGTGTCACCCACGCCATTCACAGTCGCGCCCTTTTCCGTCAACGCATTCACCTTGTTGATCTGATTCCGGTCGCGCACGACGTCACCATGTAAATCGGCCACACTCGCGGCGATCAACGCGCCCTTTGCGTTGTGCCAGGGACCGACACCAATACGGTCGCGCGCATGGACAGGTTTCCCATCCGTCGCCACCGCACTCAGGTACGCCCGCCACACCCGGCCCGCCGGCAGCTGCGCGCCCGTCGCATCCGCGAGCGCGGCGCAATGCGCGTCGGCGCCGGCAAGCCCACCCAGATTCGCACCGTCGCCCTTGCCAACACTCGTGATGAAGAACGTCATCGGCGCGGCAGGTTGAGCAGCCGGCGCCGGATTCTGTGCAACCGCAGATGCACTCGAGACCACCAACGCAGCTACAACTCGCGTAACGGTGCGCATCACTTGAGCGCTTGCTTCAGGAACGCCACCGTCTTTGGCCATCCATCTTTCGTCGCCGCGAGGTTATCGGCGCGCTCCTTGTTCGCGCACGCCTCATCGCACTGCGGAGTAGCCGCCTTCGGATCGTCCTGCGCGCGCAGAAAGCCGTGAATCGCACCGTCGTAGTTCGTCCCCGAATAGCTCTTGCCCAGTGCCTTCATCGCCGAGTCGATCGCTGGCATCGCTGCGCCGATGCGCGCGTCCTTCGAGCCACTCAACAACATCACCGGCTTCGTGATCTTTGCGAGTGAGTCGCCGTTGGGCACGGGACCATTCATGTACGGCGTTCCGTAAAACGCGACGCCACCCGAGAATCCCTTGCCGTTGCTAACAGCAGCGCCCCATGTCGTCGAGCCGCCCCAGCAATAGCCGATCACCGCATACCTGGGCGCAGCGGACGCCTGCGACATCGCATAGTTCGCCGCGGCCGTGATCCCCTTGTTACGCTCGGCAACATTCACTCCGGCAATCAGTTTCCGCGCGGAGTCGCCCGACAGCTCCACCGATGTAGAGCCACCGCGCACGCGCGAAAGAAGATCCGGTGCAATCGCAATGAATCCATCAGCCGCGACCTGATCAGCGACGCCACGCACCCACGTCGACAGACCAAAGATCTCGTGCACCACGACCACGACCGGCGTCTTTGCATTCGACGTCGCCGGATAGACGACCCACGCCATCAATGAATCGCTGGAGCCCGGCTCCCAAGCGATCCTCACCCACTCGGCATGACGCGGACTCGCTGCAATGCGCGCGGCCGCAGTGCTATTGCTCGCCGGCAATCCCGGCGTTCCCTGCGAAACGCTCACGTCGCCCGCGGACATCGTGCGCGGCGCTGTCTTGTCGGAGGCTGACATGTGCGACATGTGTTCGTCCTTCGCATCCGCCGGCTTTCCGCGCTGAATCGTGCACGCGGTGGCGAGTAGAGCGATCGTAGCGATACGGATGCAACGAATGACGGTCATCGGGGGGATCTCCCTGCAGGATGGTCTCTTGTATTTGAACTCCGGCCCAGGCAAGTGCGGGCTGGTTTCAGACCGTCCAAAGTAGCAGAGTCACGTCTGGATGTAAGAGCGCGGGCAGCCCAGTCGTTCTGAAACCAGCATCGCCGCTTCCCGCACACGGACGGTAAGCTCGGCGATGCGAGCACGAGTGAATCGCGCACGCGCGCCGCCGACACTCATCGCCGCAACGGTGCGTCCCTCGAAGTTGCGTATCGGTGCACCGAGCGCGGCGTAACCATCCTCGATCTCATCAATTGCTGTGGCGAACTGTTGACGCCACACCTTTGTCAGCTCTCTCTCGAGCTCCTCCGGATCGGTGATAGTCTTCGACGTCAACTTCACCAACCGCACCTTACGCACCGCCTTCACGCGTCGGCCCTCGTATCGCTCGGCGGCGAGCAGCAGTTTGCCCGTCGACGTCGCGTGCGCGGGAAACCGCAGCCCGAAGTCGGGACGTCCGCCGACGAGATAGCGTCCATGCACCTCGTCGAGGATCACGACTTCATCGCCGACGAGAATCTCGATCGTCGCCGTCTCACCGGTATCGCGCGCCACTGCTTCCAGCTCGGCGTGCGATGCATTGTAGAGATCTGTCGAGCGCAGTGCCTGCGATCCGAGCGCGATGAGCTCTGCGCCAAGGCGGTACGCGCCAGTCGCGTCTTCCCGCTCGAGCATTCCCTCACGTACGAGTGCGCCGAGCAGGCGGAACGTCGTCGTCTTGTGCAGGCCGATGTGTCGCGCGAGATCGCTGACCGACCACTGCGGATGCACCGAGTCGAACGCTTTGAGCACCGCGAAGGCGCGCCGAACAGCCTGTGTTCCGGGATATGGTGCGAGCGTCGCTTTCACCACGCGCGCTAACGTCCCATCGCCGCGAGATACGATCGGTCCCACGCCGCCGGAATCGATTCGAGTGGTGAGAATGGCCCGGGGCGATACGCACGAGATGAAATGCCGAGCTGGCTGAGCTCGCAAATGTGCCAGTCCTGGCGGTTAACCGTATCCCAGAATTCGATCGCGCCTTTTGGCGACCATTCTGTGCTGCCGAGTGAATCCGGATGCTGCAGCCATTCCGTGACGACGATCGAGCTTCGTGCATCCACGGGCCACACGCTGTAGTAGTTCACATAATCGGGGTGAACACTCAGCATCATGTTCGGAAAGAACGTGTAGTAGAACGCCCGACGCTGCTCGTTTTCAGCGAGATCACCGATCGGCACGCCACACGCGCGTCCGTCGCTCGTCGCACTGTCGTTGCCAGCCGTGATCTCCATGTATCCGCCGAGCTGCTCGCCTTCGTGCAAGTCGTTCGCGCCGCTCTGATACGGCAGCACGCGTGACAACTCCGGGTGAATCGTCGGGCAGTGGAGACACTCGTTGTAATTCTGAAGAATCAACTTCCAGTTCGCCTTGACGTCATACACACGCCGTTCGACGGTGACGAGCTTGTCGAGATTGAAGCGCGTGAGTCGGTTGAGCACCGGTGCGAACGCTTCGGAAAACGGAACGGGAGACTGAGAGAGCGACACGAAGATGAAGCCTTCCCATTCGTGAACAGCAGCTTGATGCAGTGGATAGTCGCGCTTGTCGAAACCCTCGGCGTCCTGCATGTGGGGAGCGCCGATCAGGCGGCCGTCGGTTGCGTAGGTCCACGCGTGGTAGGGACACTGAATGGATCCCGACAAATGCCCTTCCGCAGCTTCGCACATGCGTGTGCCGCGATGCCGGCAGACGTTATAGAACGCGCGCAGCGTTCCGCTCTTGTCGCGCAGCACGATGATGCTCTCACCGAACTGCTCGTACAAAAAATAGTCGCCCGGCGTCGCGACACGCTCGGCGCGTGCAGCCCACAGCCATCGCTCACGGAAAAGACGCTCCGTCTCCTCGGCGAGGATGTCGGGTGAGCAATAAAACTCTCCGGGCAACGTGCGCGCGCCCGCGACGAACGTAGTGGCGGTGCGCATGAACGACGTCATGGTCAACTCCTGTCCCGATTAGCGACCCAACCAGCCATTCTCATTCCGTCGGCCGATTGCACAGCAACTGAATTCAGGGTACCAACGGATCGTGGGGAAACGACTGATCGACGGTT
>JBDUCR010000087.1:0-17640 GCA_040003345.1 bacterium
ACGTCGCGCGTTGCGAGGAATGCGAAGTGATTGTCGGCGCGCAGGAGCGGTCATCGCGGGAGCGATGGCCGGGTTGTCATCCCGCAGGAGCGAAGCGAGTGTCGGGATCTACTGCACGGAACTCATAGCTGATGTTGGCGGTCAGTTATACCAACCTTCACTGAGATCTCTCCATTCCGGATTATGTCTCTCGATCAGGTAGAACTTCCGCTCACGCGTCCACCGCTTGATCTGTTTCTCTCGTTCAATGCCGGCGAGTGCATGGGACGTTGCTTCGAAGTAGACGAGGCAATTGATATTGAACTGCTTCGTGAATCCAGGGATCATTCCGTTCTTATGCTCGAACGTACGACGCAACAACTCGTTCGTGAATCCGACATAGAGACGGCGCGACCGGCTTGCGAGAATGTAGACATAGTATTGGCGCATGGCGTACCATCACGAACGACGATGTGAAGAGCGACACCGTTTGTTGCGCCCTGTCATCGTATGATGGCGGTATGGTAGATCCCGACACTCGCTTCGCTCCTGCGGGATGACAGGTGCACTGCTTCGCTCATTCGCGACGACAGGTGGACTGCTTCGCTCCTGCGGGATGGCAGATTCTCAGCACTCTCTTTTCGGCCGGAGTCCTAATGAGACGTTCACGTCAGCGCAGCACGCACGTCACACGGCTCGGCATCGCGACGCTGATCGCATTCGCAGCGGGATGCGCTTCCTCCGCCGTATCAAAACCCGCCAGCGCAGCACTCGAGCATTCGCGACTCTACGACCCCGCACACGACCTCGGCCCCTTGTTTCACGACGTCCAGCTCGCACGCGTCTTTCCCGACTCCAAGACATTCGTTGATGCGAAGCCGCGCTCTGCGCCATCGGAGATCGCTGCCCGATACGTTGCGGCAAAAGCGACCACCGGATTTGACCTCGCGTCGTTTGTCGCGCAGAACTTCGAGTCGCCGCGCGCCGCTGGCGAAGGCGTTCGCTCCGACACGCTTCAAACGATGGAAGACCACATCCGCACGCTGTGGCCCGCACTGACGCGACCTGCCGATCCAATTGATCCGCACTCGTCGCTCATTCCGCTCCCAGGTCCGTATGTCGTACCCGGTGGGCGTTTTCGCGAGGTCTACTACTGGGATTCCTACTTCACGATGCTCGGCCTCATTCAGGATGGGCGCACGGATCTCGTGAAGAACATGCTCGACAACTTCGCGTATCTCGTGCGCACGGTTGGCCACATCCCGAACGCGAACCGCACGTACTATCTGAGTCGCAGCCAGCCGCCGTTCTTTGCCGCGATGGTCGGACTGTATGCGTCAGCCACGGACACCGCTCGCGCACTTCCGTATCTCGACGCGATCGAAGGCGAGTACGCATTCTGGATGGCCGGTGCCGAATCGGTCGCGCCCGGCGATGCGGCGCGACGCGTCGTGCGCTTGCGCAATGGGTCGCTCCTGAACCGCTACTGGGACGACAAGCCGGAGCCGAGGCCCGAGTCGTACCGCGAAGACTTCGAGCTCGGCCAGCGCGTTCCGGAGGCCCAGCGAGAGGCATTGTACCGAAACATCCGCGCCGCCGCCGAGAGTGGCTGGGATTTTTCGAGTCGCTGGATGCGCGATCCGGCGGACCTGCGCTCGCTCGAAACCACCGATCTCATTCCGGTGGACCTCAACAGCTTGTTGTATCACGCAGAGCGAACGATTGCGGCACTGCGTCTCGCGCGCGGAGCGCAAGAGGACGCGCGGGTTGCGGCGAAGTTCGCCGCCGCCGCGGAAAGTCGACGCAAAGCGTTGCTCGCTGCTGCATATGATTCGACGGAAGGATATTTCTTCGACGTCCGTTGGCGCACCGGTGAGCGAGTGACCGATCGGCCGACGATGGCCGCTGCGGCGCCTTTGTATTTCGGTCTCGCAACACCGGAGCAGGGACGCGCCGTCGCTGCTCGGCTCGGTCGGGATTTTCTCAAGCCAGGTGGATTCGTCACGACGATGACGAAATCCGGCCAGCAATGGGATTCGCCGAATGGATGGCCGCCACTGCAATGGCTCGGCGCACAGGCGGTGCGAGCGTACGGCCGAGCAGACCTTGCGGACGACGCGCGCAATCGCTGGCTTGCGCTCAATCGGCGGACGTATCGCGTCACCGGCAAGATGACGGAGAAGTATGACGTCACCGATTTGAGCAAGCGCGCCGGCGGCGGTGAGTATCCAACGCAGGATGGATTTGGTTGGACCAACGGCGTCGCGCAGGCGATGGCCGCGCAAGAACGTGCGCGTCAGACGCCAGTTCCCGCGACACCATGATGCCGGAGAGCCACACATGAAGAAGCTGTTCGCAATCGGGGTGCTCGGCTCGATATTCACCGAGCTCGCCAACGTGTACTTCATCATGCCGATGCCCGGCAGCCAGCAGATGCGCAGCATCGACGCGGCGTACGTGATTTACAGCTGGCGGTGGCCGCTGCGCATTGTGTTTGGCGTGATGATCGTCGCCGGCGCTTTAGCCGTGTGGCGTATGCCCGGTTGGCGGCGCTGGCTCGCGCCGGCGTCGCTCGTGGGAGCAGGCGCGATCGCGTACGTCGTGAACTTCATGATGTCGGCCGATCACATGTTCCTGCAGCCGACGGTGCTGGAGATGCGTCCTGCTGCGCAGAACAAGGTGAAGCTGAATCGTCTCGTGGTCGGATTGAACATCAACGGCGACGCACGCGCGTATCCGCTCCAGTTCATCGGCTACCATCATCAGGTGCGCGACAGCGTTGGCGGGAGAAACGTCATCGTGAGCTACTGCACGGTATGTCGCACGGGTCGCGTGTTCGCGCCGCTTGTTGCGGGACGACAAGAGACATTCCGGCTCGTCGGCATGGATCACTTCAACGCGATGCTCGAGGATCGGACGACGGGAAGCTGGTGGCGACAGGCGAACGGCGAGGCGATCACAGGCAAGCTGAAGGGAACGACGCTGCCCGAGATTCCGCGATTGCAGGTCACGCTCGAGCAATGGCTCAAGCTCTATCCCAATAGTCTCATCATGCAGGCGGATCCAAAGTTCACGAATGAGTACGCGAAGACCTATGCGTACGAGCGGGGCTGGAGCAGGAAGCAGCTTACGGGAACCGACTCCGCGTCGTGGCACGACAAGTCGTGGGTGGTGGGCGTTACCGTGAATGGACGGAGCAAGGCTTACGACTGGAATCGCCTCGAGCGAGAGCGTGTCGTGAACGACAGTATTGCCGGAACACCGGTTGTCGTAGCGCTTGGTCCCGACAGCGTGAGCTACTTCGCGTTCCGGAGGCCGGATGCGTCGACGCGGTTTGCGTTGCGCGGCGATTCACTCATCGCGGACGGCAAGTCGTACGCGCTGAGCGGCAATGGTGCGTCAGGCCGGCTCGAGCAGGTCAATGCGAGTCAGGAATTCTGGCACAGTTGGCGGACGTTTCAGCCTGGTACGGAGCGGTACTAGAGGGAAACTGACCTAGGATCGGGTTTTACGGATCGTGCGGAAACTACCGGATCGTGCTTCTGTGATGTTGCAGTATCCGGCCGTTTTCGTTGTCTCGGTGGAATCCGTTCCTCGAGCGTCACTTGATCTCGAGAATGTAGGTTTGCATGGGCGCGAGTGACGCGAGCGGCACATACGCTGTCAGCGCACCGTCACTTCCTGCCACGAGCGGCGCAACAGCCACACCGCCGAGCAGATCCTTCACCGGGTGGCGGCGCGCCGTTACGACGCCGGCTTTCGATTTAATCGCCACACCAGACAACGGGGAAGTTCCGAGATTCGCCACCACGAGCACGACGTGCGCTCCGTCCTTGCGAAGGAATGCTGCCACTCCCGCATTGCCGGCGTCGACGGGAATCAGCTCGCCGCCACCAAGTGCGCCGTTGGATGCACGCAGGTGAATCAGCCGGCGATACAGGGCGAGCAGCGACGCTTGATCGCCAGTCTGCGCGGCGACATTCGCCGTGAGCGAGTCCGGCTGCAAAGGTTCCCACGGTGCGCCCGTCGTAAAGCCGGCCGCTCGGCTGCGCGTCCAGTGCATCGGCGTGCGAAGACGCTCATCGGGCTTGTCGCCCGTCATACCAATCTCTTCTCCGTAATACAGAAACGGCACTCCCGGCAAGGTGAGCAACAACTGTACGGCGAGTCGAGCGCGCGCCATGTCGTTGCCGAGTGCGGTCATTGTGCGTGTCTGGTCGTGGTTGCGCTGAAAGGGAGCCCAGCGCGTCGCGGGCATCGCCTGCTGCAGACGCATGTAAGGCGTAAACAACTTCGCTGACGAACCGCTGCGCACGGCGTCGAGCAATGCGTCGGACGCCTCGAACGCGAAATACGAGTCGAGCTGGTCAGGATAGTAGGGCAGCATCGTGCCAACGCTGTCCCACACTTCGCCAACTGTAAAGGCGCCTGGCGCTGCGCGTCGCACGGCGGCGGCGAAGCTGCGCAGGACGTCGTGTGTTCCACGCGTGCCGGCCAGTACGTCGCCTTCCTCCACGAGATACGGCACCGCATCGAGGCGAAAGCCGTCGACGCCCATTTCGGTAAGCCAGAAGCGGCCAACGTTGTTAGCCTCCTCGCGCACGGAAGGATTGTCATAGTTCAGATCAGGCATGCCAGACCAGAAGATGCCGTAGTAGTACTCGTCGCGAACAGGCGACTTGTGCCAGACCTCCTGTCCCCACGGTCCCTTCTGTGTTGGCTTGGTGGTCGAAAAGCGGAACCAGCTCCGGTATGGTGACGCGGTGTCGCGCAGCGCTTCCTTGAAGTACGGGTGCTCACTCGATGCGTGATTGAGCACGAGATCCACGATCACCTTGATATCCCGGCGATGTGCTTCGGCGACAAGTCGCTTGAAATCGGCCGCGGTGCCGTACTGCGGATTGATGCCATAGTAGTTCTTGACGTCGTACCCATGGTAGCTCGGCGACGCATCGATGGGCATGAGCCAGATGCACTTGGCGCCGAGACTCGTGGTCGAGTGTGGGTTGCCATCGTTGATGTAGTCGAGTTTTTGCGTCACGCCCTTGAGGTCACCGATGCCATCGCCGTCGCTGTCGTAGAACGAGCGGACGAACACCTCGTAGCAGACTCCACCCCGCTTCCACGTCGTGTCGATGGGCACGCGGCGACTCTGTGCGGCCGCGGACGACGTGAGTGCGAGCGCCGCGTAGACGGCGAAGATGGTGGAGCGTTTCATGAGATGGACCGCGGCTGGAGATGTTGGAGTATGTCGTGATTCCCTCTGCGGCGGAACAGCGCGTACGGATCCTTCGATTCGCCATGGTCGCTCATCATGACAACGGTCGTCAGCGACTTCCCAAACGAGTCGCCGTGAAACAGCTTCTTCGGCGGCAGCAACTCGCCTCGAACATCGCTTCCGAGGACGTACCGAATGAACAAGCCGCGCCTGAATTTCTGGCAGATGTTCAACATGAGCTTTGGCTTCTTCGGCATTCAGTTCGGCTGGGGACTGCAGCTCGCGAACATGTCAGCCGTGTACGAACGCCTCGGTGCACACGCGGATCAGGTGCCGCTCCTGTGGCTCGCTGCGCCTGTCACCGGTCTGCTCGTGCAGCCGATCATCGGCGCGCTGAGCGACCGGACGTGGGGCGCACTCGGCCGCCGTCGACCGTATTTCCTCACCGGGGCGATTCTCGCGTCGATCGCGCTTTTCTTCATGCCGACGTCGAGCTCGATCTGGATGGCCGCGAGTCTCCTTTGGGTGCTCGATGCCTCGATCAACGTCTCGATGGAGCCGTTCCGCGCGTTCGTCGCCGACAAGCTCGATACGTCGCAGCGGACAGCCGGCTTCGTGATGCAGTCACTCTTCATCGGCATCGGCGCGAGCTTCGCGAACGCACTGCCGTTCGTCCTCGGCAAGTTCGGTGTCGTTGGCAACACGGCGAGTGGAATTCCGCTCACGGTGAAATATTCCTTCCAGGCGGGCGCCGTAGTGTTCCTGCTCGCCGTGCTCTGGACCGTCGTGACGACGAGTGAGTTCCCGCCTGAAGACATGGCGGCCTTCGAGCGCGCAAAGAAGAGCCGTGGCGGGGTCGGTGCGCTGCTGGCCGAAGTCGTGACGGCGGTTCGGGAGATGCCGGTGACGATGCGTCAGCTTGCCGTCGTGCAGCTGTTCACCTGGCTGGGTCTGTTCTGCATGTGGCTGTTCTTCGTGCCGGCCACGGCCCGTCACGTGTTCGGCGCAGTGGATCCGCAGTCGCCGCTCTATGCGAAAGGAATGGAGTGGGGAGGTTTTGCCTTCGCGTTCTATTCGATCACCTGCTTCCTCGTCGCGCTGGTATTGCCGAGGATCGCGGCGGCGACGAGTCGCAAGGCGGCGCATGCGTTCGCACTCACGTGCGGCGGCATCGGCCTGTTGTCGATGTATGTCATCCACGATCAGTATGTGTTGCTGCTCAGCATGGTCGGTGTGGGCATCGCGTGGGCGTCAATTCTGTCGATGCCGTATGCGATTCTCTCCACGGCGTTGCCGGCGAATCGCATGGGCGTCTATATGGGCGTGTTCAACTTCTTCATCGTGATTCCGGAGATCGTCGCGTCGCTCGGCTTCGGACCGCTGACGCGATTTCTGTTTGGCCGGGACAACCCGAACGCGCCGCTCTACACCGTGATGCTTGGCGGACTGTGCATGTTGACCGCTGCCGTGTGCGTCGTGTTCGTTCGCGATGCGGAGGGCGAGGTGCCCCTACGCGCCGTCATCGACGCCGATGCGCACGAACTGCTCACGATGCAGGAATCATTGCAGCCAGTGCCGAGTACCGGACCGGGTGGTCGGCGATAGACAGTCGCGACGTGGGTGAGCACCGACGCGCGTATCGTCCCGACATCGATGGCCTTCGCGCGGTCGCCGTGCTTGCGGTGGTCGGCTATCACGCGTTTCCTGAGCTGCTTTCTGGCGGTTTTGCTGGGGTCGACGTGTTCTTCGTCATCTCCGGGTTTCTCATCACGGGGCTGATCGCGCGCGAGCTCGACGCAGGCGCCTTCAGTTACGTCCGGTTCTATGAGCGTCGAGCACGGCGGATCTTTCCGGCGCTGATCGTGGTGATGCTGGCGACGCTCGCGATCGGTTGGGTGATGCTCCTGCCCGAGGAGTATGCGCGCCTCGGGGAGCACGTCGCCGCGGGCACGTTGTTCTCGTCGAATCTCGTGTTGTGGCACGAGGTCGGCTACTTCGACGCAAGCGCAGCGACAAAGCCACTGCTTCACCTCTGGTCGCTGGGCATCGAGGAGCAGTTCTATCTCGCGTGGCCGATTCTGTTAGTGGCGATCTGGAAAGTCGGTCGGCGTCGCGCGCCATGGATTGTGTTGCTTGCGGTGTACTCGTTCGCGCTCAGCATCTATCTGGTGTCGAGGAACGCGACCGCAGCATTCTATTCGCCGTTCACGCGCGCCTGGGAGCTGATGATCGGTGCGCTGCTCGCAATGGGGAGCGCGGACGATAGAATGCAAACGGCGTGGCGTCCGATGAGGGAGCTCGCGTCCATTATCGGTGTCGTGATGCTCGTTGGCGCGTGTGTCGAGCTGAACCCGCGACTGCCGTATCCTGGATGGCACACATTGCTGCCCACGATCGGAGCCGCGTTGATCATCGTCGCAGGTCCGGCTGCGTGGGTTAACCAGCGCGTACTTGCGAATCGCGCCGTCGTGTACGTCGGACTGATCAGCTATCCGTTGTATCTGTGGCACTGGCCGCTGTTGGTGTTTCTGCGATTGGGCATCGAGTCGTTCGCGCTCCAGCCGCCACGCATTCATGCGCTCACATTCGGCGCGATCGCGGTGGCGTTCGTCAGCGCGGTACTGACGTTTCACCTCGTCGAGCTCCCGGTTCGGCGTTCACAGCGGCTCGGCGTTACTGCCTTGCGCTCCGCGGCGATCCTCGCGGCGACAGCGATCGTCGGTGTCGTCATGTGGCGATCTCCGCATGTGCGACTTGGCGACGACCCCGATGTGATTCGGGCAGTGACCGCAAAAACGGAGTGGCTCGTCAGCGACATCGATCAGGGTGTGCGCTACGCCTCGGGTTCTGGTGGAGAGCCGGATATAGTATTCATCGGTGACTCGCAGGGAGAGCGATATTTTCCCGTAGTGCAGCGTGCCGCGGCAGCGATGAAGCACGCACCGGTTGTTGCCTTCGCCACCAAGCGTGCGTGCGCGTTTGTTCCGTGGTTGGTGGACGACGCGTGTACGCGACGCTATCGAAGCGCACTGCGGCTCGCGATGCGTCCGTCGGTGAAGCGTGTCGTGATCATCTGCGAGTGGGCGCGCTATGTGAATGCGCGGTTTGGTCGATTGCGCGCTGGAAGTACACTGCTGACGCGCCCCGATGGAGTGATGGCGTCGCCGGCCGATGTCGACAGCGCCTTTCGCATGTTGGCAACGGACATTGCGTCGCTCGCGAAGGGTCAGAAGGACGTCGTGTTCATTCTCTCACCGCCCGCATCGGTGGTGGCGGATCCAGCGCTCCTTGGCAGCGGGTCGCGTGTGCCGTTTCAACTGGCTGCGTCGAGCGGCGTACGGTTTGCGCGCTCCTTTCCACTTGCGCCGTTCACGCTGCAGACGCAATGGGTTCATGGTGAGATCACGATGGTCGCTCGCCTCACTGGCGCGCGTACGATCGATCCGGCCGAGTTTCTCTGCGCGCGTGGAGACTGCATGGCCGAGGATGAGGCGGGGCGTCCGCTGCGATCTGATGCATCGCATTTGCGCGAGTTCGCTTCGATTCGGTATCTGACGTTCGTGCCGTCGTTGCTCGACCTCCCGGTCACAACGGTGAACCGGTGAGCGATGCGACGCCCCCGCAGCTCGCGCGCATTCCGTCGCTCGATGGATTGCGTGCCATCTCGATCATCGCCGTGATCGCCGGGCATCTTGTGGGCACGCGCAACTTCCCGGCGTGGACCGCGCCAGTGCTCGCGGCACCGCAGCTCAACATCGCCTTTCTCGGCGTGCGAGTGTTCTTCGTCATCTCCGGTTTTCTGATCACGGGACTCCTCTGCGGAGAGCTCGAGCGAAACGGTCGTATCTCCCTCAGTCGTTTTTACATGCGGCGCACGCTGCGCATCATCCCAGCGTATCTCGCCTTCGTCGCCGTGATCGCGATACTCGTCGCGATGGGGCTGGTCGTCGTTGCGCCGCACGACTTCGCGTACGCGCTCACCTACACCATGAACTACGCTCCGAGCCGCGGATGGGCTCTCGGGCATCTGTGGTCGCTCGCGCTGGAGGAGCAGTTCTATCTGATCTGGCCGCTGACGCTCGTGCTGGTTGGGCGGCGATGGGGCGCGCGCACCGCGCTTGCCGTTGTGCTGATCGTTCCGTTCGTGCGCGTGGCGGCGATGGTGCGCAATCAGCCAGTGCTCACCTTCGGGACGATGTCGGATGCGTTGGCGATCGGATGTCTCGCGCAGCTCTGGGGCACGCACATCATGGAGACGCGCGCGGGGCGCTTCGTGATCAAGGCTGGTTGGGCAGGGCCTCTTCTGCTCGCTCTCGCGATGGTGGTTGCGGCGAACAACCGAAGAACAGGCTGGCTCACCTTCGATGCATTGACCAACATCGCGTGCGGCGTGTTCGTATTGCACTGCGTCTATCACCCGCACACGTGGCTCGGGCGTCTGCTGAACGTGCGAGCGCTCGTCTTCATCGGGACGCTGAGCTACTCGCTCTATCTCTGGCAGCAGCTGTTCGTCGATCGCGAGAGCACCTCATGGCCACACGCTTTTCCGATGAACATCATGCTGGCGTTTCTCGCGGCGCTCGCGAGCTACTATGCCGTCGAGCAACCGTTCCTGCGTTTACGTCACCGTTGGCGCGGGTCGCCAATCGTGATACCGGCAACTCCGTCCACGTCTCGCGAGACAGCACGCGACACCTGATGTGCGTCGCCAGGTCCGTGCTCTGGCTCATGATCTGCTCGAGACGAAGTCGGCGAATATTCTCGAAGAGTCGCGCGCCGCCGCTGATGGTAGCGGGTGCGATGCCGCACTGCCTATTCCAGCTTCATCTCGCGCAACAGCGCACGAAATCGGGGATGCGTTCGCAGTGGCGCGAGCAGGAATGAGCCCTTGATGCCGTATGCCGGCCCAGTGCGATCCGCCACGGCGCGCTCGAGCCAATCCATTGCGCGATCGACGTCGCCCAGCCCGGTGTACACGTAGGCGAAATGGTAGGGCGACACGTACGCCGTCTCCGAACGCTGCTCGAGCTCGCGGAGTATCTCTTTCGCTTTCACGAGGTTGCCCGCCATACCGTACGCTTCACCCAGCTGGCCAAGCCACAACGTATTGCCTCTCGACGCCGCAACGGCGCGCTCGAGCTCTGCTAGTCCGTCGTCGCGCCGTCCGCTGAAGAAGTAGGCCCAGCCGAGCGTCGCCCGTGCGCGATCATGTCCGGGATCCAGCTCCGTTGCCTCTTCCGCGCCGATGACGGCTTGATCGTATCGGCCGGCGCGAAGAAGTGTCGTGACGCCATCCATGCGATGGGCAAGCGGATCTAGTTCACGCGCGCGCCGCTGCAGTGCGAGCGCCTCGTCGTAGCGGCCGAGCGCCGCGCACATGCGACCGTAGAGGTCGTACGCGTCAGCACCGCTCGGACTCAGTACCAAGGCCCGCTCGAACGCACATTCGGCGCCTGTCCAATCGAACTCGCGGACCGCCTTGAGATATCCCATCGTCGTATGGGCAGCGCCGAGCTCGGGATCGAGCCTGAGCGCACGGGCCGCTGCATTCGCGGCGCGCTCGTATGCAGCGCCAGGCGCCGCGACGCCGATCTCCGCCAGCTCGATGAGCGCCATTGCCAGATTCGCGAACGCAAGAGCAAAGGTAGGATCACGTTCGGTCGCGCGCTCGAAGCACTCGATGGCGCGCGTGAGCGAATCGGGCGTGTATCCGATGAACGACTGCCGCCCCAGCTGATAAAGCTGGTATGCCTGAAGATTCTTCGTCGGTTCCCTGCGAATGCGCGTCTGCTCGTCGCGTGAGAGCTCGGCCTTGAGCGCGGCGGCGATGCGTAGCGCCACATCGGTCTGAATCGCGAAGATGTCCGTCAGCTGCCGGTCGTACGTCTCGACCCAGAGATGCTGCTCACTCTCGACGTCGATGAGCTTCGCGACGATGCGTACTCGATCGGCGGCGTGACGCACACTTCCATCCAACAGCGTCGAAGCGCCAAGCGTCGTGCCGATCTCTCTGACGCTGAGTTGTCTGTCCTTGAATGGCATCACCGACGTACGCGAGATGACCTTGAGTGCGCGAATCTTCGACAGATGCGCGATCACGTCCTCGGTGATTCCGTCCGCGAAGTAGTCGTACTCCGGATCGACGCTCAGGTTGAGAAACGGCAATACGGCAACGGATGACGATCGGTGCGCTACGATCGCGCTTTCGTTTCGGGCCGCGATCTGATCAGCAAGCGTTTGAACGGCGCGGTCGGGCTCCATGCCGAAGCTCTCTCGGAGCAAGGTCGAGTGCACGCGCGCGTGACGCAGCGCACCGGCACGATTGCCTGCGATCTCGAGTGCCCGCATCACCTCCATCGCAACTCGCGAGTCATCCGGTGCGATCGCCGCGAGACGCTGCCACCAGTCGACCGCGTCCGTGTATTGAGCCGCCTCGCTCGCCTCGGCTGCGAGCGCCTCGATCGCCTTTGCCGCAAGCCGCGCGTAGTGCCTGCGCTCGCTTTCCATCCACTGATCGAAGTCAGAAGCGTCCGGCAGATAGAAGCCGTCGAGAAATGGACCGGTGTAGATCTCAGCCGCCTGTCGCCAATTGCGCTCGTCGACAGCGGCTTCGAACACCGCGATGTCGGTGGTGATTTGGTGACGATTGAGCCGAACGTCTTCACCGGGACCCACCACCGCGTCGCCGCCGAGCGCCTGGTTGATCCGGTAGATCGAATCCGACAGGAGCTTGCGGCCACGCTCGGCGTCGGCACTTGGCCAGAGCAGCGTGACGAGCTGATCTCGGCTTCGATACGCGCGCCTCGTCGTCGACAGGAGCGCCAGAAGCGCAATCCGGTGACGCTGAACGGCGCGGCCCGTGATCGGCCCCGATTCGACCTCCAGAATTGTCCCTCCGAAGAGCTTGAGACGGCTCACGGGAATGTCGGCAGTGGGAGTCAGGCGCGGGCGAGAATGTGGCGATACAGGTCTTCTATCCTAATCGGACAACTCGACGCCCCGGCGCGAGGCGCGTTCAGGGCGTGCTGAGCGGCAGTTGTTTCCGACACCATGGAGTATCAGCGAGCATGCGAGTATGAAAGTACGGACCGGACTCATTCCAGTCGCCGCCATCTTCCCGTTCGCGTGGGCGCTGGCCTGTCACGACGTGAACACTCAAGTCACTACGCCCACACTGCCGCCAGCGGTGCAATCACTGAAGGCATCGCTCGCGCCATTTGCCAGTTTGAGGCTGGCGAAGTCGGCTGGGTACAACATCGCCATCACGGACTGTATGTCCACCAGCGACGAAGGTGCAATGGGCGTGCACTTTGGAAATTCCAATTACATCGACGGAGTGACGGACGAACAGCACCCGGAAGCTCTGATCTTCGAGCCAGGCACCGATGGTCAAATGACTCTCGTCGGTGTCGCGTTTCTCGTTCCGTTCAGTGCGGTTCCGAGGACTGCGGCTGCGCCGCAGCTGTTCGGCCAGAGATTTCAGGTCAACGACGTCTTCGGCGCGTGGGTGCTGCACGTGTGGACGCATCGTTCCAATCCCTCGGGCCTCTTCGCGACGCGGAACACGCGAGTACATTGCTGAGGTCGGAGCGAGCCCTTCGAGTACCTACCTGAACGGACATCCGACGCGATTCATCTGTTCAGCCGCTCGGAGTTGAGGTCGACTCGTACGCATGGTCCGTGAATGCGGCGACGTCGTTCGGGCGCTGCACCAACGGAGCGGGAGCGTTCATCGTCACGCTCACCGAGACCAGAGCATCCGCCAACGCCCGTCCCTAGTGGAGTAAGAATGAACGATGTGCAAGCTGACGTCGTCGTGCGCCGAGTCGAAGCGCACGAAGACGTCGTCTATCGCGCGGTACGTCTGGAATGCCTGCAACTCTATCCTGCCAACTTCGGAACGACACTCGCCGAGGCGCTCTCGACGCCCCGGACGCCCTTCGAGAATTTCATTGCCGAGCAGAATCCTGACAACGTGATGTTCGGAGCGTTCGTCGACGGTACGCTCGGGGGACTCTGCGGCTTTCACCGCGAGCCTCGCCAGCGTGCGCGGCACCGTGGCGAGTTGATTCAGATGTACGTTGCTCCGCGACTCGCGAAGCGTGGGATCGGAGGACGACTGATTGCCGCCGTCCTCGATCATGCCTTCGAGAATCCCGGAATTCGGCATGTCGTGCTGAGCGTGGTCGCGGACAACACGACGGCAATCAGAGCGTACGAGCGCGCCGGCTTTCGCGAGTACGGCCGCCTCGAGGGCTACTTCCTCTCGGAAAATGGCGCCAGCACACAGTTGTGGATGGTGAGGGAGCGCGACTGACGAGGAGCAGCGGCGCTATCGCAGAAACCGTCGCGCAACCTGCTCGAGCCGCTCATCCTGCGCACGCTCTGCCTCAACGAGCATCTCTTCGACGTACGGACGAAGCGCGGGCTCGCCCCAGTAGTAGCCGGTCGCGCGCTCGGCGAGTTGTGTCTCGTTCACGCGCGCTGCTTCGAGTAGCGCGCGGGCCGCGACGCGATCGTACGAGGGATCGTCCCGCTCGGGCAAGTCGTAATTGCGGCGAGGCATCTCGCCTTCCGCATCGTCTCTCAGAAATGCGCGTGACACGTTTCTCCTGCTACTCCGCGGGTGGTTTGGCCATGACGTACCCCTGCGTTGCAAGGCGCTTGCCCGACATCTCGTAGCCAAGTGCCGGCATGTCTCGCACACCGGTGGCGTCGATCCACGCATTGTAGAACTGGAACAGCGCGACGACGCTGATTGCATCATACAGCGCTTCGTCCGTCCAACCAGCGGCGTGCGCCGCTTCGACATCCGCCTCGCCGATCGACAACGAATCGCGCACCATCTTCCGCACGAAGGAATAGAGCGCGCGGTCCTTCTCAGGAATGCTCGCGTTGTCGAGATCGGTCAGAACACTCTGAACGAGCTCACGATCTCCCAACAGTTCCGCCGCGACCGCGGCGTGAGAGCCAATTCAGAAGAGACATTGATTGAGTTTGGACGTCAGCGCGGCAATCAGCTCGCGCTGACCGGCCAGCAACGGCGAAGGACCACGCATGACACCCTGCGTGTATGCCGCCAGGTGATCGGTGCGATCGGGCTTGAAGGCGAACAGATGCATGATTTGCGGAATCGGAATGCCTGCCGCACGCATCTGCTCGATGGCCTCGGCGCGCGCTCCGGCTCCCCGATGCGATTCAACATCCTTGAGATACATCGGATCCATCAGCGACCTCGCTCGGCTAAGCTCACTCCGGATTCTACGTTCAGGCCCGCGACCGGGCAACTTCGCGCTCCTCGTCACTGCGCTGTATAGTTGACCGTCAATGACACCTATACGCGCACCGGAAAATCCGATTCTCACGCCGGCGATGCTCCGGCCTTCACGCGCAGATCTCGAGGTCGTCGGCGTGTTCAATCCCGCGGCGACGCGGCACGGCAAGGACGTAGTGCTGCTGTTGCGAGTTGCCGAGGCGCCTCGGAAACAGAATAGCTCGGAGGTGTTGGCGCCGGTGTTCGACGCTCACTCGGGACAACTCGAGATCAAGCGCTGGACCAGTGGTGCGGCCGGCCTGGATACCAGCGATCCGCGCGTCATCGTGTTTGAAGGGCGGAGTTGGCTCACGTCGATCTCGCATCTGCGCGTAGCACGCTCCAGCGACGGCATTCACTTCGACGTGGAATCGCAACCGGCGCTCTTTCCGGCAAGCATGCTGGAATCGTTCGGCATCGAGGACGCGCGCATCACGCTGATCGACGGCACGTACTGGATCAACTATACGGCCGTATCGTCACTCGGCATCGCGACAGCACTCGCGTCCACGCAAGACTTCCGCACCTTCGAGCGACACGGAATCATCTTTCCGCCCAACAATCGCGATGTCACGATCTTCCCCGAGAAGATCGGAGGACGCTATGTCGCGCTGCATCGTCCGATGCCGGAAGGGATCGGACAACCCGCGATGTGGAGCGCGTCATCGCCCGATATGTTCGCATGGGGCGAGCACCGGTTCGTCGCCGACGCGCGCGTTGGAAGTTGGGATGATGCGAAGATCGGTGGTGGCGCCGTGCCTTTCCGCGTGAAGGACGGATGGCTCGCTGTGTATCACGGCGTGAGCCGCTCACCGATGGAATACTCGCTCGGCGCGCTGCTGTTGGACGCGAACGATCCGTCGATCGTGCTCGCACGCTCTCGCGAGCCGATTCTCAAGCCCGAGCTGCCCTATGAGCGCGAAGGCTTTTTCGGCGGTGTCGTATTCACATGCGGAGTGTTGCCGGAGGGCGACGTGATTCGCGTCTACTACGGGGCGGCCGACGGCGTCACCGCCGTCGCCGATCTGTCACTCGCCGAAATACTCGGCGATCTCGCGTGAGCTCGTCGACGAATGCATTCGAGCTGGGAATCAACTACTGGCCGCGACGCAAAGCGATGTACATGTGGCGCGAGTTCGATATTGCCGAGGTGCGTGATGAGTTGGCGCATATTGCCGACATGGGCTTCGATACCGTGCGGCTGTTCGCGCTGACGCAGGACTTTCTTCCGTCGCGCGACGTGGTCGACGCGACGATGGTTGGCCGGCTCGTGGAAGTCGCGCGGGTCGCAAAAGAAGCGGGACTGGCAATCGTGCCGACACTCGTCGTCATCAATATGAGTGGCACGATCTGGTGGCCGTCGTGGATGAAAGGGGCTGACGGAGAGCCCGGCGATTTGTACGCCGACCCTTCACTCGTGCGATCGCAGACGATGCTCGCGACGGCATGTGCGAGCGCTCTGGCTGGTGACACGTCCGTGCGCGCATTCGACATCGCCAACGAGATCGACGACGCACAGCGTCCGCAGTCGAGAGATGCGGCGCGCGAATGGACGTCGGCCATGGCGAACGCGATACGATCTGGCGCCCCGGGAGCAACAGTGCGAATCGGCGCGCATCTGCCGTCGCTCACGACTGACAACAACATGCGCGTCGACGATCTCGCGACTCTGCTCGACGAAGATGTCATGCATGCATATCCGCTGTACTCGCAATACGCGCGCTCGTTTCTCGATCCGGAGCTCGTTCCATTTTCGTGTGCGCTGACGGCGGATCTCGCGGCACATGGACGAGCGCCACTCATGCAGGAGTTCGGTTTGTGCACCGCGCCGAAGGAATCCGAGGGCATCACAATCGCCGACGACTTCCTTGGCCAACCACGCACGCAGTATCTCGCGTCCGAAGAGGAAGGCGCAACGTATTTCGAATCGGTGGTGAACAGACTCGCGGAAACGGGAGCGGCAGGAGCATATGCGTGGTGCTACGCCGACTACGACGAGTCCCTCTTCTCGCGACCGCCGCTGGATCGCGCGATACGCGAGCGCACTTTCGGGCTCGTCCGTGCAGACGGCAGCGAGAAGCCAGCGGCCCGGGTGTTCCGCGCACTTCGACGGCGTCGCGACGCAGGCGAGCTCACGCGCGGACCCGCGGCGCGGGTAGTGGATGTCAGCGCGGACGAGTACTATCGATCGCCCGCCGAACACTTCGAGCGGCTCTACGCCGCATGGGTCGTGGACCATTCATGATCGCATCGCTCGAGCGTCTCGTCACCAATCCAATTGTTCGACCGTCGCAAATCGCCTTTGCGAATGCGGCCGGCGCGTTCAATCCGGGTGCCTGCGTCGATCGCGCAAGCAGACGCGTCGCGCTGCTCGTGCGCGTGTTCGAACGAGACACGGGCCGCTCCTCCCTTGCGATGGCGCTATCGAAAAATGGCACGTTGATCGACGAGATCTGGCCAAGCCCGGTCATTGGTCGAGAGGCGTCGTACGAAGAATGGGGAGTGGAGGACGCGCGCATCACGTATCTCGAGGATGAAGCGCGATACGCGATCACGTACACGGGCTATTCGTCGATCGGACCACGGGTGTGTCTGATAACGACCGACGACTTGCTCGATCCAGCGCGCTATCAGCGACACGGACCTCGCATCGCTGGCGAGAACAAGAACTGTGTGATCTTCCCACGAAAGATCGACGGACAGTATGTAATTCTGCATCGCCCGATGCCGAACATCGTCTGTGTACGCGTCGACGCGCTCGAGAACGAGTGGCCCGCCGATGGCACCGAGGTGCTTGGTCCCAAGCCCAACAGCTGGCGCAGCTCGCGCGTTGGTGCAGGTGCTCCACCGATCGAGACGCGTCTTGGATGGCTCTTGCCGTTTCACGGCGCCACGACGATCGACGAGGGCAACGTGTACTCGATGGGCTGGCTTCTTCTCGATCACGAGTCGCCGGAGAAGGTGCTGTACGTCTCGGATACGCCAGCGCTCAAACCCGAGGCGTCGTATGAGATCGACATGGGGCCAATCCCGCAGGTGGACATGGCGAACTTTCGTACGGGAGTTCGCGTGGTCTTTCCGCAGGGGCTCGTCGAGCGCGGCGACGATCTCATCGTCTACTACGGCGCGG
>JBDUCR010000132.1:0-17599 GCA_040003345.1 bacterium
AAAGCTTCGACTCTTCCTTCGTCTTGAACGACGCCGGATCGTCGAGCACCTCGCCGTCGCGGTTGCCGAGAATATTCGTCGAGTACCAACCCGCGAGACCGAGCATGCGCGCTTTGATGCCGGGCGCGATGACGGTCTTGATCCAGGTCTGGCCCGTTTTGAAATCCTTGCCCGAAATCGGAACGCCCTTCTCACCAGCCAGCTGGACGAGCGCCGGCAGATCCACGCACAGGTTCGGTGCGCCATTGCAGAAGGGGACGCCCTCCATGATCGCGGCGTAGGCATACAGCATCGACGGCGCGATGGCTTCGTCGTTGTTATCCATCGCCTTCTCGAACTGCTCGAGCGTGGCGTGCTGCGGGCCGGCCTTGATGAAGATCTCTGTCGACGCGCACCAGACGATGACGAGGCGATCGAGCTTGTGCTTCGCCTTGAAGTCACGCATGTCCTGGCGCAACTGCTCAGCGAGATCGCGCTTGGTCTTGCCCTTCTTGACGTTGGTACCGTTGAGACGCGTGACGTACTTGTTCTCGAACACGGCCGGCATGGGCTTGATGGCCGACAGAAAGTCCTTGATCGGCTCGAGATGCTTGTCTTCGAGCACGCCGGCTTTCTTCGCCGCGGTGTAGGCGTCGTCGGGAATGGGATCCCATGCGCCGAACACGATGTCGTTCAGGTCCGCCAGCGGGACAAAATCCTTGATGAGCGGCGTGCGATTGTCGGTACGCTTGCCAAGCCGGATCGTGGCCATCTGCGTGAGCGAACCGATTGGCTGCGTGTAGCCGCGGCGAATGCTTTCCACGCCCGCCATGAATGTCGTCGCAACTGCGCCGAGACCGGGGGTAATGATGCCGAGCTTGCCGGTCGCGGGGCGCGGAGTCGTCCGCGCATCTGAACTGGAACCTTGCACTTATTCTCCTTTGAACATTGGGCGCGGCGTGCGGCGACGCGCAAAGAATCGAGGCCGGGCCTCGGACTCCGTGCGTGCTACCGCGGCATCCGCTCGCGTGGTGGCTGTGTAGACATAGGCCACGCGCTGGACCACGGTGATCCAGGCCGTTACGGTCAGAATGACGATGATGATGGCGAGCGGCCATCCATTGAAAAACAAACCGAACAGTGCTTGTGGTGCCGCCATGAGCACGACGCGCTCGGGTCGCTGCAAGAGGCCCACTTTTGCGTCGAGCCCGAGCGCCTCGGCGCGCGCTCTCGTGTATGACGTGAGGAACGCGCCCAAAAGCCCGAGGAGCGCCGTGATCATCAGCGGGATGCTGTGGTGCGCGACGCTGGTGGCGTAAAACACCGCCAGGCCGCCGAGCACAAAGCCATCGGCGAGACGGTCCAGCGTTGAATCCAGGAAGGCACCGAAGGTCGAGCTGCGATTCGACCGGCGCGCCACCGTTCCGTCCAGCACATCGAAGAGCGCCGTGACCGACAGGAACCAGCCGCCCGTCTTGATGTGCCCTGTGGCGTAGATGATGCCGCCGACCACCGTGCAGAGTGTCCCGAACACCGTAATGGTATTGGGGTGCACCTGCTTTTTCACCAGCCAGTCTGCGACTGGATCGATGAGCGTCAGATAGCCGTTCTTGATCCAATCTGGCAAAAGCTTCATGCGGCTCCGAGACGCACGGAGGTCCCGCGGCCGAGCGTTCGCGCAGCGGTGACGAAGGACGAGAAAAGCAGCGGGCCGGAGTAGGTGCTCCGGCCCGGAAAGGTATTCGAGGTCACAGACTCCAGCAACGGGCGAAGCGCACGCGCACCACGCACTTGCGCATCAGGGAACGCTCCACACGTAGAGCCCCGTGAGATTCGCGCTCCTGCTCTGATACGTGCGCGAGCCGTCGGCAGTAACGGCCTTGAAGATCACCGCGCTTCCAGTCGCGACGCCTTGCACCGGCACCCGGTCCACCGTATTCGCGGGCACCTGGCGGAGGAACAGCTCCTGTCCTCCCGTCGGCGTGACGTACACGTTGACGGCTTGGCTCAGGTTATTGGTAATCTGAACCGCTTGCTCGCTCGGGACCGTAGGAGCGGTGCGCACTTCAACCTGACGGCCGCCACAGGCCGCAGCACCAGCAAAAGCCAGGGCAAACAACATCGATCGTGGTGAAGCTCTCATGAACGGCTCCTCGTGGTAATCGGACAGTCGCTCCAGTCGAGAGCGCTAATTGCAAGACACATGCGAGGTGAACTACCCTCGCCTGACTTTATTGATAGAGCCGGAATGGCGCCACCTTTCGTCGCCATTCTGCGACGGCGTCCGCATCGTGCGCAACCACAGCGTCGGGGTCCTCGCCTCGCAGCAGCGCCTGTCGCATCACCGGCCGGCCGAACCTCAGATCGAACGCCGCGTCGCGTACGACAAGTGAATCGCGCGACGTCTGCGCCAGCGCCCAGAGAATCGATGCACTCGTGCGGCCCGGCGAGAACCGGTTACGGTCCGTGAGGATGATGCGCACGCCAGCAACGCTCTTGCCCGCGAACTTTCCGTCGCCAGGTGCGATCGGCGTAAAGTCGCGCCGCTCGAATGAGACGCCCGGAAGATGTCGCGCCGATAACAGCGCGACGATGTCGTCCGCCTTCATCCACGGTGCGCCGAAATGCTGAAATGCATCCGGCGTCCCTCGCCCCACGCTCACGTTCGTTGCCTCGAACGCGACAAGCGCCGGATAGATGGTGGCGCTCGTGATGTCGGGCAGGTTGGGCGACGGCCGAATCCATGGCAGACCCGTCTCGTCGAACCATTGCTCGCGGTGCCACCCTTGCATCGGAACGACGTGAAGGTTCGCGCCGATCCTGAGATCGGAATTCATGAGCAGCACGAGCTCGCCCATCGTCATTCCGTGCCGCAGCGGTGCGGGATATAATGCGTACGGCAGCGCCGAGCGTGTTGCCGAGTGCTCTTCCGCGTTGGCGAGTGCGGGATCCAGCAGCGGGCCATCGATGTGAGTGCCGTTGAGCGGATTGGGTCGGTCCAGCACGACAATCGGCAGCTGCCGCCGCGCGGCAGCGCGCATCGCATACACAACGGAGCCGACGTATGTCCACGTCCGCGTCCCGATGTCCTGCAGATCCACGACGAGAACGTCCAGGTCGCGCAGTGTGCTATCGGGCGGTGCGATCGCCGTGACAGTATAGAGCGAATGTACCACGAGCCCACTGCGGAGATCGATTCCGCTCGCCAGATTCTCGCGATCTTCGGTTCCGCGAATGCCGTGCTCCGGCGAGAACAATTTCACGAGCTGCACACCGGCACGTTTCGCGTTGTCATCGCTGAGCCGTTCGATGTCCGACACGCCGTGTTCGTCGACGCCGGTCTGGTTCGTGAGCAGCCCGACGCGACGACCGCGCACGAGTGCAATGCTGTCGGTGAGCAACACGCTGATCCCAGGACGAACACGCGCAACTTCCGTCTGCGCCGCATGCGGCGTAGTACATGCCAGGCCAATGACTCCGAGCGCGCACAACGCGGTCGCCACACTCAACTTCCTTCGATTCACCCAATGCATCGTCGCATTCCTCGCGTCCTGCTGATGGCATTCGCTCTCGCCCTCTCACCGCTTCCGCTGCATGCGCAGCATAACGCGTCGCCCAAAGACGCGACACGCACGAGCCCGCGGACGACATTGCGAGATACGCTCCAGGCGATCCTCGACCGCGCCGTGGCCGACAGCGCCTTCCCTGGCGCTGTTGCCGTGATCGGCTCGCATGCAGGTCCGATAGTGGCGGTGAGCGCGGGCAATCTGGACTGGGGCTCGAAGCACAAGACGACCACCTCTACGCTTTGGGATCTTGCCTCGCTGACGAAAGTCGTCGGCATGACGTCCGCGATGATGCAGCTGGTCGAGAGCCGGAAAATCGATCTCGACGCGCCGGTGCAGAAGTATCTCCCCGAGTGGATTGGAACGAACAAGGAAAAGGTGACGGTGCGGCATCTCATCACGCACCAAAGCGGACTCCCTGCCTTCAAGACGTACTACAAGGAAAACGTCTCACCCGACTCCACACTGCGTCTCTTCTTCAACACGCCGCTCGATACGCTGCCCGGTGTGCGAATGGTCTACAGCGACATCGGTGCCATTCTCCTTGGGAAGATCATCGAGCGCGTGAGCGGGGAATCACTCGATCACTATCTCGCCCGCCATGTCTTTACGCCGCTCGGCATGACGGACACGCGGTACAAGCCGCCTGAGGCCGAGCGGTATCGCATCGCACCGACAGAGATGGATCCGTGGCGCGGACGTCATCTCATCGGCGAGGTGCACGACGAGAACGCATTCGCCCTCGGCCAGGTCTCGGGCCACGCTGGACTCTTCAGCACGGCGCGTGATCTCGAAAAACTTGCCGGGGCTTATCTGAATGGAGGCGCGTTCGGACACGGTCGTCTTGCGCGCGCCGAGACGATCAAGCAATTCACGACGGTGAATGATTCGACGTTCTCGAGCCGCGCGTTAGGCTGGGATACACCGAGCAGGAACAGCTCAGGCGGGCACTTTCTGGAGCGGCCGGCGTTTGGCCACACTGGGTTCACTGGAACCTCCCTCTGGATCGCCCCACAGCACGACCTGTACGTTATTCTCCTCTCGGCTCGAGTGAATCCAACGCGCAACAATTCCAGGATCGGTCCGGTGCGCGTTGCGGTCGCCGACGCGGCGATGCGAGCGCTGAAGCCGGATGTCGTCGCGGCGATCGAAGCACGCAGTAGTTCGGGTTCCCCTTCTTCCACAGGGCGTCCATGAATCTCTCCGCAATCGATTGGGCGATCGTCGTCGCGTACTTCGCTCTCTCGATGGGCATCGGCCTCCTCTTCACGAAGAAGGGTGGCGAGAGCATCGAGGAATATTTTCTCTCTGGCCGCAACGTGAGCTGGTGGCTCGCCGGCGCGAGCATGGTCGCGACGACGTTCGCGGCGGACACGCCGCTCGTTGTCACGGGCCTCGTCTTCGCGAACGGCGTTGCCGGAAACTGGCTCTGGTGGAACATGCTGATGAGCGGAATGCTCACCGTGTTCTTCTTTGCCCGGCTGTGGCGCCGCGCCGGAGTAATGACCGACGTCGAGTTTGCGGAACTGCGCTACAGCGGAAAGCCGGCAGCGGCGCTTCGGGGCTTCCGCGCGCTGTATCTCGCAATTCCGATCAACCTGATCATTCTCGGGTGGGTCACCAAGGCGATGATCAAGATCCTCACGATCTCACTCGGCCTGCACCCCGTACACATTCTCGGCGCAACGGTCTCGGGTGAAGTGCTCGCGGTCGGGATCTGCTTCCTCATCACCGTCGCCTATTCGACCGGCGCTGGCATGTGGGCCGTGCTGTGGACGGATCTTGTGCAGTTCGTGATCAAGATGAGTGCGGTCATCGTCCTCGCCGTGTATGCGGTGCGCGCCGTCGGCGGCATGGACAAGCTCAAGGCGGGACTTGTCACGCACTACGGTAGCTCGGACGCCGCGATCTCCGTGCTACCGGTTCAATGGACGTCGCATGGCGTCGCCGGCTACGTGTGGATGCCACTGCTGACGCTATTCGTGTTCTTGTCCGTGCAATGGTGGGCCGCCTGGTATCCGGGTGCGGAGCCCGGCGGCGGCGGCTATGTCGCGCAGCGCATCTTCTCGTCGAAGACGGAGCGCGACGGTGTTCTGGCGACGCTGTTCTTCAACGTCGCGCACTATGCAATCCGTCCGTGGCCGTGGATCATCACCGGACTCGCAACCGTATTGCTCTATCCCGCCGGCATCGGCCCCGCGCACGATCACGAGGCTGCCTACGTACAGGCGTATGTCGATCTGTTGCCGACGCCGTGGCGCGGCTTCATGATGGCGGGCTTCGCCGCGGCATATATGTCGACGGTGGGCACACAGCTCAACTGGGGCGCGTCGTATCTCGTCAACGACTTCTACAAGCGATTCCTCAACAAGGCTGCAACCGAGAAGCACTATGTGACGGTGTCGCGATGGGCGACGGTGCTCCTCTTCCTCGCATCGATCTTCGTGACGTGGCAGCTCGATACCGTCGCGAGTGCGTGGCAGCTGCTACTCGCGCTTGGCTCGGGAACTGGATTGGTGCTCATCCTGCGCTGGTACTGGTGGCGCATCAACGCATGGAGCGAGATCAGCGCGATGCTCGCGTCGTTCGTTGTGTCGCTCATCGCGCTCTCGATGGTGAAGAGCCGGATGCCGGCGGACAGCCCGCTCATTCAGACCTACGTCATGCTCATTACCGTTGCCATCAGCACGGTGGTCTGGGTCTCGGTGACCTTCATGACCAAGCCCGAGCCAGAAGCAAAGCTCGAATCGTTTTACGAACGGGTGCGGCCGGGAGGACCCGGATGGCGGCGGATCTCCGAGCGGCTCGGCTACGGTGGCGAGACGATTCCTGGAGGAGCGCTGGCGTGGACCAACTGGCTGGCGGGCATCATCGCCGTGTACTCCAGCCTCTTCGGTATCGGCAAGCTGATCTTCGGCGAGACGATGACTGGCATCATCATGCTCGTTGTCGCGGCACTGGCCTTCATGTGGATCGCCCGCGCCTTCCGGGAGGAGGACGCTGGCCCTCGCGCTCAGCGGGATGTGATCAAAATGGCCGCCGACTGAACTGCTTGAACGCTTTCGGCTGTCGGGGTATATATTTGGCAGTATAGTATCGCGGGCCGCTTGCGTCTGCTTTGACACCAGGGGGGATCAGTGAGCACCACCAACACACCGGAAGTTCTCATGACCGTCACGCCCGTCGCGGGCGAAGAGGTCAAGAAGTTCATGACGCAGGAAGGCGTTGATCCTGCGGTCGGTGGCCTGCGCGTGAGCGTGCAGCCCGGCGGATGCAGCGGCTTCAAGTATGGCCTTCTCATCGAAGACGCTGCTGCGGAAGACGATCTCGTCGTCGATCAGGGTGAATACCGCGTGTTCGTCGATCCCTTTTCGGCGCAGTACATCAGCGGCGTGGTCATCGACTACACGTCGTCGATGCAGGGGTCGGGCTTCACCTTCAAGAATCCCAACGCGACAGGCGGATGCGGTTGCGGCAGCTCGTTCTCCGCGTAAACACGATCACGGCCCACCATACATGACCAAACCGGTTTCTGGCGCCCCTCTGGACGTCGGTACCGGACACGCGGCCCGCGAGCGTTCTCAAGCTCGCGGGCCTTCGCGTGTCCCCTCTCACGCCGTCGCGCTCGAACGCATCCACACTGTCGTCGTCGACGATCACGAAGACATCGCTCGCCTCGTTGCCGCGCGCATCGCCGCGCTGATCGAGGAGAAGCAGGCCGCGGGTGGAACGGCGGTACTCGGTCTCGCGACTGGCTCGACGCCGATCGGTGTGTATCGCGAGCTCATTCGCATGCATCGCGAAGAGGGACTCAGCTTCGCCAACGTCGTGACGTTCAATCTCGACGAGTACTACCCGATGGCCCCGGACAACATCCACTCGTATCATCGGTTCATGTGGGAGAATCTGTTCTCGCACGTGGACATTCCAGCGGAGAACGTCCACATCCCGCGCGGCGACGTGCCACGCAATCGGGTGGACGACGAGTGTCGGCGATACGAAGCGGCCATCGGCGAAGCAGGCGGTATCGACTTCCAGATTCTTGGCATCGGCAAGACGGGACACATCGGATTCAACGAGCCGGGCTCCGGCGCCGATAGTCGGACGCGGCTGGTGCATCTCGACGCCGTGACACGTCGCGACGCGGCGGCTGATTTCTTCGGTGAGGAGTTCGTCCCGAAGGAAGCGGTCACGATGGGCGTCGCGACGATTCTCGACGCACGTGAGATCGCGCTGCTCGCAACCGGCGAGCACAAGTCGCGCATCATCAAGCGCTCCGTCGAGGGAGAGATCAATCTCGAGATCGCTGCGACGTTTCTGCAGCGTCATGCCAAGACGACGTTCTATGTCGACAGCGCCGCCGGCGAAGATCTCACGCGCATCGCGACGCCGTGGCTCCTCGACGAAGTGGAGTGGACCGACGACCTCAAGCTGCGTGCGGTCGTTTGGCTATCACAGCAAACCGCGCGCGCCATCCTCAAGCTCACGCAGCGCGACTATTCAGAGCACGGTATGTCGTCGCTGGTCGCGCGCTCAGGTTCGCCGGGCGCACTCAACGGCGAGGTCTTCAACGCACTCGGCGCAAAGATCCGCGGGAAGAGCAAGCTTCCGCGCAACAAGCGAACGATCTGCTTTTCGCCACATCCGGATGACGACGTCATCTCGATGGGCGGCATTCTCCGCAAGTTCGTCGAGAACGAGAACGAGATGCTCGTCGCGTACATGACGAGTGGCAACATCGCGGTGTTCGACCATGACGTGCGACGCTACGTGGATTTTCTCGAGCGGCTCGAGCAGGATCGCGGTCTCGGGCGTCGCTCGATCGATACGCTCGCGTCGCGCGTGTACAACTTCCTCGACTCCAAGCAGCCGGGCGACATCGACATCCCCGAAGTCGCCGACATCAAGCGCATCATTCGCGAGAGCGAGGCCGTTGCCGGCATCGAAGTCATGGGTCTGTCGCGCCACAATGCGCGATTCCTCAACCTGCCCTTCTATCAGACCGGCAAGGTGAAGAAAGACCCCATCGGGCCCGCGGACATCGCCATCGTGCGCGATCTGCTGAATGAGCTCAAGCCCGAGATCATTTTCGTCGCTGGCGATCTCTCCGATCCGCACGGCACGCATCGCATGTGCAAGGAAGCCATCGACGGCGCATTGCTCGAGATCAACTTCCCGCGTCCGGAAGTGTGGTTGTATCGAGGTGCGTGGCAGGAATGGAGCGTCACCGAGGCCACGTGGCTCGTGCCCATGTCGCAGGAAGAATTGCGTCTCAAGATTCAGGCGATCTTCAAGCATCAGTCGCAGAAGGATTCCGCGCCCTTCCCCGGTCAGGATGATCGCGAGTTCTGGCAGCGTGTGGACGCACGCAACAAGGACACGGCGAATCTTCTGGACAAGCTCGGCCTCGCGGAGTACTTCGCGATGGAAGCGTATGTCGTTGAATAGAGGCGTGCGTTGACGCGGTTCACTTCGCTCGACGTCATTGTCCTCGTCGCCTATCTCGTGGGCACGACGTCGCTTGGATTGTACGTCGGCCGCAAACAGAAGGACGCGAAGGATTACTTCGTCGCGGGCGGCGCGATTCCGTGGTGGGCCGTCATGTTCTCGATCGTCGCCAGCGAGACGAGTGCGCTCACGTTCATCAGCATTCCCGGTCTGTCCTATGGGAATGCGCCCGGCGTCGGCAATCTCGGATTTCTTCAGGTCGTCGCGGGCTACATCATCGGACGGTTCGTCGTTGCCGGTGTCCTGCTGCCGCGCTACTTCGCGGGGAATCTCGTCACCGCATACGCGCTGCTCGAGACGCGCTTCGGCCTGACGACTCGGCGCTTCACATCGATCGTGTTCATGATCACACGAGCGCTCGCAGATTCGGTGCGCGTGTTCGCGACGGCGATTCCCGTCGCACTCATCATCGCACCGTCGATGACGAACAAGGCGCTCGTGATGCCGCTGTCGGTGCTGATCCTCGGACTGCTCACCGTGCTGTACACCTACAAGGGCGGCATGAAAGCCGTCGTGTGGACGGAGCTCGTTCAGGCGGGCATCTACATCAGCGGCGCCATCGCGGCGATCGTCATCCTCGGCCATCTCGTTCCCGGTGGATGGAGCGCGATCTGGAGCAGCGCGAGCGCGGCAGGCAAGACGAAGGCGATCGACTTCACCTTCACGATGTCGAATCCGCACACGGTGTGGGCAGGCCTCATTGGAGGCGCGTTCCTCGCCATGGCGTCGCACGGCACGGACCAGCTCATCGTCCAGCGACTGATGTCGTCGCGGTCGCTCAAGGATGCACAGCGCGCGATCATCGGCTCGGGATTCGTCGTCTTCGTCCAGTTCTTCCTCTTTCTCACGATTGGCCTCGGACTCTGGGCTTTTTATCACGGCAAGCTCTTCCCGACGACGGACCAGATTTTCCCGCTCTTCATTCTCGAGCAGATGCCACCGGGACTCGTCGGCTTGATCGTCGCGGCGATCGTCGCAGCGACGATGAGCACACACTCCGGCGCGATCAATTCACTCGCCGGTGCCACCACGCACGACATCTACCTTCCCATCACGAAACGCTCGGCGAGTGATCCGCAGACGCTCAAGATGGGACGCCTGTTTGCGCTTGGCTGGGGCGTCGTGCTGACACTCGGCGCGCTGCTCTTTCCGCAGGACACGAAGACACCGGTCGTAGTGGTCGCACTCGGCATTGCCTCGTTTACATCAGGCGGTCTGCTCGGCGGCTTCTTTCTTGGTATCTTCTGGCGACGCGCCATTCAGCGTGACGCGATCATCGGCATGTCGATCGCGATCGCGACGATGGCGTTCATTGTTTTTGCGAAGCCGATCTCGGCCGCCTATCCTTCCCTCGCATCGACGCTGGCGCCCGTCGCCACCATCGCGTGGCCCTGGTACGTCCTCATCGGCACTTCAATCACTCTCGTCGTGGGCATTCTCATCTCGTTTACACATCGCATGCCGGCTCTGAAGCCGGCACTGGCATGACATTCATCGTCGTTGGTGTCGACGGCGGCGGATCGAAGACGCGCGTCATCGTCGCAGATGAACAGGGCACGCAGCTCGGCGAGGTCGTCGGCCCTGGCAGTGCGGTACGACCGGGCCAGGCAGACCATTCGGCCGACGTCATCTTCGCTGCCGTGCGTGATGCGCTCGCATCGTGCGAGATGACGCACGTCGTGCCGAAGGTGTTGTGTGTGGGCGTCGCGGGCGCGGCACGTGAGCCCGAGCGTCAGGCGCTCTGGCAGGCACTCGCTGCGCGCGAGGTCGCGGAAGAAGTCGCGATTCATCCCGACTTCTCCATCGCACTCGATGATGCGTTTGGCGAAGGGCCCGGCATCCTCCTCATCAGCGGTACGGGGTCGGCCGCGTTCGGTCGAGGGCCCGGCGGCCAGACCGGTCGCTGCGGTGGATGGGGCCCGGTGTGTGGCGACGAAGGCAGCGGTGCGTGGATTGGTCGTCGCGCGCTGAGCGTCGTTACTGCGTCAGCGGATGGGCGCGAGCCGGAGACTGCACTCGTTGGCGCGGTACTCACGGCGGCTCAGGTGAACGAGCCGCAGGACCTCATCACGTGGGCGTCGCAGGCAACTCCTGCTCTACTGGCATCGCTCGCGCCGGTTGTCTCCAGCGTCGCCGACTCCGGCGATCTCCGCGCGAATGCCATCATCTCGCTCGCGGTGGAGGAGCTCGTGCTGCATGTGCGAACCCTCGCTCGCTCGCTGTTCGGCGACGAGCGTGCGGCGACGCCAGTGGCGTTTACCGGTGGAATGCTTCGTCGCAGCTCGACGTTGCGGAAGCGTCTCGAGCAACGGCTGCGGAGCGCCGTTCCGGGCGCGCAGATTCATGCGGCAGAGGTCATCCCGGCGCGCGGCGCAGTGCGTGGAGCACTGCGCTATCTCGGCGAGGCGGTGCTGTAGTCCTCGAGGAGCTCACCGTCTCGCCGCCCTCAGCATTTGGGCGGAGTGAGCTTGGCACTGGGCGCGGCTAACGGCGTCATCGAGTTGCGTGTCCTCACAGCGTTGAACGCCGTGAGATCCGCCGTCAACACACGAGTCCAGCTGGCTTCCACGGCTTGCAGTTCCTTGCACGTGGCTGCGAATGCAGCAAGCATCGACGGCGTTGGGGCGATGTCGGCGTACTCCTGCGCCGTGAGTTGAGCCACAAGCGCGTTGCTCACGCCGCGAAAGTTCGGCGGCGGAACAGCGCCACTGTTTCTTCCGCGCCCGCGTCCCGCATCGAGTCCACCGACCGTGTCGAGTCTGGCGTAGAATGCTGCGCTCGACGCCGCGAGTTCCTGCGGCAGCGAAGCGCCAGCAGTCGGCGGCGTTCCGCGAAGAGCGATTGCCTGTTGATAGCCCTGCCATGCTGCGTTGATGCCGTCGTAGATCTTCGCGAGCAACACGTGCTGCGCCATGAGCGCTGCCGTCGTCGCCGGTGACCGCGGATCGTTGCGCACAGTTACGGACTGCGTGTACGACTTTCCGTTTACCGTGAGCTTGAGTGTGTACTCACCCGGCGGAGCGAGCGGGCCTTCCGGTGTCGGCGGTGTGAGTCCCGGATTCGCATTGATCTCGAAGCTATGACTGAACGTAGGCGGAGCATCGTAGCGCAGATCCCAATTCACGCGGTTGCTGCCAACGCCGGTTGGCAATGGCTTCGGTGTTGCGAGCCAGAATGCCGGCTCCGGCGGGCGGGCCGCCTCCGGCAACGGTGCTACAGCAACGCTCGAGAAATGGCGCACAATCGAACCGGCGGCATCGAGCACGTCGAGCGTGATCGTCCCGGTGGGCGTCGCGGCCAACCAATAGTCGATGAGTACACCGTCCGCCGGATTGAGGGCGTGCGGAATTTCTGGTGGAAGCGGCGTGTCGGCGTTTACGTTGCGACGCACGCGAATCGCGTCGCCCGGCTTGAAGAGATGCGCGGCTTCCGCGGCCATCCCCGGCGTGAGCTGCCGCAGCATCGAGTAGTCGTCCAGTATCCAGATGCCGCGTCCGTACGTTCCTACCACAAGATCATTGCCGTGAATCGCGATGTCGCGATACGAGCTGACTGGCAGATTGAGGGCGAGAGACTGCCAGCGATCGCCGTCGTCGAACGAGACGTACATGCCGCTCTCCGTACCGGCGAACAGCAATCCTGCCTTCTTCGTGTCTGCACGGATGACGCGCGCGAAGCTTCCACTTCGTTGATCGGTGGGAAGTTCCGCGACGATCTTCGTCCACGTCTTACCGAAGTCGCGTGTCCGATAGAAGTACGGGGTGTAATCGCCCACGCGATGATAGTCGATCGCGACGTACGCCGTACCGGCGTCGTGGTGCGATGCGTCGACGGAGAGCACCTCTGCGCGTCGAGGATTCTGCAGCGCGGCGATGCTCACGTCTGACCACGTCTTGCCATCGTCACGCGTGAGATGAATCATCCCGTTGTTCGTGCCGACCCAGATCGTTCCTCGCGCGACGGACGACGCCGAGATGGTTTCGATTGCGCCGCGTGCGCCGGGCGTGGTCGCGGCGGTCGCGCTGTCCATCCCCTTCGGCATGCCGAGGTCGGGGCTCATTTTCGTCCAGTGCGCACCGCCATCGGTTGTCGAGACGAGGTACTGAAGTCCCGACAACAGCTCGTGCTGGTTCCACGGCGCCCACACCTCCGGCTGCGATGACGTCGTGCGCGCCTTCGCCGCCGGGTCGATTGCGGGGCTCACGTTGATCCACTGTTCGCTCGGATAAAAGATCTTCACGATTCCCGAGCCACTCGCGAACACGACGTTGGGATCGAGCGGGTCGGCGACGATGGTGCCCCACTCCCATCCATTCACGGAGTTCCAGTCGAACATCGTGATGGCGCCGAAGTTGCCGCGGCTGCGCGTGCGAATCGCGCCTGCATCCTGCTGCGTCGCATACACCCAGTACGGATACGAGTTGTCGGTTGAGATGTGGTACACCTGCTCCGTGGACTGATTGTACCACGAGCTCCACGTCGCGCCGCCGTCGAGTGTCACCGTGGCACCCTGATCGAGACCGATGAGAATGCGCTCGCCATTCGTCGGATCGATCCACACCTGCTGCGGATCGTCGCCGCCTGGCGCGCCCTTGAATCCCGTGAAGGTCTTCCCGCCGTCAATCGACTTGTAGGACGACGTGCTGACGGTGTACACGACATCCGGATTGTTCGGATCGACGTAGACGCCGCAGTTGTATCCACCCTGACCATTGCGAATGCGTTCGTCGTCAGCGGCCATCTGGCGCCACGTAACGCCGCCGTCGTCAGAGCGATAGAGTCCCGTATTCGAGACGAGGAACACGCGCTGCGCGCTCGTGTTTCTGGCGACGGCAACCGACGTGCGGCCCGAGAGCCGTGGCAATCCGGCGCCTGTGACCTCGTTCCACGTGAGTCCCTCGTCCGTGGATTTGTACAGCGCCGTGCCCGTACGCGTGGTGTCGACTGGTGCGCCAGTTTGTGCGGGCGAGGCGGTCGGCTGATAGTGACGCACAGACGTCGCAAACACGGTCTTCGGTGCGTCACTCGCCCACGCGATCTTTTGAATTCCCGTCTGACCATCAACGAAGAGCGTCTTCGTCCAGGACGTCCCGCCATCGGCGCTGCGAAACACGCCGCGCATGTCGTTCTTCTGATGGAGGTCGCCTTGCGCAGCCACCAGCACGAGGTTCGGATCGCGCGGGTCTACGAGCATCGATGGAATCTGTCGCGTCGCATCGAGCCCAACGTGCTGCCAGCTCTTCCCCGCATCAACTGACTTGTAGACGCCATCTCCTTCGTTGATCGCGCCACCCGTCACGAGATCGCCCGTGCCAACGTAGACGATGTTCGGGTCGGACGGCGCGACTTCCACCGCCCCGATAGATGACACCGTTCGAATAGAGTCAAACACCGGATACCACGTCTGGCCGGCGCTCGTCGTCTTCCAAAGGCCGCCCGCAGGGAATCCTGCATAGAACACCCCGGCCTGCCCAATGGCGCCGCTTACTGCGGACACGCGGCCAGCGCGAAAGGGACCGAGGTTTCGCCACGACAGACCGGCATACTGGCGGGTCTCGATCGGTGCGCGAGACATCGGCAGCGCAGTAAAGAAGCCCGCAACCATGAGGACGGCAGCTGACGGGCGACGCAGAAGTATCGTACGCATCATGCTCGGGATTCGTGATGAACGCGGGCCAACGGGGGGTGTTCACCCCCGTCCGGGTCTATAGATCGTCGATGGCGTTTGCGCTCGGCGTCCCTTTCAAGGCGTCGCAACGCAGCCGCCGTTCCGACGAATAGTACTCCCGTGATGGGCCACTGGCGACCACGGTCCCGCACGGAGTGCATCACGCATCAGAACCTCCCGAAATCGATGACCCACCCCAACGATTTCCTGCCAGGAGCGCTTCGCTCCGCGGCCGCATCCACCCGGGGCACGCAGCGCCTCAGCGCGGTGCGGCGGTGCACCCTTGCGATGGAGGCAGTTGCATCCGCGACAGCGATTCGCGCGCAGATGCTTGCTGTCACGACACCGGACAATGCGTCCTCAGCGTCGTATGCGAAGTCGCCGTTGTCGACCGCTGTCGATGGCCGCTCCAGGGATCTTCGGGCAAAGATCGGCGGATTTTCCGCCGTCGTTGGCGCGTTTTAGGGACATCATCACATGCCTTCGCTGGTGGTGCTCAAGCTCAGCGACTCCTTCTCCGCCGCATGGGTGGAGCTTGCGGAGGAGTACGGACTGACGCTCGAGATTGTCGTGTCTCCACCAGAGTTCGACCGTCATGCCGATGCCATCGGAATTGTCGCCGCCGGAGGCGAGGAGGGACAGCTCGAAGCCACGCTCCGGCAGATCTGTCCCATCAAAATGGACGTCGCCGCCATTGGCGCGCTCGCCAATCATCGCCTTGCGATTGCAGTCGTGCGCGCTGGCGCTTCGGAATTCTTCGCGCTCACCGACGACTACGCTCTCCTCCGCTCATGGGTGCATGATCGCGCTGACCGTCTGCGGATGCGCGCGCAGCGCGAAGTATTTGCCGACGGCGAGCGCGCGAAATACAACTTCGACGGCATACTCGGCGAGAGCCCCGCGTTGCTCGCGGCCGTCGACGCAGCGACGCGCGTGGTTCCGCATCGCGACGTAACCGTGCTCGTGACCGGGGAGACGGGCAGCGGCAAGGAGCTCGTCGCACGTGCGTTGCACTACAGCGGGCCGCGCCGCGAAGCGCCGTTCGTCGACGTCAACTGCGCGGCGATTCCCGATCGTCTGCTCGAGACCGAGTTGTTCGGTCGCGAAAGTGGCGCGGACGCTGATGCATCGTTCGAGGTAGGGTTGTTCGAGCACGCCAATGGCGGCACGCTGTTTCTCGATGAAGTGGGACATCTGCCGCTCAGGCTGCAGGTGAGACTCCTGCGCGCGCTCGAGGAGAAACGGATTCGGCGCGTGGGCGGAATGAGAAGCATTCCCGTCGACGTGCGCGTCGTCGCCGCGACGAACGTGGATCTGCTGGCCGCCGTTCAACGCGGCGAATTTCGGGAGGATCTCTACTACCGATTGAACGTCGTCGCCGTCGATCTGCCACCGCTTCGTGCACGGCGTGGCGACGTCGCCATTCTTACACGGCACTTCCTCGCTCGATTCGCCAGCGACTACGGGATGCCCGTGCCCGCGCTCACGCCAAAGGTCCAGCGACAGCTTGCTGACCGCGATTGGCCTGGCAACGTGCGTGAGCTGCGCAACACGATGGAGCGCGCGATCCTGCTCGGACCCGAGATATTCGACGCGCGGAATGTCGAGCCGACGAGAAGGCTCACGCTCGAGAATGGCGCGATTCCATTTCCGGCTCGCCTCGACACCGTGGTGTATGCGACGGCGTTGGCAATGCTCGCGCTCTGCGGGGACAACAAGAGCCACACTGCACGCCGGCTTGGAATTTCGCGCACTCGTCTCCAGCGTGTACTCGATGGAGGGCAGGATGATGAGGTGTTTGTGGGTGCATCGCTCCACCAGTCCTCATGACGGCGACGCTCGGCGGCACCAGTCTTCGGGACTCGGCGCGTGCGCTGCGCACGCGTGGCGCGTGGGCTGACCTCACAGCGCTCCTCGACGAACACCTCGCTGAAGTGATGTCCGAGCCCGAGCTGGCGAACGCACGCGGCGAGGCGTACCTGCGCTCGGGCGCCCTACGCGAGGGCCGCGCATGGTTCGCGAAAACGATTCCTATCGCCGAGCGGCAAGGTGATCGCCCGGCGCTTCGACGCGCGCTCAACATGATCGGCGTCGCGAACTTTCGCCTCGGCGAACTTGATGCGGCGAAGCAGGAGTTCGAGCGGGCACTCGAGCTTGGACGGGAAGATGACGATGATCTCCTCGTCGCGCGCGCGACGAACAGTCTCGGGATGATTGCGAACATCCGCGCACGACGGGAGCGCGCACTCGGGTTGTTCTCCGCTGCCATCGCGGCGTACCAGCGACTTGGCGACGTGATGGGGCTCGCGCAGTGCTATCACGACATCGCGATCGCGTTTCGTGACGCAGGCGATCTCGATCGCGCGGACGAGCATGAGCTGCGTGCGATGGAATTTGCACGTGAAGCAGACAACCCTATGCTGCTTGCACAGGCGTGGCTCGGCCGTGCCGAGATCGGCCATCGCAAGGGCGATGCTGCTTTTGCCGAGGCCGCGGCACTTCGCGCGGCGTCGGAGTTCGCGACGCTACCCGAACTGATCCTGTAAGCGGACCCGTTGCCTCTCGTCGGCGTCGCCGCGCTCACGCAGGGAAGGCACGACGCGGCAGAGACGTCACCGCCGCGATTGCGATTCTCGAGCAGTCGCAGCGCATCACCACTGTCACTTGCTGAGTGAGCGGCTCGAGCTAGCTCATCGTCAAATCGTCGCTTGATCGTCGCGCTGGTGTCCGACGGACGGCATGGACAGCGGCACGCCGGCCAGTGCGTCGGCGACTGGCGTGTCCTCCGACGAGAGCTCGAATGTCCCTTCCCATCGCGCCATCACGACGGTCGCGAGGCAATTGCCGACGAGGTTGATCGACGTCCGCGCCATGTCCA
>JBDUCR010000243.1:0-49390 GCA_040003345.1 bacterium
TGCATCTCGGTCCGGCGAGCATCTATCGCGGCAAGGCGACCGACGGCCTCGATCCCGGCGCGAACGTCAGCGCCGTGTACGCGGCCATCAGCGGTGTCGTCGTGCCGTAACTCAGAGCACAGAGGCCGGCGCTCGAACGCGAGCGCTGCAGGCGTCAACGCCTCAAGTACCGATCTCATAGCAACGCAAAGCGTTTCGGGCTCGCTTCCAGAACCATGGAGGCGAGCCCGTTACGCAGTTGATAGTCGAACAAGACGTCGGATGAAGATAACAAAAGTACTGTGTGCAGCATCACGGAGCGATTCCGTTCGAATACCGATACTGCCGACCGCAGCCGATCCGCCTTCCTGATCGGACTGCTTCCACCAGACGCGTACTGACCGGGCTTAGCTGATTGCGTCGTTAACGCTGACCGCTCTCCGCGTGGATTCGCTCAAAAAAATATCAAGAGGCACGAGGAAATGAACAACGCTCTGACGCATCGCATCGCGCTCGCAGCAACGCTTGCGATCGTCATCGGTTGCGCCAATGACAACTCGGTGCGTCCAACTGACGACGCACTCAGCGCTCCCGATTCTGCAAACAGATCCGCCGTCGATAACCCTGCCACCGTGGCGATTCTGCCCTCGCCGGTGCCATCGCTTAGTCTCGGTGGGAGTGCACAGCTTTCCGCTCTCGTGACATCGTCGACCGGAGTCACGCTGACGCGCTTCACGACATGGGCAAGCTCCAACAGCGCCGTGGCGTCCGTCAGCACGAAGGGCTTCGTCACCGCACTCTCGGCAGGTACCGCGGTCATCAGTGCTACGGTGACGAACTGGAGCACCGGTCAGCCCGTCACCGGCGTTGCAACCGTGACTGTACAAGCGCCCGCTCCGCTCAGTTCAATCTCAGTTGCCATCGGCAGCACGAGTGTCGCGGTCGCCACCACGACACAGGCAACGGCGACGCCGTTGGATGCGTTAGGGCAGGCCATACCGGGTGTCGCCGTTACGTGGACGAGCACGAGCCCCAGCGTCGCGACGGTCAATCCCGTCACGGGCGTCATCAGCGCCGTGGCCGCAGGGGTCAGCACGATTACCGCGACCAGCGGCACGGTCACCGGGAGTGCGCCCCTCACCGTCACACCGCCCGTGGCGGTCAACTCGATCACGGTGAGCCTCGGGGCCACGACGATCGGTACGTCCGCAAGCACGCTGGCCTCGGCGATTCTCAAGGATCTGTTGGGACAGGTGCTGACCGGTCGCACCGTGACCTGGTCGAGCACCACGCCATCGGTCGCGACGGTCAATGCCGCGACGGGCCAGGTCACGGGCATTGCCGCCGGCACGAGCGTCATCACCGCCACCAGTGGCGGCGTGACCGGCAGTGCCACCATCACCATCACGACGGCCCCGCCGCCGCCGGCGAATGAAGTGCACGCCACGCTGCCGCAGGTCTATCTCAATACCACCGCGCCCACCGCACCGGCCGCCGGCGGCGTCATTCTCAGCGTGGCCAGCGGCGGCAATCTCCAGGCGGCGCTCGGCGCCGCCAAGCCGGGCGACGTGATCGAGCTGGCCAACGGCGCCACGTTCATCGGCAACTTCACGCTGCCGAACAAGAACACGACGAGCACCAACTGGATCGTCATTCGCCCGGCGAGCATGACCGGCGTGCCGCAGGAAGGCAGCCGCATGACTCCGTCCCTGGCCGCGGCGGCGCGCCTCCCCCTCGTGGTGAGTCCCAACAATCAGGGCGCCTTCAATACGGCGAGCGGGGCGCACCATTACCGGTTGATCGGGCTCGAGGTGTCGGTCCCGGCGACGGTGGCCAGCACCGGCTTGATCCGCCTCGGCACGGGCTACGAGACGACACTCGCGGCGCTGCCGCACGATCTCGTGCTCGACCGGATGTACATCCACGGCACCGCGACCGGCGCGCTCCGTCGCGCCGTGGTCTTCAACGCGGCGGCGAGCGCATTGATCGACTCGTACGTCAGCGAGTGCCACGAGCATGGCTCGGATTCCCAGGCGCTCGGCGGATGGAATGGGTCAGGGCCGTTCAAGATCGTGAACAACTATCTCGAAGCGGCTTCGGAGAACATCATGTTCGGCGGCGCAGATCCGGTGATTCCCGGCTTGATCCCGTCCGACATCGAGATCCGGCACAACCACATCACGAAGCAGCTCGGCTGGAAGGGACAGAGCTGGGTGATCAAGAATCTGCTGGAGCTGAAGAATGCGCAGCGCGTGCTCGTCGAGGGGAATCTGTTCGAGAACAACTGGCGCGACGCGCAGGGCGGCTCCGCGATCAATCTCAAGAGCGTGAACCAGGACGGCACGTGCCCGTGGTGCATCACGCGCGACATCACGCTCCGGCTCAATCTCATTCGCAACACGGGCTCAGGCTTCAACCTGAGCGGCTATGACGTGCAGCCCCTGGGCAACCCGGCGCCGCTGGAGCGCGTCACGATCATGGACAACATCATGGACGGGATCGACCTGCAGCCACAGTTCGATGGCGATGGTCGCGGCGTGCAAGTGAACAGCACGCCGATCGACGCGGTGCTCGCGCACAACACGATTCTGGAGCCGACGAACATGGCGATCGCGTTCGGGGGACCGGCGCAGACGCCGCCCACCCGCTTCGGATTTCGGGACAACGTGATCGGCGGCGGCCAGTACGGCGTCAAGGGGCCCGGGCTCAACCTGCCAAGCACCTTCGCGACGTACATGCCAACGGGCCGCTTCGCCGGGAACGTCCTGATCGCGGCGTCGTCGAGTGGCTATCCGGCGGGCAACTACTTCCCGGTGTCGCGCGCCGCGATCGGCCTCGTGAGTGCGACGGACCTGCATCTCGGTCCGGCGAGCATCTATCGCGGCAAGGCGACCGACGGCCTCGATCCCGGCGCGAACGTCAGCGCGGTCTACGCGGCCATCACCGGTGTCATCGTGCCATAGGGCTTCGTCGATTTCTCTCTGACCGTGCATCTCGGCGTCGTCGGGCGTCGCGACGGCACTCCGTCTTCAAACAACCTCAAACACCATTGAGGGCAGCAAGCACCCGCCATGGCGTCAGCGGAATCTCCGTCACGTCCACGCCTAGGGCGTCCGCCACCGCGTTGGCAATCGCTGGCGCGGTCGGGATGATCGGCGCCTCCGCGATTCCGCGCGCTCCTGTGTGATTCGCCACGACGTCAGCGCTCTCGACAAAGAACGCATCGATGGTCGGGATGTCGCCGATTGTCGGGATCTTGTAGTCGTGGGTGTTTGGATTCATCGAGATGCCGAGCGCTGTGTCGAGTACGCGCTCCTCAAAGAGCGCGTAGCCCAGCCCCTGAATGATCCCGCCCTCGAGCTGACTTTCGGCTAACGTCGGATTGATGATCCGCCCGGAGTCATGCGCGCTCGTGATGTGCAGGACTCGCACGCGGCCCGTATCGACATCAACCTCGACTTCCGCGAACTGCGCGGCGAACGCGCAGATCGCTGTGTCCTGCGGATTCGCACCGCGACTGCCCTGACCCATGATCATTACGTCGCCGAGCTCTCGTCCGACTTGCGCAAGCGTCATCGTGCGCTCGGTGCCTTTGATACCCACGACGCTGTCGCGCAGATCGAGAGTCGAGGCGTCGGTGCCGAGCAGCTCCGCTGCGGCTTCCAGCACGCGAGATCGCGCATTCAAAGCCGCCACACGAACAGCCGGCCCCACCGACGCCGTCGTGATCGAGCCCCACGAGTTGCCGGCGTACGGCAGTCGCTCCGTGTCGCCGAGCACGGTGCGAACATCAGCGAGTCGCGCGCCGAGTGCTTCGGCGGCGATCTGCGCGAAGATCGTGCGTGAACCTGTGCCGAGGTCCTGCGCACCGGTAAGGACGTCGACGGTACCATCAGGGTTGATGCGCACAGTGGCGTAGGCGGGCGGACCTCCGCCTGCGCCCCATATCTGCGACGCCATCCCCACTCCACGTCGCAGCCGGCCGGCATGCGCGCGAGATGCAGCCGCTCCGACTCGCCGGTGCGTCCAGCCGAATCGCTCCGCGCCTTCCTCGTAGCATTTGTCGAGATGCTTGGCGGAGTAAGGACGCTTCTTCTCCTGATCGCGCTGCGCGTAGTTGCGGCGTCGCAGCTCGAGCGGGTCGATACCGAGCTCGCGCGCGAGCGCATCCATCGCGCACTCGAGTGCGAATGCGCCTTCGACGTGACCGGGCGCGCGAAAAGAATCCATCGCGCCTGTGTTGAGATAGACGAACGTCTCGCTCGTATTGACGTTCGCGCACTCATACAGCTCGTGGAAGATCTTTGCAGGGCTCGCGTACCATCCGCTGTATCCATACGCGACTTTTACATCGGCCCGAATGCCGATGAGCGTTCCATCACGCAGTGCGCCAAGCGTGACGGTCTGCACGGAGGCGGCACGATTGCCCGCGTCCGTCTGTTCACCTTCGCGGTCAAGAATGCATCGCACGGGGCGTCCCAGCTTTCTCGCCAGCGCGACTGCGGTAAAGGTGTTCGCGGCGGCGTAGTTCTTCGCGCCGAATCCTCCGCCCATGTAATCCTTCGTCACACGGACGCGATTGTATGGCAGCGTGAATGCGCGCGCGATGTCGCTGCGCACCTGAAAGATTCCCTGCGTGCTTTCCCACACCGTGAGGTCGTCGCCCATCCATTCTGCGACCGAGCCGTGCGGCTCGAGTGGCGTGTGCAATGCGCATGGAGTTTTGTATTCGCGCGTAATGATGAAGTCGGCGCTAGCGAGAGCGGCAGCGACGTCACCGCGCTGTGCGATGCGCGGCTGACGGCGCGGAACGTTACCGCCGGGCCGCACGAGGGGCGCGTTCTCTCCAAGGGACGCGGCGAGCGTCACCGCATGTGGTAACGTCTCGACGTCGATGTCGACGAGCGTACATGCTTCGCGCGCAAGCTCTGGTGTGTCGGCACAGAGTGCGGCGAGTGGTTGCCCTGCCCAGTGAATCGTCGTGTCGAAGAGCGGGGCGCCCATGTGCGAGATGCCGTCAACATCGGCGGCGACGAGTGCACCGCGAACACCAGGCAACGAGAGTGCGCGCGTGAGATCGAGGCGGGTAACGCGCCCACTCGCTACGCGCGCGCGCACGAACGCGGCGTGGAGCATTGCGGGGCGAATGACGTCCGCGGTGTAGCGTGCGCGGCCCGTCACTTTCTCGAGAGCATCCGAGCGCACTACACGCTGCCCGACGATCGCCAGTTTGGCGTCGATATCCCACGGCGATGGCTCGAGATCGGGGAGCTCGACGATCTTGATCTCCTCGCGACCCTCCACCTCGACCTTCGTGCTGACGAATCGCTTTTCAGTCATGAGCGATGATCCCACAGACGCGAAGCGAGTGTCGGGACGATGTCATGACTGGCGCGCACTCGCGCCGCCCGCCTCGCGCATGGCCGCCGCCGCCGCTGTCACGGCCCGCTCGATCTTCGGATATGTACCGCAGCGGCACAGATTGCCGCTCATGGCCGCGCGCACTTCCTCGGATGTCGGACTTTCGTTGCGCGTGAGCAGCGCGCTGGCCGCCATGAGCTGGCCTGGCGTGCAGAAGCCGCACTGAAGCGCATCGAGCGCAATGAAGGCCTGCTGAAGCGGATGCAGTGCATCCACTGCGCCGAGACCCTCGATGGTCGTGATGTCCTCGCCTTCACAGCCAGCGGCGAGTGTCAGGCAGCTGTACGCGAGACGACCACCGACAAGAACGGTACACGCCCCGCACTCTCCTCGGCCGCAGCCCAGCTTCGCGCCAGTCAGCTGCAGCCGCTCGCGCAACACCGTCAGGAGCGTCTCGTGACCCGCGATGGGAAGCTCGTGGTCTTCGGCGTTGACTCTCAGTCGCATCACGACCCTCGCAGCTCGCGGTTCTCTGCCGGTTCATCCGTTGTGACACGGGTGATTCGCATTATCTTAGCTGGAGCGCCCACTCTTCGCAGTACCATCTGAGGCGATCATGCCCTACGTCATTACCGAAGCCTGCATCAACACCAAGGACAAGGCGTGCGTCGACGTTTGTCCGGTGGATTGCATCTATGAAGGACCCGAACAGCTGTTCATTCACCCCGATGAGTGTATCGATTGCGGGGCGTGCGAGCCGGAGTGTCCGGTCACGGCCATTTTCCCAGAGGAAGATGTGCCTGCTCAGATGAAGACGTACATCCAGCTCAACAGGGACGTCTTCAAGAGCGACAATCCACCTGGCCGCCCTACCCGCTAGGGCGGACCGGGAGCAGCGCGCGATGCTTCGCGCCCTGACCTTTGATTACTGGGACACGCTGTACGAGGGCGGCGCCCTTCCCGAGCGCGTCGCCCTCCGGCGCACAGCAGTCGGAGCGTTGCTCGGCGCGTACGGGCGCGGGGTTCCCGAAGAACAGCTTCGCGCCTTGTACGAAGAATCAGGGCGCGAAGCGGAGCGCTGGTGGAGCGAGGAGCAACGCGGCTACAAGACCGATGACCGCCTGCGCTGGATCCTCGAGCGGGCGTCTGTCACGCCGCGCCAGGGGTGTGAGCACGTTGCAGCGGCGGCCGACGCCGTCGACAACGCACTCCTCATGCTGCCGCCAGCCATGCTCGTCGGCGCGTGGCAGATGCTGCGCACACTGAAGCGGACGTTCACGCTCGCCATCATCAGCGACACCGGCTTCGCATCCGGCCGCGCACAGGATCGTCTGCTCGAGAAGGACGCCGCGCGCGGATTCTTCGCGTCAACCATCTACTCGATGGACGTCGGCCACGCGAAGCCGCGTGTCGAAATCTTTCAGGCGGCCGTGGACGCGCTCGGCGTGGTGCCTAACGAAATTCTGCACATCGGAGACAACGAGCGAACCGACGTTCGTGGCGCGCTCGCGGCCGGCTTTCGCGCGATTCGGCTCGACGTGGTGCGAGACAACGGCCCAAGTGAGGCGGAGTTCGTGGCGAGAAGCTTTGAGGAGCTCACGCGCTACCTGCAGGATGATAGGACTATAGGACGATAGGACGATAGGACGATAGGAAAGCAGAAAGGCGCACCGGATCTGAGTCGGGGCGCCTTTCTTCTCTGCCTATCATCCTATCATCCCATCTTCCTATCATCCTGCTACAACGGCCACCAGCTCGCCTTCTCCTTCGCAATGAACAGCCCGCCGATCACCACGTACTGCATGAACGTGCTGATCTCGCTCCGCCACGCTTCGCCCCAATGGTGCTCCCCCTCCTCGTCCGTTCCTGGAGGACGCGGGAACCAGCGCGACGTCCGCGACTTGTAGCGCAGGTACTCGTCGCCGAAGATCGACTCGAGTACGCCTTCCTCGTAGCGGACGATCAACGTGTATTCAATCGCGAACAACACGATCGCCACGGGAATGAACCAGAACACTCCCGAAATCACGATGAAGCCGAGCCAGATGAGAAAGTTTCCGACGTAGAGCGGATTCCGCATCCACGCGAAGATCCCGTACGTCACCAGACGCTGCACCGTGCGCGAACGACGTCGCGTCACCGTGCCTGCAGCGGCGACTCCCGCCAACCGGATTGCTTCGCCCAGCACGATGAAGACGATGCCAAGAATCCAGTTCATCGCGTCCGAGTTGCCGTGCGCGAGCAGCGGCACGAGCAGAAACGGAACAGGCAGCCACCCGCGATGCCGGAACAGCACCGCCCCGATGCGCGCGCTGGGGCGACGCTCCGCCTCCGAGATTTGAGGCTCGGTGGCGCTATCGGTGGGCAAGGTTGGCATGGAGTGCGTCAGGAGAACTGGATCCGGTGTGGTGGAGGGAAAGGTCGCTGGAGCGCCGTCGTTACTCAAGAGAGCAGCCCTCAATCATAGACGAGTGTCGCCAGATACTCACCCACCACATGATTGAACGCCGCCGGCTTCTCATACGGGCACACATGCCCCCCACCCTGAATCACCTCGAGCCTGCTCCCGGCGATCGCGCCTGCAATGGCGCTAAGCTCATCGGGGGGAGTGAACGTGTCCTCTGCGCCACTGACGATGAGCGTTGGAAAGTCGATCGTCGCCAGCAGATCGGTCGAATCGAGACGCTCAGCCATCGCGCGCAGGCCGCCGACCACTCCCTCGCTCGGTGCCTGTGCCATCATGCAGCGAAGCGCCTCGAGCACATCGGGTCGCGACTCGAACGTCGTGCGTCCAACCATGGCCTTGAGCTGGCGGGCAGCAAGCGCTTCAACGCCGTGCTCGCCGACAAATTCGATCAGCCGAGCGCGCTTGTCGCGCGCCTCAGGGGTGTCGGCAGTCGCGCGCGTGCTCACGAGAATCAAGCCGCGCAGCAACGCGCGATGGCGACGCACCATCGACAGCGCGATGTAACCGCCCATCGATAGACCGCACACAACCGCGCGATCGACGCCGATCATCGCGAGAAAGGCTGCGAGATCATCGGCGTACTGTTCGATCGCGTACGGCTGCCCTCTCGAGCTATCGCCGAATCCACGAAGATCGGGAGCGATGCAACGTGCCTGTGTTTGCAAGCCACTCATCTGCGCTGACCAGAGCGTGCGATCATGCGGCCAGCCGTGAATGAAGAGCAACGGAGTTCCTCCGCCCGCTTCATCGTAAGACAGCTCGAGGCCACCAGGCAGCATCGCGATCATTTTGTTCCGCGCTCATCGCCGTCATCCGGCCAATGCGGCAACAACGTGCGCCACTCCGCCGGCACGCGCACCGGCTTGCCCGAGCGATCGATCGCCACGAAGACGATCGACGCCTGCGCAACGATGACGTTGCTGCCAACCTTTCTCACATCCTGCTTCACGATGTAGCTCGTGTTGCGCACGTCGAGAAGCCCGCTGCGAATAGCGAGATCGTCGCCCGGCAGCGACTGTGCGTAGTAGTCGATGTCCACGTGGCGAACGACGGAATAGATGGGCACCGTCGCGAAGTCGCGTACGCCGCCCACTTCTTCGCGCTCGAGCAATTCCCATCGCGCGCGTTCGAGAAACCCGAGCATCGTGGCGTGATTCACGTGGCCGAGCATGTCGCAATCGGCTGGGTACACGTGAAAAACGACTTCCGGAAGTTCCTCAGCCATCGTGCTCTCCATTCATCGAAGAATCCGGCGCACTCGCCGCATTGTCGCCGGCGTCGAGCCATCGTCCGTCGAAGGTTAGCCAGAAGAGGATGCGCTCGTCAGGAGCGCGCCGCGCGCGCCCGAGCGCGTCCGCGAACGCCTTTGCGCTGTACGTTCCGTCTAGTCGCGGGCCGCCGCCAGCCCGCAACGCTTCCGCTGCCGCACGTGCGTCGTCCGTCTCGCGACCGTACGCGCCACCGTACGCGCTTTGCTCGATCTCGAGGAGGCTCGCGTCGAGCTCAGGCAGTTGCTCGCCCGAGAGCTTCACGAGTAGCGCACGTGTCTGTCGCGCCAGACGCAAGACACGCCACCTGTTCGCGACGCTGCGTGGCACGACACGCACACCGACGATCCGCGTGGAGAGGCCGGCAATCGACAGACCGACGAGAATTCCGGCGACGGTGCCACCGCTGCCGAGCGGAATGACAATCGTGCGCGGCATCGGCAGCGTGTCGCGCTCGAGCTGCGCGATGAGCTCCAGCACGGCGCTCACGTGGCCGATCGCTCCGCGCGCGACGCTACCGCCGGCCGGAATCCAGGCGACGTGTCGTCGTATGCGTCGCGCGCCGGCGATGACGTACGCTTCGATCACCGAGCGCGCATCGGTGACGCGCGCGAACGTCCGCATCCGCGCAGCAGTCGCGCGCGCGACCTCGTTCGTCTCCTGCGGCCACGTAATCACTTCGCATTCGGCGCCCAGTTGTCGTGCGTACTGCGCGACGGCAAGCGCGTGCGTCGAACCGGTCGCGCCGACTGTGAGAATGGTGTGGCCTGGCGCAGAACCGGCGAGCAACAGCTCGAGCGCGCGAACCTTGTTGCCCCCGAGCAACGGCGCACTCAGGTCGTCTCGTTTGGCGAGCAGCGATACACCACTCACGCTCCACCGCTCCACCGGCGTCTCACGGACGCGCAACTCGGCGCGAGCCAGCGTGTGCGCGAGACGCGGGAAGCGGGCAATCAGAGGGAGCACGCTACCGCTGCGCGGCGAGCGCTCCGTCGAGGTCTTCGTCGAGATCGCCGTGATGGGCCGGATAGGTCCACGTGCCGTGCGTTGGCAACTCTTCGACGTACAGCATCTGGATCACGACCATTACCGTCGCGAGCATCGGCACTGCGACCATGAGCCCAAGGAATCCAAACACGAGCGCGAGCAGCGCTTGCGTGAGCACCGTCAACGCGGGCGGAAGATTCATTCCGCCCTTCATCAGCAGTGGAATGACGATGTGATTCTCGAGGAACTGAATGCCCCAGTAGACGAGGGCGACGGTAACTGCCTTCTCCGGCGAATCGAGAAAGGCCATGCTGACGCCAGGCACTGCGCTGAGCAACGGACCAACGGTCGGGATGAACTCGAACAAGCCCGCGAGCAGGCCGAGTGCGAATGCCGCCTTCACGTGCATGATGAGCAACGCGATGGTGGTCACGGTTCCGATGACGGCCATGGCGATGAGCTGCGTGACGAGCCATTTCCGCAACACGGTCGCGATGCGATCGAGTACCAGCGAGCCGCGCTCACGCTGTCGCGCGGGAAGAAGTGCCAGCAAACCGCGACGATAGAGATCGGGGTCGGCGGCGAAATAGATGCTGAGGAAGATGATCAGCAGCAGTCCGCCAATCGCTTCTACCGTCGACGTGATGAACGGGAAGAGATAGCGTGTCGCTCCGCTCATCTGATCGCCGAGACGCTTGCGCAGTGGACTGATTGCCTTTGCGCTGTCTCCCGCGGTTGTGGCTTTGGCAGCCGTTGCCGGCGTTGCGGCTGTTGCTGCCGGCGCACTATCGGCGCCGAGAACGGACGCGAGAAGTCCGCTGCTCCGGCGCTCCGCCCACTGCTCGATCCGATCCACGGCTTCGGGGAGTTTCTGCCGCAGCTCCACGCCTTGGTCGCGCAGGGTTGGCGCGACCCAACTGCCAAAGCCAACCAGCAGCCCGAAGAAAGTGAGGACAATCAGCGCCGCTCCAACTCCACGCGGAATCCTGAATCGCTGAAGCTGATCGACTCCCGCCGAGATGGCGATCGCGAACAGAATGCCCAGAAAGGCAACGAGGAACAGCGCGTGAGCGAACCAGATGAGCTGGAGTACCAGATACATCGCGGCAACGAGGGCCACGGCGCGCACCACGTCGCGACTCCGCCAGCCAACCGTTCGCTTGTGCCTCACTTCTCCTCGCCCGACCTTCGAGGCGGGCACAGAGCCACGCCGCGCAGGAATTGTCGCGTTCGCCAATATCTCGCCGTCCGGGCCGCGATGCAGGTCGAGCGAAGGATCTCGTTTCGGGTCAGTCATGCGGATCGGAATGGTTTGACATCAGCACGCGGGCCGGAATCATGCCAGTTCCGCCGGTGACGACTGTGTGCGAAGCGATACATTACCCCGTGACTCGATCCGACAACAGAGTGAGGACCAGCGTGGCCGATCGTGCGACCGCCGCAACGTTCGAGTATCTCGACACCGTACCCGCCGTGGAGCAGTTCACGGAGGAGATTGCACGCGTCACTGAGTTGGCGCTCGACACCGAGGGCGCGAGCTTTCACCGCTTTGTCGATCGCATCTACCTGCTGCAACTCTCGACGCGCGACAGACACGCCGTCATAGATCCGTTGCCAATCGGCACACCAGCCGGACTTGGCCGGCTGCTCGAGAGCGCAGACGTCGAGGTCGTATTCCACGATGCCGATTACGATCTGCGATTGCTGCAGCAGGACTATGGGTGGCAGATCAGAAACATCTTCGACACCCGAATTGCCGCGCAGCTACTCGGCTACACGGCATTCGGTCTTGCGGCACTGCTGGAACGCTTCTTCGACGTGAAGCTCGACAAGAAGCATCAGCGCGCCGACTGGTCGATGCGTCCGCTGACGACGGACATGCTCGACTACGCCGCGCAGGACACGCGTTTTCTGCTCGCGCTCAAGGATCACATGTCGTCTGAGCTCGAGAGCATGGGCCGCATGCAGTGGGCGCGGGAGGAGTTCGCGCTGCTCGAAGGCACACGTTGGGCAGACGAAGAACCGGGAATGTCGTTCCTCAAACTCAAGGGTGCGCGTGATCTCAGCCGGCGTGAGCTCGCTGTGCTGCGCGAGCTCGTGCCGTGGCGCGATGTCGTCGCCAAGCAGCTCGATCGCGCGACGTTCCGCGTGCTTGGCAACGAGCAATTGCTCGACATCGCGCGTACTCAGCCGGCCACGCGCGACGCGTTGAGCAAAATCAAGGGAATGCCACGCGGAATTCTCGATCAGCGCGGCAGTGAGCTGCTCGAAGCCGTGCAGCGCGCGCTCGCGGTTGCTGAGTCGGATCTCCCGAAGTTTCCGCGTGCTGCGCGGTGGGATCGCGATCCGGATTTCGATGTGCGCGTCAGTGCGCTCAAGACCGCGCGCGACGATGCCGCGAAGCGGCTTGCGCTCGACCCGGGTGTGCTCTGCTCGCGCGACCGCATGGAGGCAGTGGCGCGCCGGAATCCCGCCACGGTCGAAGAAGTTGCGGAAGTGACTGAGCTTAGACGGTGGCAGGTGAACGAGCTGGCCGCGGCATTCGCAGCGGCGTTAGAGCCGCACCGAAAGGGCGGGGCGACTGCGTCATCCGGTGGCGCGAAGGCCCAGCGTCCAGCGAAGTCGGCGGTCGAATCGCCCTACAGGGAATAGCTGCGCCTTTACTCTTTCGGATGGCCGACGTCTGCCCTCCGCTGAAGGCCCATGTCAGCCGTCCGCTTCTGATTTCCCATCGCCGCCAAGCGTTGGTCGGGAGCAACGGTCTCGGCGTGGCCGCAGATGTCTGGCAGCGGAGGTCAGATAGCCGACATCAGCGGCCACTCTGAGCTATGCGCGCCGCCACCGGCATCGGGGACCAGGGAAATCAGAAGCGGACGGCTGATGGGCCACATCAGAGGAACTACCACTCCGCTACAGTCCCATGTACGCTCTGACTCTCGGCTCGATCCGATCAGGAGACCAGAAGGGAGTCCACACGAGATTGATCGTCACCGCCCCAACCCCGGGAATCGCCTTGAGCTGACGCTCGGCATCACCCATGATCTCGGGCCCGCTTGGACAGCCCGGCGACGTGAGAGACATGTCGACGGTGACATCATTGCCATCGACGCGAACGTCGTAGACGAGTCCGAGATCGACGATGTTCAGGTTGAGATCCGGATCCTTCACCTTTCGGAGGGCGAGCTTCGCCTGCTCCAGGCTGAATTCGGAAAAGGCCGCCGCGCTACCCGGTTCGGGAGCGGAATCGGCGGCCTGCTCAGTAATTGCGGGTGCGGTTATTTCCTGATCGGCCGACATCGTCGCGTACTCCAAATGGGACTTCTGGAGTATCACCAGCAGGCGCTCGTGTCGCTAGCGCTTTGACGTCAGCTTCTTCAAGGAAGCCTTTCGGGACTTGGAGCTCGACGCGCCGTTCTTCGACTTCGAGTGGGAATGCGCCGAACTCTTCGGATGCTTGCCCTTGTGGCGTCCACGTGCGGAGCGTTCAGGCTTGTTCCAGCCTACCGCGCGATCGGCGCGGAACGAGGTTGGCATCGCCAGGGGTCCGCCAGCGAAATCCGTTACTGCGAGTGCGGCCGCGTCCGCGAGGTCGGCACGAACGTCGGAGATGACCTTTGCCGGGCGACGCGCTCTCGCTGCGTGCACACGGTTGGTGAGCAGGATGACGAACATCTCGCGATCGGGATCGATCCACAGGGACGTTCCCGTGTAGCCCGTGTGTCCATACGCCTCCGCGCCGAGGAACTGGCCGCAGCCGAACGAGCCTGCGCAGGTGTCCCAGCCGAGTGCCCGAGTGCCAGCCGCGCGTTTGGTGAAGAGCTGTACGGTGCTGTCGGCGACGATGCGCGTGCCGTTGTAGCTGCCGCCGTTCAACATCATCTGCGCGAAGATGGAGAGGTCGCTGACTGTGCTGAACAAGCCCGCGTGTCCGGCGACGCCGCCGAGCGCATAGGCATTTTCGTCGTGCACTTCGCCGCGGAGGGGATAGCCGCGTGGCGGTGTGAGCTCTGTCGGGGCAATGCGGCCGCGGAGTGAAGCATCGGGACGAAAGTGCGTATCCGACATGCCGAGCGGAGAAAAGACGCGGCGGTCGAGGAAGGCGTCGAGCTTCTCGCCGGTGACTGCTTCGACGGTGAAGCCGAGCATGTCGGCGCCGAGGTCGGAGTATTCGTAATACTGTCCGGGTGCGGCAAAGAGTGGCGTGGAGATGACGGCGGAACGCGCCTCTTCCGGTGTGTGCGCGATGCGCCAGAGGTCGCGTCCCGCGGGCAGACCGGAGCGGTGCTCCAGCAGCATGCGAAGGGTGACTCTCTCCTTGTTGCCGCCAGTGAATTCGGGGATGTACTTCGAGACCGCGTCGTCGAGGTGAATCTTGCCCTCGTCGAAGAGGATCATGACTGCGGTTGTGGTGCCGATGACCTTCGTCAGTGATGCGAGATCGTAGATCGTCCGCTCAGGGACGACTCCACCGGATTCGGAGGTCCAGCCGAGGCGGCCGAACCCTTTCTCCCAGACGGTTGCTCCTTTGCGGCCGACGACGACGGAAGCGCCCGGGTAGCCGCCGGCCTTGATGCCGCGCTCGATGACGCGGTCGATGGTTGCCAGACGGGCCGCGGACATACCGACGGCACTCGGAAGCTTGACCGGCAGGCCGTCGCTATGGACGGCATGCGGAACCGGCTTGACCGGGTGCAGCAAGGTGGTCGCGGCGAACAGAAGGTTCAGCAACGGGGGTACTCCGGGAGACTACTTCGCGCCAGTCACGTGCTGCCAGCTACTAAGGCAGGACGCGTGCGCGTACGCAGGTAACGTGGGTTCCGAGCCGGGCAGGTTCGAACAACTCGGTGTATTCAGTACTGGCAAGCGCGACTTTGGTTCCAGGGGACGTTCCGCCGCGGACCTATTATGTGGTTCTGTTGCACGACGAGCAAGAGTTTGTGTAGTCACAGCTTGCGCGAGTTTTGATATCACCTCGCGGTAAACGGATGTTTGGGACGTTCGAATCGGATGTTTTGGCAGGGTCGAGGGCGTCGGAATCGGAAGTTGACGCCGGAGCGGTCAGCCAGACGAATCCGCCCAGTACCACACCGCTATTACGCCATCGTCCTTGTCTTCCGAGTGGGAAATGGAAATCAGGTTATCGGGTCCGATCGACGTTGCGAATTCCGCCGCCTGTGCCATGAGGTCGGGCCAGGAAGTGAAGGTGCCGCGAAAGATCTCGTAGCGTACGACGCGAGACATGGGTCCTCGGTGTGGAGTGTGTCCGGAAGTGTACAGGACAGCGGTTCTTCGCGTTGTGTCAGTAGTGAAGCCAATCAACGGAATTACCCGTAGTCAATGCAGGAGAGTGCGGTGCACAACCCACCCGGTTTCCTGCAACCATTTGCCCTCGCCTCGTGACAAATTCGTTGGACGTCATGGAGAATGAACAGCTCACAGTACAGCGCGCCGTCAATGGCGACCAGTTGGCGATGCGGGCCCTTTGGACCCGCCATGCGCCACATATCGACGTCGTTGTCCGACGTCTGGTTGGCCACGACCCGGATCTCGCGGCGGACGTTGCCCAAGAGGTCTGGATCCAGATATTCCGAGCGTTGCCGAGCTTCCGTGGTGATGCGCAATTTGGCACATGGGCGCATCGCATCGCGGTGAACCGGACGTTGAATGCGTTGCGCCGCACCAAGCGAACAGCGGCGATGGAGGTGGACGTGGAAGACGAAACCGCATCCGTCGAGCCGGAGGCCGAGCGCGCCCTGCTTGCGGCGTCGATCGAGGAGGCGGCGAACAAGCTGTCGCCGGGAGCGCGGACTGTCTTTCTGCTCCACGACGTCGAAGGCTACACGCACGAGGAGATTGCCGTCGAGCTGGGAATTACGGCCGGCGGCTCCAAGTCTCAACTTTTCAAGGCGCGCGCGAAGCTGCGCGTCCTGCTTGCCCACATGGTCGATGCACCCACACGAAATCCGATTCGCACCAACACCGCGGAACATGCTGCACCTGCATACTGAACGTCTTGCCGCCCTTGGCGACGATTTGCCAACTGCGGAGGAAGCAGCGCACATCGCCGCGTGCGAGGCCTGCGCGCGCGAAGTCAGCGCCTATCAGTCGCTCGTCGCGATGGCACATGCCGAGCGAGAACCGTTCGGTCTTCCACTCACTCGGTGGGAATCGATTGCGGCGGAGCTCGCGAACGTCGCGCCCGTTGCCGCGTCCGACGCTCCGGCTCGGCGATCGAACAACAAGTGGATGCTGCGGATCGCGGCGGGGTTCCTTCTCGTTGCCGGCGGAGCGATGGCAGGTCGCGTCTCGATGGGCGCAGGACCATTGCCCGGTGCAGTGAACAGTGTTGCGACGGTAGCGGGCGTGAGGACCGGTGGTCCGTCGACAACCCGACTCGCCAGTGACTCCACGGCGTTCGCGTCGGCAGAGGAGGCACGCGCCGCGCTGCAGCGCTCCGAGTTGGTGTATCAGCAGGCGACTGCCTACCTCGCGCGTATCGATACTACTGGCGGCGGAAATCCAAATCCGATTTCCTATCGCTCCCGCCTCGCCGCAATCGATCGCGTGATCTCCACGACGCGCGACGCGTTGCGCGAGGCGCCGCACGATCCTGTCATCAACGGCTACTATCTCACAGCGCTCGGACAGCGTGAGGCCACGCTTCGTCAACTCAATACAGCGCTACCTGCTACTTTTCGCTTGAACAGTTTCTGATGTCGTCATCGTATCCCGCTTCCGTGCTGCACAGCTCTCGCGCCGCGGGGCATTCGCCGTTCGTCGCATCGCTTGCCCTCCTGTTGCTGACGGGTATGTCGACGGCTGGTGCGCAGCAGCACATCGAGATCACGACTCGTCGCGCTCCGCGTGCTGAGCCAGCCGATTCGAGCGAGCGCCAGATGCGCAGTCTGCAGCGACACCTCGACTCGCTCGTGTCCGTGTACAACGTGGACGATCAGCTGAATGCGATGCAGCGTCGCCAGGTCGAGGGCCAGATCCAGGCAATTGTGGGCCAGCTCGAGGAGATGTCCGTACGAATGAGTGGACTGGTTGCGCCAACGCAAACAATTCGCGTTCGCATGGCGCCGCTCGCGGCGGAGCACGCAGCGGCGTCAATGTCGCGCGCGCTCATGCAGGTGCGTGAGGCGGAGCAGGCGAGGCCTCGTGGCTGGATCGGATTCGTGGCGATGGGGCCGGGACTCTTGCCGCGTCTCGAGAACGGAGAGCTGATCGTGCGCTACTTCGCGTATCCGGGCATCGTGTCCGTCGATCCAAGCTCACCTGCGCAGCGCGCCGGCATTACGACGAGCGATACGCTCCTCGCCTACAACGGAGTCGATGTTCGCGAGAATGACATCTCGCTCACTCGGTTGTTGCGCCCGAATACGCGCGTGAGTGTGCGCTTGCTGCGCGACGGACGTGTGCACGAGATTCCCGTGACGATTGCGCCTGCTCCAACGCGCATCGTACAGCGTCGTGATGACGAAGTAGGTGTCGCGCGCGAGCCGTGGATCATTGCTGGTGTTCCTGAGGGTCCGTCGTTCCCACGTATGGCTCCTGCACCGATGCCGCCGACGGGAACGATGCGCGCGAGCGCTCGCATGCCGTCTGCAGCAGCGGTGCCTCCAAGCAGCGGATTCACCGCGACGCGCCAGGCGCCGACGTTCTTTCCCGGATTCTCGAATCCCGGCGTCGCGGGAGCGCAGCTGACGACGATAACCGAGGGGTTGAGTCAGACGATTGGTGTGTCGTCGGGCGTACTGGTGACGAGTGCGCCGATGGGCTCACCGGCCAGCGAGTCCGGGCTGCGCGACGGCGACGTGATTCTCAAGGTTGGAGGACAGGCGGTGCGCGCGGTGTCCGAAGTGCGCGATCTCGTCAGGCTGGCGAATGACAGCGGCGAGCATGCCGTGGATGTCGAGCTACTGCGTCAAAAGAAGGGGATGAAGATCGTTCTCAAGTGGTAGGAGTCTGTGATTCGCGTGGCTGTTCGCGAATACTCTCGAGCTTCTGCCCAGACGGAACCAGCGACTTGTGCATCGCGAGCGCGGCCATCGCGCCATCGGCTGCCGCGGCGATGGCGAGTTGTGGACCCGGGATGATGTCACCGGCCGCCCAGCAATTGCGAACGGACGTGTGATAGCTCTCGTCCACGATGATGTGTCCATCTTCGTCGCGCTCGCAGCCGAGCTGCGCTCCGAGATCATCGGCAGGATATTGACCGATCGCAAAAAAGAGCTTGTCGACGTCGAGCTGCATGCCGTTCTCGAACTCGAGCGACTGAAGGTGCGCGCCGTTGTGAACCGCGCGAGCAATGGGCGATTCGAGCACAGGGATGTTCAACGCGTCGAGCTTCTCGCAATACTCGGGTAGATCGAGATCGGCGGGCGCACCGTTGGTGCAGATGACGAGATCGCGCGTCCATGTGGTGAGGTTGAGCGCGAGACCGACGGCTTTGCGTCCCTTGCCGAGCACCGCGACCTTCTTGCCGATGCATTCGAATCCGTCGCAGTCGGGGCAGATGTGCGCGTTCGCGCCGTAAATCGGCGCGAGGCCGGATATCGCGGGCCAGACGTCCTTCACACCGATGGCGAGCAGAAGCCGGCGCGCATCGATCTGGCGTCCGTCGGCGAGGAGGAGCTGAAAATGTTCTGAGTCGGCGCAGGCGACGCGTTCGCACGCCGTGTCCACGAGCTCCACACCAAGATCGCGCAATTGGTCGCGTCCCATACCGCGCAACTCTGGCGGCCTGATGCCGGGATGGCCGAGAAAACCATTGATGCCGCGCGTCTCCCAATTGCGTGGGTCGCCGGAGTCGATGAGCGTAACAGTGTGGAGGTACCGCGCGAGGAAGATCGCCGCGGTGAGACCCGCAGGACCTCCTCCGATGATGGCGACGTCGCGGAAATTGTCGTCTTGCATGGCGGGCTCCACGGCAAGAACGATTCCGGCCGCACCGTTCCCGCGGGAGACTTACTTCAGCGAGCCCGCAGGCACGAGGTACAACAGCCTCAGTGTCGCGCGATCGGAATTGCCGATCGTGGAGGTCGCGGACTCATGGTACATCACGCTGCTCGGATCATTCGCGTGATTGAGACCGAGTGCGTGACCGATCTCGTGGCGAAGAATGCCACCGACTGTGGTGCCGGAGAGAGCACGCCCCGTGCTGTCGTGATTCGCGATCTGGACGCGCGCCTTGGCGATCTGGAACTGGCTCGTCTGTGTGCGCTCGGTGACGCCAATGCGCTGGCCCTCGGCACTCCCGAAACGATCGATCCACCGAATCGTGATGTCGGCGGTCGTCGAGTCAAGAATGAAGTTGAAGCGAAGGGGAAAGCCCGCCTGGCTCCATTCGCTGAACACTGTCCGCGCCATCTCGGGATACTGAATATCGAAGCCGTCGATCGACGAGCTCGGCTCGATATAGACGCGCAGCGCATCGGTCACGCGCTCGGGCCACCGATAGAGCGCACTGTCCTGCTCGGCGAGGATGTCGTTCACGTACGTGCCTGTCGCGAGATTCAGGACTCGGCGACGCATTTCCTGTGGTGACGTCGCGGGCCCTTTTCCTGGCGGAATCAGTGCGCGCTTGACGGTTCCCTGCACGAGTCCCGCCCCGACGATTGTCGTGTCGAGCGCAACAGCGACAGCCTCGCGGTGTCGTGCTCGCGCGCGCACATCGCGCGCATTGAGGACGATGAATGCCGCGAGGCCGATGACGGCCACCGCGAGGACGCCTTCGAGGCGGAGGCGAACTAGCGGACGCCTCCCGGTGGGAGCGTATAGAGAAGACGCACGGTTGCGCGGTCGGCGGCCGACAGCGAGCGAACGCGCACCTTGGACGCCATGATGCTCGTCGAGTCTCTTGTGTGATCGAGGCCGAGCAGGTGGCCGATCTCGTGAAGCGACATGGCGTGCATGGCGTCGTCGTCGAGCATCGGGCCTTCGCGGTGATACACGGCGAGCACGATGTCGGCGTCGGTGATCCACCAGTGGTCGTCGCGCGCCCACTTGGTGCGACCGCTGATCTCCTCGTCGAAGTGATCGACGAAGGTCACGTGTACGTCGGCGGTTGCGGAGTCAACGGTGAAGGCGAAGCGAACGGGAAGCAGGAGCGCATCCCACTGTTGAAACGCAGAGCGGACTTCGGTGACGTAGCTGGGGGTCCAGCCTTCGATGAGCGACGCGGGTTGCACCCATACGCGCAGTGGCTCGCCGCCGAGATCGGGCCAGCGCGCGAGTGCGCTGTCACGTTCGGTGAGCATCTCGCCGATGTAGGTTCCGCGCGATCTCGATGCGAGCTGGCGGCGGATCTCGGCGCGTTTGGATGCGGGCGCTGCGAGTGGACGACCGAGCGCGCCGCTGCTGGCCACACTCGTGCGGGCGCGAGGAGTGCGCACGGACGACGAGAGTGGAAGAAGAGCGAGGAGAAGGGCGGCGGAGGCGCCGAGCCGGAGGCGGGAGGTCAATCGGGTACGGTGCGTCATCAAGGGCTTCGCGGCGGGGCTGTCGTGTTCGTCGCGAGAAAGTCGTCTACCGCACTGAAGAAGCGCTGAGGCGCTTCCCAGAACGGCATGTGTCCGGCGTCGGAGATGAGGGTGAGACTCGCGCGCGGCAGGAGAGCGGAGAGTTCGTGTGCGACCGCTACTGGAAGCGCGTCTCGTTCACCGTGAATGACGAGCGTCGGCGTGGAAAGGGCACGCAGCCGCTCACGCCAGTCATACCCCTCGCGGCGCAAACGTGCCAGGATGGCGGCGCCCGTCGGGCTCGCATCGATTGGAGGCTTGAAGTACGATGCGAATTCGAGGTCGGCGAACCACGCCGGATAGGTGGCCCGGGCGTGTTCGCTGAGCACCGCAGGGTCGGGCGCGTGGAGCGCAGCTCCGGACAAACGAAGCAGTGTTGCGCGATCATCGTCTCCCACGCGCTCGAGCGCGGTGACTTGCAACTGCTCCATCCATGCGCTCGTGGGGCCCACAGAATTCACGGTGGCGAGGCGTCGTGTGCCGGCGAGATCGCGAACGACTCCGAGCATCGCAATACCACCGCCCCAGGAGTGTCCGAGGACGTCCCACTGCCGGATGCCGAGTGCACGTCTGAGAGCGCCAATGTCATCGGCGTCGTCTTCGATGCGCGCGTCGAGCGGATCAAGAGGAGCTTGTGATGCACCGCGGCCACGCTGATCGTAGAGGATGACCTGGCGCGTCGCGGCGAGCGGGGAGAGCGCGGGCCACAGCAATGCGTGGTCGTAAAGCAGACCGCCGTTGACGAGCAGGAGCGGTGGAGTGCCGGCAACGGGCGGACTGGTCCACACGGCGAGGGCGAGGCCGCGCACTTTCGCGGTCATGCGATCGAGTGATGGCGTGCGTCCGAGAGATTTTCGAAAGGCGATGAAATCGTTGCGCGACATTCGAACAACGTAGAGCTCCGTTGACAGCGTGTCACCGGCGCATACCTTCACATCATGCAGCGCTCGAGCCTCCTCCTCCTTACCGTCGCCCTCGGCCTTACCGGTCGTGGGCTTTCGTGCATGGGGGGAATGCCAGAGTAGCGCGCCGCACTTTTGGACGCACGGCCCCTTCCATCACCGCGATGGCAGGGGCCGTTTTTTTTTCGCATGCAACCCATTCAAATGAGGATCAGATGACTCGGCACTCTCACGACCAGCATTCAGCTCAGAAGGCGAAGGACATCAACTTCGGCGCAGCGCGACCTCGACAGACCGAAGCGCAGACGCGTCATGACGACATCGCGGCGCCGCCCTTGCGCGCGACGGCGAACGTGGTGGCGTCGCAGCCGGCGGTGTCGCAGGCGGATGGAGCGGCGTAACTACCTGTTCAGCTGAGCAACTCTTGCGCGACGATCTCGTAGGAGCGCAGACGTGCGGCGTGATCGTAGATGTTCGCGGTGATGATTACTTCATCCGCCTGGGTGAGCTCAGCGAATTGCTCCACACCGCGACGGACGGTTGCGGGACCGCCGACGATGGCGAGCCGCAACGTGTGTTCGACGCCGAACTGTTCCTGCGGCGTCCAGATGTCGTCCATGCTATCGACAGGCGGCTGCAGAAGAATTGGCCGACCGCGTTGCAGCGCGATGAACTGTTGCTGCAGTGAGGTGAAGAGGCGCTGTGCTGCTGCGTCGCTTTCTGCGGCGACGACACTGACGCCCACCATTGCGTAAGGCCGGTCGAGATATTCGGAGGGCACGAAGAGCGAGCGATAGAGCTCGAGTGCGGGAAGCAGCTGATCGGGGGCGAAATGTGATGCAAAGGCGAAGCGAAGTCCGAGCTGCGCCGCGAGCTGAGCGCTGAAGGTGCTCGAGCCGAGTAGCCAGACTGGAACGTTGAGTCCCGCGCCTGGCACGGCCCGAATGGGTTGCCCTGTCGCCGCCGGCTTGAAGTATGAAAGCAGCTCGATGACGTCCTGCGGAAATGTGTCCGCGCTTCGATAGTCGCGCCGTAGCGCCTGCATGGTGCGCTGATCGGTGCCGGGCGCTCGACCGAGTCCGAGGTCGATGCGCTGGGGATGCAATGCCTCGAGCGTGCCGAACTGCTCGGCGATGATGAGGGGTGCGTGATTGGGGAGCATGATGCCGCCCGCACCGACGCGAATGCGCGACGTATGATCGGCGACGTGTCCGATGACGACTGACGTCGCCGCGCTCGCGATGCCGGGCATATTGTGATGCTCGGCGAGCCAGAAGCGATTGTAGTTCCATGCTTCGGCGTGCTGCGCAAGGTCGACCGTGTTGCGGAATGCGCGCGTTGCGTCGCTGCCGGCGACGATCGGCGAGAGATCAAGAATGGAGAGCGGAATCATCGGCGCGTGGCATGCGTTTCAGGATGCATGATGAGAAGTACGCCGCGCACAGCTGTCGTTCCCCGCAACGGATCATGACTTGATTCCGCACGCTCCTGATTTCGGCAGCGGCCGCATCTCGAGGATTTTCGTCACGAGCATGTAGCGCGTGCCGTGTCCCATGTGTCCAGCGGGCATGCGCGGACCGAGTGTGGCGCGCCAGCGAACGGCGAGGCCGTCGGTGGTTGGAGCGGTGATCGTGCTGAGGATGCTATCGCGTTGCGCGAGTGCATCGTCGGTGAGGGTGACCCACCACGTGTTGTCGTCGGCGGTTCCCTCGCACGGTAAGAACCAGCTTTGCTCGAAGCCGCGCTGGTAGGCGCCGAGGTATTCGCTTGTTGTGGTGTCGCGCGGGGTGGTGGCTGGCGGGCCTTTGGACAACTGCGCGTTCGCGTGCGTGGCGGTGCCGAGCAACGCCGCGACGGCGAGTAACGCAATGAAGCAGACGCGACTGAGTGTCATCCTCGTTAGTACACCATCGCGGATCCGGCGATCCGTCAGCCTGAGCGCGACGAGGGATCCGCACGACCGCAAATGCGGATCCTTCGACTCGCTTTGAGCGCTCAGGACGACGGCGCTCGCTGCGCTCGATCAGTAACGGAACGCTTCTACACCGACGCGAACAGTGCGCGGCATTCCGAACGAGATCAGCTGTGCGGCTCCAGTGCCAGACAGATTGATCTGGTATTTCACGTCGCCGATGTTCTCGACGGCGGCGAAGCCGCGGAGGCCAGGCAGGAGTTCGTGCCGGTACGTCGCATCGACGACAGTGAAGGGCTCGAGCGGCAGACCCTGGAGTGTCGTCGTTTGACCTTCATGACGCCATATGACGGCAGTCTCGCCGAGCAGCGCGGAGGTGTACATCGCGCGAATGGTTTGGCGCGGCGAGGGCACGCGATTGAAATGCGCACCGACCACCGTGCCCGGCGGGCCGGACACCACGCGATCGTCGTCGTAGTTCACGCTGCCGCTGATGAACAATGAGGGAACAGGGCGAAGCGCGACGTACGACTCGATGCCCTTGCTCTTCGCCTGCTGCACGTTGAGTCGCTGACGAACGGTCGGTGGACCAGCAGCGGTCTGCACAGGCGAGTTGAAGTCTTTGTAGTCGGCCACGTAGTACGTGCCTTTGATCTGCAGCATGTCGACCGGCTGGAAATCGAAGCCGACTTCGCGACCGAGTGCAGTTTCTGGTGCGAGGTCTGGATTGGGGAGCGTGATCGACGTCGGGCTGATCTGCTTGCGATAGAGCTCCGCGAGATTCGGGGCGCGGAACGCCTTGTACAGCGCGGAATGCAGCGAGAATCGGGACGCAATTTGATAGCGCACACCGATGCGCGGGTCGAACGCGGCCACGCTCTTGTTCGCGTACTTCACTGTTCCGGCCGTGGCGTCGACGGATTGTCCGTCGTTGTTCATCCACTGATCGACGCGCGCGGTTGCCTCGACGCGCAGCGGTGTGAATGGGACAGCGATGGCCTGGAGATACGCACCGCTCAGCGACTGATTGCCTCCCGAGAGCACGCGGCGAGTCAATGTGCCGCAGGTGGCACCCGGACACGTGGTGTTGAAGTCCACTTCGTCGAAGTTGCCGCTCATCTTCCGGTAATCAGCGCCGATGCCAAAGCTCTCGAGGCCGAGGACATTGCCGCGTATCCACTGCGCGTTCATTCCCCAATCGTGACTTGGGATCAGCGCGGTGAGACTCGAATCCTCGGCGACGCGATTCGTGCGAATCGTCGATGAGCGCTGGCGCTCGTCCTGCTGCCCATCCCATGCGCGCAATGAGAATGCGCCGCCGAGTATGTTGCCGTGATCGACGCCAACGTCGACGTTTTTCTGTTCGCGGTTCGCGAAGGTGAGTTGTGTGCCGAGGTTGCGGCTGTCGCCGAAGAGGTGTCCGGTGACGAATGCGGACCAGCTTGCGGAAGGCGCGAAGTTGAGCCGCATGTAGGCGTTGCGCTGAATGACGGCGGATGCCACGTCGACGGAGCCGCGTTTGAGCGGATCGAGAATCGTGTAGCCGCCGCCTTCCTGATAGTCACCGCTGACGTTGGCACTGAGCGCGCCGACGAGTGGGACGCCGGCGGAGAAAAAGCCATGTCGTGTATCGCGACTACCGCCGTCGACAGTGAGGTTCATCGCGCCTGGAGCGAGTGGTCGCGAGTAGAACGAGATGATTCCGCCGATTCCGCCGTTTGCGCCGTAGAGGCTCGATGCGCCGCCTTCGATGACTTCGACGCGATCGAGCATGCCTTTCGGCACGCGACCCCAGTCGATCCATTCGCCCCATGCGTCGTTCACTGGCACGCCGTCGAAAAGAACGGCGGTGCGTCCTTCGTCGACACCGCGAATGGAGACGATCTGTGCGGTGCCGCCGACGAGACTACTCGTGCGTGGCAGTTCGACGCCTGGCATCTCGCGCAGCAAGTCCTGCGACTCGCGCGCCGCGCTCGTCTGGATATGCTCGGCCGTCAGGACATTGACCGTTGCTGTGACACGATCTGCGTTCGTCGGCGTGCGCGTTGCTGAGACGATGACGCTCGAGAGGAGCAGCGAGCCTTCCTTGAGCGCGACGTCGACAGTGGTGGATTGCCCCGCCATGACGGAGACGCTGTCGCGTCGTGGCTCGCGTCCAAGCGCCGTGACGACGATCTCGTAGCGTCCCGAGGGAAGGTCACGTAGCACGTACGCGCCGTGCTCGTTCGTGAGTGCGGCGCGTGCGGGGCTCGTGATCGCGACGCGAGCCGACGGAATCGACGAACGTGATTCCGCGGCGCTGACTACGCCGCGAATGTCGCCACCGTGTGTCTGCGCGGCGAGAGGTGTTGCAGCGGCAAGCGCCAGGGCAAATATGGAAAGGCGAATCATGTAGGCTGATGAGTTTTGGGGGGACAACGCCTTCGCAGCGGCGTGGCTGTCAGTCGTACGCGGGCATGACGCATCCCGTTGGCCGAATAGAGGACCCACGATTCTGTGCTGCCGTCATTGCGTGGCGGCAGCATGATCGTGAGTATCAGCGTCGATGAAAGATGACACCCCTCTCCTCGTTGCGCGCGGGCTGTCGCGGCGCTTTGGCAATTTCCTGGCGCTCGCGGACACGAGCTTTTCTGTCTATCCGGGGGAAATTCTCGGGCTGATCGGGCCGAATGGCTCAGGCAAGACAACCCTCTTCGAGTGCGTTGCCGGCATCATGCCAGCCGATTCAGGAACGGTGCTCGCCGGGCGTGAAACGCTTCCTGCCGAATCACGAAAAGACGTTCTGTACTTCATGCCGGATGGCGTTCGTCCGTGGCCCGATCAGACCGTGCGGTGGATGCTGCGGTTCGTCGGTGCGCTGTTCGGCGCGCACGACGACAAGGTGGAACGAATTGCCATGGAACTTGGCGTTGATCGGCTGCTCGATTCGTTGATGGGCGAACTCTCGAAGGGTGAGCATAAGCGCGCTCTGCTCGCCGCGGGTCTGTTGACCCGACAGCCGTTGCTGATGCTCGACGAGCCGTTCGATGGACTCGATCTGCGTCAGACGCGCGACGTGATGGAAGTGCTGCGCCGCGAAGCCGCGGCCGGACGCACGCTGTTCCTGTCGATTCACCAGCTCGGGGACGCAGCACGCATCTGCGATCGATTCGTTTTGCTGAGCGGTGGTCGTACTGTCGGCGAAGGGACTCTCGACGAGCTGCGCGCAGCCGCTGCCGCAAAGGGCGCGAAGGCGACGTCACTCGAGGAGGTGTTTCTTGCGCTCACCTGACGCTGCAGCGCGGCGCGGCTATGCGCGTCCGTGGTTGCGAGTGTTCATGAAGGAGCTTCATGAGCTGGCCGCGTCGAGATCGTACTGGCTTCTCCTGTTGATCGTCGGCGCGCTCGTCGGGCACGCGTTCATCACGGCGACGTCGATCTACGCGGAGGCGAGCGGCGTGGGCGGTGGTCCGTCGGCGCTTGCGCAGGGACTCAACCCGATGAGCGGAATTGTCGTGCCGACGTTTGGTGCATACGACCTTGCAGCAACGCTGTTGTTTCCGTTCGTGGTGATCAGGCTCGTCGCTGTGGAGCGTGAAACTGGGGCACTGATGCTCATGCTGCAGGCGCCGCTTTCCCTTCGTGCGGTTGTTGCGGCCAAGGGCGTGGCGCTCATTGTTGGCTGGCTCGTTGCGTTCGTTCCCGGCGTGATCGCGCTGGTGTGGTGGTGCCTGATGCACGGACATCTGAGCACGCCCGAGGTTGCGACTATCATCGCGGGTCATCTGCTGCGAGGCGTCGTGACGATCGGAATCGGCGCGGCGGCGGGAGCGCTGGCGTCGAGCGCCGCAAGCGCGGCGATCGCGGCCCTGACGGTGACGCTTGGCACATGGGCGCTTGACTATGCTGCCGCGGCGCGCGGCGGAGTGCTGCAGACGTTCGCCGCATACACACCATCGGCGGCACTGCGCGTGTTCGAGCAGGGCGAGCTGCGGGCGAACACCGTGTTGGTGATGGTGCTCATTGGCGTCGGTGGATTGGGCGTCGCTTCCGAATGGTTGCGCACCGGGCGCACGCTGGTTCGGCGCTGCGTTGGTGTCGGCGCGGTTGCCGTCGTCGTCGCGATTGCCGCGTTTGCGAGCTCGCGCTTGCGTATGAGCGACGATGTCAGCGAGGACCGCCGCAACTCATTTTCGTCGGAAGACGAGATCACGCTACGTGGCATTCAGCAGCCGCTCGCGATCACCGCGTATCTCGCCGCAGAAGATCCGCGGCTGACCGATCTCGAGCGCGGTGTATGGGCCAAGCTGCGTCGAACGCTGCCTGATGTGCGGGTGGTGTATGCAGCCAAGGGTCGCAGCGGTCTGTTCGAGCGGCCGGGCGATCACTACGGAGAAGTATGGTACGTGTTCGGCGACAAGCGCGCGATGTCGCGATCGGCAACGGAAGAGATCGTGCTGGAGACCATCTATTCAGTGGCCGGCGTGCGAGCACCAACGTCACGCAGCAGCACGGCGTATCCGGGGTACCCGCTCACCACTGTGCCGCGGTTTGCGTCGCTCGTATTTTTCGTGCTGTGGCCACTCATCGTGTTCGCGGCGTGGTGGTCGCTTCGGCGTCGGCCAAAGACAAGACGTGCAAATCCTTCGCTTCGTTCAGGATGACATCATGATTCGATATCTCGTTGCTGCGCTTCTTCTCGCGCCTTTGGCCGCGAGCGCGCAGACCTCGCAACACATCACTTTCGACAAGGATACGCCCGGCCACGAGCCGACGAGCTTCGTGCCGATGGTCGGCAGCTGGGTCGTGTCAAAGGAGGCTGGCCACAACGTGTTGTTCATCGACGGCCGCGTCTGGAAGCGCGGGCAACCGGCGGGCGGACTCGCCGACAAGGCGCGTGCGCTCTACGGCGCGCGCAACGAGGAGTTCATCGAGAGCATCAAGTCGTTCGCGTATTTTCCCATCGCCGTGGCGAAAGGAATCGATGACTTCCAGAACGGTGAGATCTCAGTCCGCTTTCAGATGGTCGGCGGAACTCTCGATCGCTGCGCGGGCATTCTCTTCAACGTGAAGCCCAATGGCGATTACCTCACGGTGCGCTTCAACGGTACCGAAGACAACGTGGTCCTGTGGACCTTCAACAAAGGTGTGCGAAAGTTCGTTAAGCGAGCGCCGGAGGCCGTGCCGCTCGAGCTTGGCACATGGCACACATTGAAGATCGATGTGCACGGCACGCAGCTCAAAGAGTATCTCGACGGCAAGCTGATGCTCGAGTACACGCTCGCCGAGCCGGTGTCGGGGAAGGTGGGGGTGTGGTCGAAGACCGACAGCATGACGGAGTTCGACGACTTCACGGTTACCCCGAGCGTCCCATGAGCTACGCGCGATTGGTGGCGGTGATCGTTGTGTGTGCCGTGGCATCGGCCAGTGCCAAGGCGCAGAGAAACGTGTCGCGCGACTGCAAACCGGACACCGCATCTGCGTGGTACTCGAAGCAACGAGCATGGCTCGATGACTCGAAGCACGGTTGGAGTGACGATGCGCTGCGTACCGAACTCCTTCGCGCAACAGGACTCGACCAGACAACCTCGGCGCCCATACAACTGGGATGGGAGGTTCCCGCTGGCACCGTCGTGACTCCGGATCAGACGATGATCACGCAATTGCGCACTCTCGCGACGACACGCGGATCTACCTGGCCAACGAAGAGCGTCGCCGGCGCGATGGGGACGCGCGCCGTGTGGCTGCTTACACAACACGATACCGGACTCGCGCGTGCGGCACTCAAGCGCATGATGGAAGCGGGGCCGGAGGAGTCGAACGCAGCTGATGTCGCGACCCTCGAAGATCGAATGCGCCTGCAGTCAGGTCGAAAGCAGATCTATGGGACGCAGTTCCGCGTCGCGTCCGACGGGAAACTCGTGCTGGCGCCGATGGAAGATTCAGCGCATGTCGATCTTCGTCGAGAGGATGCGGGACTGCCGCCGTTCAAGACGTCAGCGTGTCTCGCAAAGGTGTCACTGAAATAAGAGCGAACGGTACAAGAGCGAGCGACCGCAAGGCTGCCTTGTCGCCGTTGCTGTTCTCCATACCGAGCCTAGATTCGGCGGAATCTCCTTCCGCCGTCCGGGCTTCGCCATGAAGAATCGCAGCATGTTCGCCATCGTCCTGCTCCTCGCGCCCGTCATCGCACGAGCGCAGCAGGCTACTTCGGGCTCTCGTCCGCTCACCACAGCCGATATCCAGGCGTGGAAAACCATCCGCGCGCAAACGCTCTCCAACGACGGCAAGTGGTTCGTCTATCAGCTTGCGCCAAACGACGGCGACGCCGAAGTCGTGGTGCGCGCCACACGCGAGAGCAAAGAGCTACGCTTTCAGATCGGCGAGCTTCCTGCGCCGGTGCAGGGACCGCCGGGCGCCGGCGGTGCGCCGGGTGCGTCGCTCGTCATCGCGCCGACGTCGCGCTTCGCTGCATTCACCATGTATCCCACGGCGAAGGAAGCAAAGCGGCTCAAGACACAGCATCGCCCGAGCTACAACAAGGTTGCGGTCGTCAATCTCGCAACGGGTGAAAAGAAGGAATTCGACAAGGTGCGTCGGTTCGCCTTTGCAGGCGAACAGGCTGGCTGGATCGCGATGCAAGCGTATCCGCCCGAAGGCGCAGCGCCGGCAGCAGCACCAGCAGCTGGCGCGGCCGCAGCTGCTCCGCGCGTCGACGGTACGGACATGTTGCTCTACAACCTCACCACGGGCGAGACGATCAACGTCGGCAATGTGGCTGAGTTCGCGTTCGACGAGTCGGGTGAATATCTCGCGTACACGATCGACGCGCGCGACCGGCTCGGCAACGGCGTTCAGCTGCGCAACATGAAGACCGACGTCGTGAAGTCGCTCGACAGCGAGCACAGTCTCTATCGACGTCTCGCGTGGGCCGACAGCGGCCCCGCGCTGGCCGTGTTGCGCGGGACGCCTGACAGCGCGAGCAAGGACACGTCGTTCGCACTCGTTGCATTCACGGGAATCGCACGCGGTGCCCCGAGCAAGGCTGTCGTCGACGCGAAGACGAGTGGCGTTCCATCCAACATGCAGCTCAGCGCAGACCGCACGCCGCGTTGGGCCGAGGATTTCTCGGCCGTCTATTTCGGTATGCGCGAGGCGAAGAAGAAAGATTCGTCCGCGGTCATGGCCGCAGGAAACGCGAATCGTCCATCGGTCGTGCAGGCAGGCGCACCTGGCGCAGGGGGCGCGATCAATCAACCCAACGTCCCCGCCGACGACGATAGCTCGTCGCTCATCCTGTGGCACTGGAAGGATCCGCGACTTCAATCGCAGCAGATCGTGCAGGAACAGCAAGACAAGAGTTACAGCTATCTGAGCGAGTTTCGCATCGCGGAGAACAAGGTCATTCGTCTCTCCGACGACGGACTGCGCGTCGTCAGCGTCGCGCCGAAGGACAAGTTTGCGTACGGCATGGACAACCGTGCGTACGCGCAGGTGGCGAGCTACAACGGACGCAACTATCAGGACGTCTACAGGATCGATCTCAGGACCGGCGACCGCAAACGCGTGCTCGAGAAATACCTTGGCCCCGTCACGCCGTCGCCCGATGGATCGATGCTGTTGTATTTCGGCATGGACACGAGCTTCCACGTCGTCGACATGGCCTCTGGCCAGACGCGCAACATCACGCGCGGAGTGCCCGCTGTGTTTGGCGATACGTCGGACGATCACAACAATCTCGTACCGCCACCGTTCGCGCCGATGGGGTGGTCGACAGATGGTGCGGACGCAATTCTCACGGACGGCTGGGACGCGTGGAGAGTCCCGACTCGCGGCGGCGCCGCAGTGAACCTCACCGTCGATGGACTCAAGACGGGCAAGCACTATCAGCGCCGCTACACGTTCGATCCGCGCGAGAAAGGCGTCGACATGTCGAAGCCGCTCTACTTCGCCACGTACGGCGAGTGGACGAAAAAGGAAGGACTCTCTCGCGTCGATGCGAAGCGCGCGGGTGCGACGAACCTTCTCTTCGATGATGCGAAGGTCAACTTCCTCAAGGCGCGCGACGCGGACGTCTTCCTCTTCTCACGACAGACGTACGTCGAGTTCCCGAACTATCATCTCGCCAACGCCGCATTCGGTAGCGACAAGCAGCTGACTGATGCGAACCCGCAGCAGCGACAGTTCGCATGGTCGCCGGGCGCAAAGCTGATCGACTACACGAGCGCGAAGGGCGACAAGCTGCAAGGCGCGCTCTATCTGCCCGCGAACTACCAGCCGGGCAAGAAATATCCGCTGCTCGTGACGATATATGAGAAGCGCTCGCAGAACATGCACGCGTACGCCGCGCCGAACGAAATTCGCGCGCCGAATCCCACGCTGTTCACGAGCAAGGGATACGCAGTGCTCGATCCTGACATCGTCTACAAGGTCAACGATCCAGGCATGTCCGCGGTGTGGTCAGTCGTTCCTGCGGTCAAGGCGGCCATCGCCACCGGCATCGTGGATTCGGCGAACGTCGGACTGTGGGGACATTCGTGGGGCGGTTATCAGACTGCATTCCTCGTCACGCAAACGGACATCTTCAAGAGCGCCATCGCCGGTGCACCGCTCACGGACATGGTGAGCATGTACAGCTCCATCTACTGGAACGCGGGCATCACGAATCAGGGCATCTTCGAGTCGAGTCAGGGGCGCTTCAAAGGCAACTTCACCGACAACACCGACGCGTACATCCGGAACTCGCCAGTCTTCCACGCGAAGGACGTGAAGACGCCGTTGATCATCCTGCACAACGACAAGGATGGCGCCGTCGATTTCAACCAGGGCATCACGTACTTCAACACACTTCGACAGCTCGGCAAGGAAGTCATCATGCTCGAGTACGCGGGCGAGAATCACGGACTCGCTCGCCCGGCGAACATGAAGGATTACGCAGTGCGCATGAGTGAATGGTTCGATCACTATCTCGAAGGCGCACCTGCGCCGGAATGGATGAAGGACGGCGTGCCGCGACTTCGCATGGAGGAACATCTGCGCGAACGGAAACCAGCAACGAAGCCGGATGCGCCAGTGGTGGTCCCATGACCTCCCCCGATCGTCGCACCTTCCTCAAGCTGTCCGCGCTTGCCGGCGGCGCACTTGGCTTCGGCGTTACGCCGTCGATCGGCGGCGCGGCTGCACCCACGACTGCGCCGACGCGCCACAAAACTGCACGGGCTAAAGCACCGCTCGACATCCTGATTCTCGGCGGCACTGGGTTTACCGGACCCGAGCAAGTCGAGTATGCGACGGCGCGCGGCCATCGGGTCACGCTGCTCAATCGCAACAAGACTCGCCCCGACTACTTCAAGGGTCGCGTCGAACAGCTCCTCGGCGATTTGAACGACGACGTCACCGCGCTCAAGGGTCGCAAGTTCGACGTCGTCATCGACAATCCAACCACACTTCCCGCGTGGGTCCGCAACGCGGCGCAGCACCTCGCCGGAAACACGAAGCACTACATCTTCATCTCGACGATCTCCGTCTATCCGGACAACAGTATTCCGCTGGCCGACGAGACGGCGCCACTCACGCCACTTCCGCCCGACCTCGATCCCTACACGCTCGATCGAGCGAACGCGACGAAATACTACGGCGCGTTGAAGACATTTTCCGAGCAGGAAGTCGCGAAGCACTATCCTGGCATCAACACGATCATCCGTCCCGGTCTCATCGTTGGTCCGCTCGATCGCACCGATCGATTCACGTACTGGCCGTATCGCATCGACAAGGGTGGCGAGGTGCTCGCACCTGGTACGCCCACCGATTCCGTTCAGTTCGTCGACTCGCGCGACCTCGCGGAGTGGACGATTCGAATGGCGGAGAATCGCGTGTTCGGTATCTACAATGCGACCGGCCCAGCAGCACCACTCACGATCGCCGAGCTGCTGTATGGCATCAAGGCAATCACGACGGCGGGCGCGCAGTTCACGTGGGTGCCCGCGGAGTTTCTGGAAGATCAGAAAATTCGCGGTTGGCGTGACATGACCGTGTGGGTGCCGTCCACTGGCAGCACCGCCGGTTTTCTGCGTCGCAAGAATGCGAAGGCGGTCGCTGCCGGTCTTACGTTCCGTCCACTCGCCGTCACCGCGAAGGACACGCTCGACTGGAACAAGACTCGGCCCGACGCTGAGCTCAAGGCAATTGCCGACGGGAGCGTCGGTGGAATTTCCGCGGCGCGCGAAGCAGAAGTCCTCTCGGCGTGGAAGTCGCGGAAGAGCACTGGCGACGCATGATCCTGTTGCGCCGAGCGGTCGATGTAGAGCCGGAAGAGACGCGTGCGACGTTGATGTCGTTCGTGTTCTTCTTCTTTGTGCTGAGTGGCTACTTCGTCCTCCGCCCGATTCGTGATGCGGTCGCGGCAGCGTCAGGTGTGCAGCAGCTGCCATGGCTGTTCACCGGCACACTCACGGCAACGCTGCTCTTCAATCCGCTGTTCTCGTGGCTCGTCGTGCGGTATCCGGCGCGCAAGTTCGTGCCGATCAGCTTTCAGTTCTTTGTCGCGAATCTGCTGCTCTTTTACGCGATGATGCGTTTCGTCTCTCCCGGCGAGGGATCGGCAATCGACATCTGGACGGGCCGCAGCTTTTACGTGTGGACGAGTGTTCTCGCATTTTTCGGGACGTCGATCTTCTGGTGCTTCATGGCCGACGTCTTTCGCAGCGACCAGGCGAAACGACTCTTCGGTTTCATCGGCGTCGGCGGCACAATCGGCTCGATCGCAGGTTCGACCGTGACGGCGACGCTCGCGCCGCGCATCGGCCCGGTGAATCTCCTGCTCGTGTCGGCCGCATTGCTGGAGCTCGCAGCGCTGACGGTGATGAACTTTCCCTCGTCGCCTCGTGGTGTTGGCAGCGCGCCGGCGTCCGTGGCCACCGATGCAATCGACAATGAGGTGATTGGCGGAACGCTGATGAACGGAGTGACGAGCGTGTTGAAGTCGCGTTATCTGCTCGGCATTGCGCTCTTCCTCATTCTGTACTCGGTAGGCTCGACGTTCCTCTATTTCCAGCAGAGCGACATCGTCGGCCGCTTCTACGCGGATCGCGTGGCGCGCACGACGATTCTCGCCCGTCTCGAGCTGGCGGCGCAAATACTCACTGTGCTCGCGCAGGTGTTCTTCACCGGGCGCATCATTCGCTGGATCGGCCTCGCGGCTACGCTCGCTGTGCTGCCTGCGCTCTCGATGCTGGGGTTTGGTGCGCTCGGGGTAATGCCCGTGTTCACGACACTCGCGATCTTCACGGTGCTGCGCCGCGCGACGAATTTTTCGCTCACGAATCCAGCCATGGAGACGCTGTTCACCGTTGTGCCGCGCGAGGACAAGTACAAGGCGAAGAGCTTCATCGAGACGTTCGTCTATCGTGGCGGTGATCAGCTTGCGGCGTGGTTATACGCTGGTCTTGCTGCGGTGGGGCTTGGGCTCGCTGGTATCGCCTTTGTCGCTGTGCCGGTGTCGTTTGTCTGGCTGCTCCTCGGCGTATGGCTCGGGCGTCGTCAGGCTGCGCTCGCCGCCAATGAAACGAATCGTCGCGACGCAGTGTCCAACCTGGCGACGCCGCTTCTCATGACAACGGGTGGCTGACACTCCTTCCCCACCACGTCTCCGATGCCCACTCGTCGTGCGTTTCTGAAAACGTCCGCAGTCACCGGTGGTGCGCTGCTCGTCGGCACAAATGCGCTACTTGCGCACGCGACGAAGCAACCAGCGAAGATGAACCTTCTCATTCTCGGTGGAACGGGATTCATCGGACCACATCTCGTGCGTCATGCGGTGGCGCGAGGGCACAAGGTCACGATCTTCACACGCGGCCGGCACGACGCCGAGATTCCCGAGTCGGTCATCCGGCTCACCGGCGATCGGAGCGGCGATCTCAAATCGCTCGAGGGGAAGAAGTGGGACGCCGTGATCGACGACTCAGCGACGAATCCTGTCTGGGTCGCAGCGACAGCCGCGCTACTCAAGAACAATGTCGAGCGATATCTCTTCACGTCGTCGACAGGTGTGTTCTATCCGTATCTCGCGCGCGGTCTCGACGAGAATGGTCCGATCAAGTTCGACGCAGACGATCCAAAGGACGGCTCGGCGACATTCGGCGTCGCGAAGGCGAAGTGCGAGCGCGAGGTGATGAACGCATTCGGCGGTCGCGGCGTCATCGTGCGTCCCACGTATATCGTCGGCCCTGGCGACGCGAGCGATCGCTTTCCGTATTGGCCGCAGCGATTGGCGAAGGGTGGGGAAGTGCTCGCCCCCGGAAAGAAGAACGATCCTGTGCAGTTCATCGACGTGCGCGATCTCGCCGAGTTCTACGTCACGCTACTCGAGCACGGAAAGAGTGGCGCTTATAACGCCGCCGGGCCGCGCGAGCTCATGACGGCAGCGCAATTCTATGAACAGGCACGCGCCGCGGTCGACTCGAATGCGAGACTCACTTTTGTAGATGACTACGCGTTCCTCGAACAGCACAAGATCGACGAGGCGATTCCGTGGGCGCTGCTCAAGGGCAACGACGACGGCATGATGTCGATACGGAACGACAAGGCCCGCGCCGCGGGGCTGACGTATCGTCCCCTCGCCACCACCATGCGCGACACACTCACATGGTGGCCGACGGTTCCCGAGGCGCGGCGCAATGCTCCGAAGTTCACGATCACACCGGAACAGGAAACTCAGGCCTTAGCGGACTGGCACGCGCTCAAGGGGTGAGCCGACGAGCGCTCGCAAGCCGCATCGCGATTTGCTCGCGCACGAAAGGCCAATCGGCTGCGGTCACCGCGAACAGCACCGTGTCTCGGAGAGTGCCGTCACGCCGGATCCGATGTGCCCGGAGCACGCCTTCTTGCGCAATGCCAAGGCCCGCGAGCGCAGCGCGCGAACGCTCGTTCATCACATCAGTTTCGAACTCGACACGCACCGCCTTCAGTGTCTCGAACGCGTGCTCGAGCAGCAGGTGCTTCGCCTCGGTGTTGACGCCGGTGCCCCACACGGCTGGCGTGTACCACGAGCCGATGCCGAAGCGACGGTCGGCGAGTATGGCGCCCTTGAGTCGCGTTGTGCCGACGATGCGCTCAGTGTGTGGAAGTCCTGGCGCAATGAGCCGCACCGCGAACGGGAGTGCCGTGCCAGCACGCCATTGCGCGACGAGGTCGGCGATGTACGCGCGCCGCAGGTCCGGTGTGCGCAGGTCGCTCCGCAGATACCGCCTGACACCCTCATCGCTCGCGGCGTGCGCCACCTCCTCGAGGAGTGAGAGCTCGGCGTCATCGGTAATAGGCTCGAGGCGCACACGCGCGCCGATCAGGGTGACCGGCTTCAACGGCACGGGCCACTCGGCCGCGGTGTAGGTCCGAGGGGAAAGGTGTGAAGGTGTCATCATTGTCCTCCGGGTCGGCCGCCCTTACCGCTGCGCGGAAGGGACGGGCGTGACAAAGCTCGACCTCAGGACTTTTATGCCGTCAGTTGCGGGCGATCGCGAATCGGTCACCTGGTGTCGCTCGGTCGCAGTCCCTGCGCCCTGGTTGTCGTACGGAGAGGGCGGGCGGCAGGCGGAACCCTAGACACAGCGCATGATCAATCTGTCGTATGCGTGCGATGTGGTCAACGCTTTCCCCGCTCGGCGCGCGCCTTCGTCACCATCGCCTTTACGTCGGCGAACAACGTGGGCGCGTGATAGGGAATGCCGTCCTTGATCGTCCACTCGACGCCGCCGCCGCGTACGACCTTGCCGTCGCGCAGCTCGTCGACGCCGGTTGGGTAGAACACCTTCAGGTTCTCGAGCGGATTGCCATTCACGACAATGAGGTCCGCGAGAAAACCTGCGCGCACGCGGCCGAGATCAGCGTCGCGACCGAGAATGTGCGCGTTGTTGCCGGTCGCGTGCTGAATCACCTTGAGCGGCTGGAACCCTGCCTCCTGCTGCAGTTCCAGCTCGCGAATGAGTCCGAAGCCATACATCTGATAGATGAATCCTGCGTCGTCACCGACGCCAATGACGCCGCCCTTCCGCTCGAAGTCGCGGAGCGCCGACATCCAGAGACGATAGTTCTCTTTCCAGAACGTTTCGTCTGTCGAGCTCCATCCAAAGAAGTAGGAACCATGATTCGCGGCATCCGGACGAAAGTAATCTTCGAGCGTCGGATGGAGGTATTCGGCAAACCACGGCTGCGTTTGTGCACGTTGCAGATCTCTCGACGCTTCGTAGATGTCGAGGGTTGGCACCCACGCGACCTTAGCGGCCACCATCGTGTCGAGCACCTTGCCGAGCAGCGTTGGATCTGCTTCGCGCCAGAGACGGCCGGCCCAGCGAAAGCGATCGGTCTCGTTGCGATAGTTGTAGTCCGGCGGAAAGTGCTGGCGTCCATCGACGATCGCGGCGTCAGGAATGCCGTACCAGTGTTCGATGCTCGTCGTGCCGAAGCGCGCGTCGTCCCACGCATTCGTCTCTTCGACGCCGACGTGATGTGCGACGCGCAGCCCGAGCTTGTGTGCTTCGTCGAGCGTCGCCTGCATGACGTCGCGATCGATGCCGAGAATCTTGATGCCGTCCGCGCCCATCTTCCTGAGGTCGCGAATCCGCGCGCGCGCCGCGTCAGGCGACGTCGGCACTGGCGCGTTCGAGAAGCGCGCGTAAACGAACAGGCGCGGCGATGCGATCTCACCGCGCGCGCCGCGGTCGCGAATCGCGATCACTTTTTCGGTGGAGTCGGCGCCAACTTCGCGCACGCTGGTGATCCCGCACGCGAGCCACAGCTTGAGTGTGTAATCGTACGGCTGCGGTACGTGGGCGCGTTCGTCCTGGAGATGCGCGTGCGCATTGATCAATCCCGGCAGCACGAACTTGCCCGTCGCGTCGATCTCGGCGTCTGCCTTCGGGCGTGCAGCGCGTCCAGAACGAATCGCGACAGGATCGAGGAACGTCACGCTCGTTATGCGATTGCCTTCGATGAGGATGTCGGCGGGACCGGATGCTGGCGTGCCGTTGCCGTCAACGATGGTCGCGTTGCGAATCGCAAGCCGAGGCACGCGCGCGCCGCTCGACGGACGCTGCGCGCTTGCAGCGCTCGTGACGAGCGTCGCAAGGGCCAGCACCAAAGCGCGGACTTCAAGGTGATTCATGAAAGTTGATGATTCAATGCAAACCAACCTGCCCCTTTACCGACGCGAACAGCTTCGCCGAGTCGTACCCAACGCCGTCCTTGAAGACGATCTCCATTTTCTCGACATCAGCAATGCGCGCCGAGGGATCGCCGTTGACGACGATGAGATCCGCTCGCTTGCCAACGGCGATCGATCCGACGCGATCCGCGCGCCCGAGATACCGGGCGCCGTTCAGCGTCGCAACCTTGATCGCGTCGAGCGGCGTCAGTCCTGTCTCGACGAGCAACTCCAGCTCGCGCTGATTCGAGTAGCCCGCGACCACACCGCCATAGCCCGTGGGGTCCGTTCCGGCGAGCAGTTGACCACCCGCGCGGAAATATGCGAGCTCGAACGCCATCTCTTTCGCAAAGAGTGTCGAGTACTGCGACGTCGTTTGTCCCGCGATCCGCGTCCAGTTCCGCGTGTACTGATCGCGCGCTTCCGGAAGCATCGCGTCGAGCGCACCTTGCGGCGCCTCCGGGCGGCCGGGCGTGAACGTCTCGAACACCGTGAGCGTGGACGTCAGCGCGACGTGCTTCGACACGAGGTATTTGATCAGCGACTGGATCGGCTCGCCGTTCACGTCGAGGCTCATCAGCGATGCGGTGACGCCGCCATTCGCCGTCGGACATTCGTCGGGCTTCTTGTCCTTCACGAAATCACTTGCGACCACGAGTCCGTGCTCGAGGTTGTCGATGCCGATCGTGGCGGCCTCGCGGAAAGTGACGGAGCACAGATGACCTGTCACCTTGAGCTTCCGACGATGCGCCTCCTTCACTACCGCGGCCAACTCGGCGCGCGTGATGTGCATGTACGCCTTGAACGACGTCGCGCCGCGATCGGCCCAGTGCGAGACCATCTGCCTTGCGTCATCGGGACCAGTGAGCGCGTGTACCTGATAGATCGGCAACCCTGGTCCGTTGAGATATGGCGCCGTGACGTCGAGCGATGGACCCACCGTGCGACCGCTGTCGATCGCGCGCTTGAGCTCGAGGTCAGCGTAGCCGGCCATGTTCCCTGCCGTACGTGCTGTCGTCACACCACCGGCGAGATACAAGCGCGGGAAGCTGAACGCCTGCTCGTTGTACACGCTGCCGCCGCCAGACGGATAGAACATGTGCTCGTGCACCATCACCAGCCCGGGCATCACGGATTTGCCCGTGAGATCGATGACCTTTGCGCCGGCAGGAATCGCGACGCTTGCCGAGTCGCCGACAGCGCGAATCACGCCGTGATCGATGAGCAGCGTTTGACCAGGTCGCGTTGGCGCGCCCGTCCCGTCGATCACGCGCGCGTGCGTGAGAGCGACGACGGGTGCGTCAACACTGACGTATAGCCGAATCGCGTCGGGCAGCGGAGCCTGACCACTCAGCGCGACGGGAATGAGAAGGCTCAGAACTCCACTGGCCTTCTTCGACCAACCGGCAATAGCAGATGTCACTCTGAATCTCCACGTGAACGGAAGAGCGCCGCACTATGATGCTGGAAGATGACAGGAGTCCCGAACTGACGCGACGTCATTCTTCGCGTCAGTCCGACGATCGCGTTACGGTATCGGCCGAGCGCGATTCTGCAGCGCACCGGGTTCCGGCGGACGTGGAAGCTTCTCATCACGCTGCGCCGCCTGCCACGCAAAGCTCGCCACCACTGCGGAGTTGAACTTCATGTCGTCCGGCTGCAACCGCTCGTACACGTCCTGATTCGTGTGATGCGTAAAGTCGCCGTAGTCGAGCGGATCCTGAATGAACTGGAAACCCGGAAGGCCGACCGCGATATACGAGAGGTGATCCGTGCCTCCCGTATTGCTGATCGTCAGCGTGTTCATGCCGATGTCCTTGAACGGCCCCATCCACGCGTTGAAAATCGGCCGCTCGGCCTCGATGCCCTGAAGAAACACACCTCGGATCTTGCCGCTTCCATTGTCGACGTTGAAGTAGGCCGCGAGCTTCTTCTGCTCGTCCGTCGCATGAAAGCCGAGCGTGTCGCGAGCGCCGAAGTGCTGCTTCACATACGCCGTGGAGCCGAGCAGCCCTTGCTCTTCGCCAGTCCAGAGGGCGATCCGAATTGTGCGCCGAGGACTCAGATTGAGCGCCTTGAGAAGCCGCATTGCTTCGAGCATGACGCCAGACCCTGCGCCGTTGTCCGTCGCCCCAGTGCCGGAATGCCACGAATCAAAGTGTGCGCCGATCATCACGACTTCGTCCTTCAACTGCGGATCCGTCCCTGGAATCTCCCCGATGATGTTGAATGAGCCCGTGTTCTCGGGGTAGAACTTGTTCTGCATGTTGAGCTCGAGCGTCACCGGAATCTTCTTGTCGAGCATGCGCGCAATGCGGCCGTACGACTCCTGCGCGACGTGAACCGTCGGTATCCGCGCCACACCTTTGGCGCGCGGCGCACCATTGTTGGTGCCGATGTTGCCGCCGGTATGATTCACATCGACAAGCATGATGGCGCCGACTCCCTGCTTTTCGAGCCATCGTAGCGTCAGCGTGTCGGCGATATTGACGCCGCCTCTGCCGCGGAACGCGAAGAAGCCGGCCGCCGCGGCCGCGCTCGCGCTCGACGCAACGGCAATCGAGTCGCGCTGGAACTGCTTCTCACACGTCGGCGAGAGCGCTGCCGCTGCTCCTGAAAAACCGCCACGTCCACCGCCGCCGCCTCCAACACTCGGCTGCACTGCAGCCATTGTCGTGAGAGCCGAGTCTGTCAGCCGCGTGGCGACCGGAGCAAACGAGGCAACTGCGCTGTTCACGGGCGGCCTCAACATCAGAAACGCGTTCTTCAATTTGCCAGAATACTTCTCCCTGAGCTCATCAGAGCATCCAGCCTGAATCAACAACGGATGACCGATGGCGACGCCCTTCGTGCTCCCTGACCACGCCTGCGGCACTGCTTCGACGATGAATGGCACCTCGCCCTTTGCATTGAAGGAGAAGTGCTCGTTCTCCCAGCCCAACCCGGTGGGCGTATCCCACTTCTCTTCGTGAACGTTCGCAAGACCCCACGACTTCATCTGCCCCATGGTCCAGTCGCGCGCACGCAGCGTATTCGGCGACCATGTCAGCCGCGGACCGTAGACATCCGACAGCCAGCTCATGATGTCCATCACCTGGCCGTGATTGGTCTCTTCCGTCTTGATACGCTCCATCGTCGCGACATCGACCTTCTCCTGCGCACGCAGCGCTGGCGCTACGACGAACAACGCGACGGCAACCGTCGCTATCAACGGTCTATTGAATCTGATGCGACAAATGTCGGTGACGGACAGGCGCTTCATGCAGGCGGCTCCACGTGGTCGTGTTTGGTCATCCTGGAACAGGCTAAACAATGGCGGCGGACGCAGTGAATGTCACTACGCCCGCCGCCATCGAGTTGTTGTCTCCCAGCGCCCGAGAGTGCCCGCTTTCTCTCCGCTCGGTGAAGTACTCGCGCCGTCAGCCGTCCGCGTTATAGAAGAACTCTTCCATGACGATCTTGCCGTTGGCGACGGTGTACTTCGCCAGCTCGGTTGCCGTCTTTCGCTTGCCGGTTGGCTTGAACGTCGTGTCATAGGTGAACTGGACGACAAAACCTTCTTCGCCCACATACGGTCCGCCGACCTCGGACGAATGCACTTCCATGTTTTCCGTCCACCATTTGTGCTTGTTGCGAACCGCGTCGATGCCGTGAAGCTCAGCGGGCATCGCTTCGCTTCCGACAGGCTCGATGCTGACGATCTGTTCCGAATACAACTGCTCGATCGCGTCGCCATTCCGGCCAGCTCGGCAAAGATCGACCAGCTCGTGTGCGATGGCGATGGCCGGCGTGGTTGGTGGATTCATCGTTGACATGGTCGCTCCATGGAAAAGTCTCAATGAATTCTAGCGGGATGAGATGCGCCCGTCACCGCGAGTGTTGTAACAGATCGAGCACGACGCTCGCGCTTTCTTAGCGCGCACAAGCGACAACAAAGTGCCTTGGCGAACGCCACGGTAAGCGGACCAAGCGTACGTGAGTCAGTCGCCAACCCCCGCGTGATGCCAGCAGGCGCGGCGTCGTGACAGGCCCGGAACCGAGCGCATCGGCACCGCGCAACATGAGGTTGCTCTAATAAAGACATAATCATCAAAAATCACGGCGTAAATGTGACTCCGCTTACGCAAAATATGTGTGTGAAATCCGACAGGAACTTTCTCCACGAAGTGTGTTACATATGCCATGCGTCGTAGCAATCCATCGCGCCGACTCGTCGCACGGCACGCGCATCTGATGACCACTCCAGAGCGCCTGAACACCGTGTGACCCTACACGCACAGCGGCGGTCTTAGCCGTCGTATCTTCCGCTCACCTGGCACAATCGACACGATGAAACGCTTCGCTGCGCCTCTGCTGGCGGCAGCCGTCATGGCTGCGTGCTCCGACAATCCCACGACTTCGGTCGCCACTCCGCCACTCGAAATCCCGCAGGCGACGCAGTCGCTGGCGCCTGTGAATGCGCCGTTGAGCGCTCCCATCCCGGGTCACTATATCGTCGTGTTCAAGAACTCCGTATTGAACCCGACAGCCATGGCATCGTCCATCTCGATGCAACATCAGGGCGCGATCGAACACACGTACACGACGGCGATCAAGGGCGTCGCCCTCGCCCTCACGGCCGCTGAGGCAAGTGCAATGCGCGCCGATCCGAACGTCGCGTTCGTCGAGCAGGATCAGACGGCGCAGCTCCAGTCGCTGCAGGCGAGCGCGCCGTGGGGCCTCGACCGCATCGACCAGCACGCGCTGCCGCTCAGCACGACGTACGTCGCCAATGCGAATGGAACGGGCGTGACGGCATACGTCATCGACACCGGCATCAACTACAGCAATGTCGACTTCGGTGGACGCGCGGTACTCGGCATCGATGAGGTCACTCCCGGCGGACCGGCCGACGATTGCTTCGGACACGGCACAGGCGTCGCGAGTGTTCTCGGCGGCACGACGTATGGCGTTGCGAAGAACATTCGAATCGTCTCCATTCGCGTCGCCGACTGCGCGGGCAACATCTCGACCTCGAGGGTGCTCGCCGGTATCGATTGGATATCGAAGCACCTGTCACTTCCAGCGGTCGCGAACCTGAGCATGACGCTCACACTATCGTCGGCACTCACGCAGGCGATGACGACCTCGATCGCAACCGGTGTCGTGTACGTGGTTGCAGCAGGCAACAATGCGAACGATGCCTGCAGTGCGTCGCCGGCAAACGTACCCAACGCGCTCACCGTCGCGGCCTCGAATTCCGTCGATCAGTTTGCGAGCTGGTCCAGCTTCGGGCCGTGCGTCGACATCAACGCGCCCGGTGAAGGCATTTCCATGGCGTGGGTAGGCAGCACAACCGCAACGCACAGCGGTACCGGCACCTCGTGGGCATCTCCGCACGTGGCAGGCGTGGCGGCGCTCTACCTGCAAGCACATCCGACCGCCACGGCAGCCCAGGTGCGCAGCGCGCTCGTGTCGAACGCCACCACCAATGCGCTGAGAAGTGTTCCCGCGAACACGCCAAATCTGCTGGTCTATTCCGGATTTATCTCCGCCGGAAATCAACCACCGGTTGCGAGCTTCACCACAAACTGCTCGGCGCTCAGTTGCAGCATGGACGCGAGTACCAGCACGACCACCGGGTCCGCGACATACGCCTGGACGTTCGGTGACGGAGCGACCGCGTCAGGCAAGACGACGAGCCACAGCTACGCGTCGCCAGGCACGTATGCGGTGACGCTGACCGTCACTGACGCGAATGGAACGAACTCGAAGACGTCGAGCATGACCGTCTCGGCGACGAATCAGGCACCAGTCGCACGCTTCACGGCGTCGTGCCCCACACTCACCTGCACCTTCAACGCAAGCACCTCTACCGACAACATCGGCATCGTTTCTTATAACTGGACGTGGGGCGACGGCCGAAGTGAAACGCACTCGAGCCCCATCTCGAACAACTCGTACGTCAGAACTGGTACGTACGTCGTGACGCTCAAGGTCACCGACGGTGGCGGGCTCACGAACAGCATGACGACGTCGGTGCTCGTCCCGTCAGCATCCTCGAACACCGCTCCCGCCGCCACGATGTCCGCGCCGAGCAACAATGCGACTTTTGTTCAGGGAGCGAGCGTTGCATTCGCAGGAAATGCCACCGACGTACAAGACGGTGTGCTGAGTGGCTCGTCGCTCACGTGGGCGAGCAGTCTCGACGGGCAGATCGGCACTGGCACGTCATTCTCGACGAGCAATCTGTCGGTGGGCACACACGTCATCACGCTGACGGCGCACGACGCGCAGGGCGCCACGGGAACAGTGACGCGCAGCATCACGGTGACGCCGCAATCGTCGAATCAAGCGCCAGTCGCAAGGTTCACGTGGACGTGCAGCGCCGCGGGCTCATTGCACTGCGCTGTGAATGGAAGCAGCTCGACCGACGATGTGGGCGTCGTGTCCTACACATGGGCATGGGGCAACGGCAAGAGCGAGACGCACGCCGGGTCGAGCTCCGGCAACACGTGGACGACGGGCGGCACATACAACGTCACCCTCACCGTGACGGATGGAAGTGGCCTCACGAATTCGGTAACGCACTCGGTCGTCGTTCAGTAGACGTTCGAGATCCCGCGGCGGCTATTGCCTCGGACGGACGAAATGATATGTGGTCTGACGCGCGAGCGCCCAGCGAATGACGCCGTCAGACCCGATCACCGCGTCCTCTTCCTGCGCTGAACGCACCGGCTGATTGCCCCACTCCGGCACGTTCGTCGTCGCCTGCAGCTCGATCGAGAACCACATGTTCGGGATGACCTTCGCGTCGCCGCGTCCCGGGACGCCGTTCTGATAATCCCAGAGCCCGATGAGCGGACCTGCACCATGGCCGTTCATGCCGATCGGATGCGTGTACACGGTGCCGTCGAGTCCCGCCGCGGCGGCCTTCGCGCGTGACGACGCGAGAATCTCATTCCCTGTGCGTCCGGGTTTGATCTCGCCCATCACGATGTCTTGCAGCTTGTTCGAATTGGTCATCGCCAGCTTGAGACCAGTCGGCGCATCGCTCTCACCGTCCCTCAACACGTAGCCCATGTGCTGTGTGTCGGTGTTGAGCCGCATCGCCGTAATGCCGAAGTCGCAGTGCAGGACGTCGCCCTTCTGAATGATCGGATCGTCGCCGAGGGTCGCGTCCGTCGCACCTTTGCGCTGCACTTCGACCGATGGATGGAACCACGTTCCAAGTCCGAGGTCATTCACCTTCTGGCGCATCCACCACACGACGTCCTCTACGTGCGTCACGCCAGGAGTGATCACGACATTCGAGAACGCGGTGTCGATGATGCCCCACACCACGTTCTGCAGTGAGCGATAGCGTTCCGTTTCCTCCGGCAACCGCGTCGCGATCACGTCCAGTGCGAGATCATCCGCATGCGTGAATCGCGACGTCCACCTGGCGCCGAGCGCCTTGCTCATGCCCGCCATCTCGCCGGCGGAGAGGCCGTCGTTGAACGCGAACACAGTGGAGACGTCGATTGCGATCGACTTTGGATTCCTCTTCTCGATTTCCGCCTTCAACACCTGCCACTGTTCATCGCCCCACAACTCCGCCTGCGCTTGCACGGCGCCACCCGCTGGTCCCGACGGTGCCTTCGTCGAGCGAATCGCAGTGAACACACCTCCCTGCGACGTACCGCCGAGTGCCAGACGCTCGAACGGCTTCGCGCAGTCGGCGCGAAGCCGCGCACACGGATCATAGAACAAATAGATCGTACGTCGCCGAGCGTTGAGCGTTGTCGCTGACACAAGCGACGAGAACACGGGATCTTCGTTGTACTCGCGCATCGGGATGACCCACATCTCGACGCCGTGCTTGCGCATCAGCGAAGGCAACACCGTCTTCATGCGCGCATCGAGCCAGCGCTGCTGTTCCGCGGCCTGAGAACGGAGATCGCCGAACGGACGGTATGTCTGGATTTGCTGCGCGGTCGCACCGCTCGCGGCAGAAAGCACCAGCGCGAGCGACAGCGCGGCGTTCGAAGCCTTCACGTGCACCTCTCGATTGTGTTGGTCACACTACTTCGGAAAGATCGCCGGAAACACGATGTCGGTTGTGTAGATACAACGATCGTTGTGGCCGCACTCGGGAACGATGATCGCGCTGTGCTTTGCGCCGAGCGTCTCGGTCACGTACTTGAAGAAAGCCTCGCCGCGCGCGCGCCGCGTCGGCCCCTGCGCCATCGCATTCGGCGACGAATCGAATCCGCCGAGCGGAAGCACATCGACCTGGCCAAGCAGATATGTGGTTGGACGTTCGACGAGCTGCTTTCTCAGCTGATCGTCCGACATACCCGCCGTATATCCGGTGCGATCAGCGAGACCCGCCGGCCACTTGTTGAACGTCGGTGCCTTTGTCGAGTCGAACGGACCAAAGGTGAACTGCGCGTTTACCTTCTCGCCGTTGGCGCCGAGTGCTTCCTTGTCTGCGCCGTTCGGATCGCCATTGCCGGTGGATAGCGGACGTACCGCAACAGGCCACGCGTAGCTCGACGGATTGGCGACGACATAGCTCATCTCGACGCCGCGCGTGCCGTGCATCTTGTTCGCCATCTCGTAGCGCGTCACGAATTGGCCGCCGGCGGAGTGGCCCGCGATGACGACCTTCGAGAGGTTGGGAAAGTTGCGCTTGTTCGCGAGCCTTCGGACGATCTCATCCACGAGGTCGAACGAGCCGAAGTTGGCGTTTGTCGGCAGAGCGCCGCCGGACCGCCAATTCTCTCCGCGCTCGGGCCAGAGCACTTCGTTCTCTGCGACCTTGTCGGCGCCGGCTGCAAAGCGCGGCGCGATGATGATCGTGTTGTCGAGCGCGCCGGCGAGAAACGCCGCACCGGTGCTCGTCTCGAAATAGTGATCCGCGTTGCGTCCGGCGCCGTGTACCATCACCAGCGCGCGTGTGATTGCCGGATTCGGGGCGTCGAGCTGAAAGCTCGCATACACTTTGGTTCGCGCCGGCCCATTACCGATGGCGATCCATCGCTCGCAGTCGGTCGTCGCCTTTGTGCACGGCGCTACGGAGGCGCGAGTGAGTAAAGTGCCCGGTGCAACGGAAAGCAGCGCGGCAAGCGCAAGGAGGGTCGTTCGCATTCGCGACACGGGATGAGTGAGGCGAGCAGGGCCGCGCTCGCGGTCACAATGCTAGCGCGCGATCTCCCACGTGTCACTATCGCGCTGCCGTGCAGCGCGAGGCTCAACCTGCGTTCGCCGTCAACCAGCGATCGCGCGACATCCAATCCGTGTCGGGCGCGAAGAGAAAAACCATCCCACCATTCGCCAGCTTCGGCAACAGACGCTCGGCGCGTGCGGGCTCCATCGCCGGACAGCCTTCGCTGCGGCCCGCCTTCGTCGCGGTGACGTACGGTGCGCCATGCGCGACAACACGCCGCGCGAACGCGTTGTCATTGAAGCCGCTGGAAATTCCCATGAGGCGCATGCCGATCGAGCTGTACGACTGTCCGCCCATGTGCCCATGGAAATCATACGTCGCTTCCGCCAGATACAATCCGAGCGACGTCGCGGCACTGTTCGGCGCGTTGGAGAAGCGCGTGGGCACGCCGTACTGCGACGTCGATGATCCACGGCCGTGCGCGACCGTGAACGGTCCGTCGACGATCGTGAGCGAGTCCATATCGAACACGTAGCCGCGTGCCGTGGTGCTCGGCAGACCATAGTCGACGAAGTAGAGATACGGCTTCCTGACGTCGTTCGGATGCGCGGTCTTGTACGCGAAGTAGCTGCGGAATGCGGACTCGAGCGCCTGCGGACGGCTCAGCGGACGCACTGTTCCTGTGAAGGCTTTGAGCGCACTTCCGATCTCTGCCGTAAGACTCGAGGCTGCTTTCGTTGCGATAGGGGACGGGGGCGAGACTGCCTTGGGGCTTACGAACGCGACCGCTGCATTGAGCACTGGTCCGTTGCTCTCATGACCGGGCACGAACATGGCGCCGGCCGCCAGAAAGGCGGTGGCACCAAGAAGAACGTTCTGCAGATACCTGGGAGGACGCATGTGCCTTAGGACAAAGGGCTATGGTCTACGGCGCCGGGAAGGAGGGCGACGTCGATGACGGCAGAAGCGAGGTGGATGACTTCTGCATGAAATGGTCGATCGGTGCTAAACAGAAGTATACGCACGAGGAGCGATCAATTAAAGCGTTGTAGTGTAACGGTTTATGGCCGCGCCCGCTCCCGCGGGCCTCGCGCTGGGGTACCGCGCCCGACGTATGTGCTACCCCGAAGTATCGGCATCGGGACGCTTGACGTGCAGATCCCTTCACCGCACTCACGTCTACTTCGCAAGGTCAGAGGGCACGTCTCCAATACGAGGAGAGACGAACGTGCTTCCGTCCGCGAGATGCTGCACGAGCCGCACAGTTCCGTCGGCACCGTGCTCGAACGTCAGCTGGATGGTGTTGTTGAGAACGAACGTCGTGTCGTTCACCGCGACCAGCGCACGCGGCGGACGCATCGCGTCACGCCGATGGACCAGCACACCACTCTCCACGGCAAGTACTCGCCCGCCTTCGTACGTGCCAGCGTATGACGAGGACGCGCCCTTCGATGTTACGCGGATGCGCAATCGCTTCCGTTGCCAGACGTGTTGACGCGAGCGCCATGCGATACGCCTTATCCGTCACTGTTCGTTGCAGTGAGTCGAGTGCGGCGAGATGGGCGACCGCGAGCGCATCCGACGGATCGGATTTTCACGTCCGGCTGAACGCCAACGCGCTCCCACTCCTTGCGGTGCGCTCCGCACCGGCGAACGCACTCGAGCGCGCTGTGCGAGCGAACTGGT